>JAQBQZ010000013.1 GCA_028286725.1 Candidatus Tayloriibacteriota bacterium
TATGTATACTAATAATTTAATTAGTTCCAATATTCGGTTTATTTTTAAACAAATTATATCCCTGTATGATGGCTTCTCTGTAACGTAAAACTTCTTTGTCAGCCTGCCTCCTTTCTATTTCTGGGAGAAGTGAGTTTTGGAGAACGTCTATAAGAGTTGTGTGTATATCTTCTATTTCAGAGCTGGCCAATGACTCCTTAATTATTGCTGGTGACAAAAGTAATAATGGATTTGGATAGTCTAGGCAATAGCCTTTTAACTCAGCGATCTGAGTTCTCGCTTGCATAAGTTCCTTAAGTATCTGTGGGGTTAGATAATCTTTTTTTGGAGGAAGTTTTTTTAATGAATGAGGTTTTACCTCGGAATTTATTGTGATTGTCTCTATTTCCATACATCAAAAATATTAGCATTTTTTGATGTATCTGTCTATACACCTAAATCCAATTGAGGTATCGGTGGGTGCTCCTCATAATTAGGGCTTATTTTTAGTTTGCGTGATTGTTAAATTTTCAACTTATATTTTTTTTGCTAAAATATAGAGTATGAAGAAAACCCAGGCTAAGATCAAAGAAATAAAGGTACCGCTGGATTTGGACAAGGCTCTCAAAGCACATCCAAAAGCTTTCGCACAATGGAAAGACAATACTCCACTTGCTCGAAGAGACTGGGTCTTGTGGCTTGATACTGCAAAAAAAGAAGAGACGCGGGTGAGAAGAATTGAGAAAGCTATTTCTATGCTTTCGTCAGGAAAGAAACGGATCTGTTGTTTTGGCGGGATCAATTGGCTTATTAAAACAGGGGAGTTGAATAAGAAAGGGAAGAAAATAATTAAGCGGTGATCTGGTCAAAAGAAAAACAAGAAGGTGTAAGAGGTGCTTTTTATAATTTCCTTTATATTGCAACAATTGTTATTACTGTTTTTTATTTTGGACCCGATGTACATACGAGAGAAAGGGAAAAGCTCGTCATATTTGTTATCTATGTTTTTTGTTTGGAGATCCTTGGAAAGATAAGAATCTCTTATTATAGTCTATCCACCAAAATTATTGGACTTCCAAAAGTATCGATATCATATGTTCGAAGTCCTATGTATGCGAGCATTCCTGTCACCTCCAGTGTATCTCCCGTTTTGAGGTCGTAATAGTATGTTCCATCGAGGGCTACTCCTAATTGGTAGCTCGGATCATTTTGGTCACGCATCACAACGAGGTAGTTTCCTTTGTTGTCATATGGCATAAATCCTGTGATGATCCCGTGAATTGAAAAAGGTACCTGCTCATATATTGTGGCGTTTAGTATGACAGTTTTAATAGCGACAAGTTTTGGGGTAGATGATACGGTCGAAGTGCCTAGCTTGTCGAATAGGAGAGTGGTGTCAGTGTTCCCGCAATTACCAGAACTACATTTATCAATTCGCTGAATTGTCGCAACAGGGTAGATTGTGTTTGTAGTTCTAAAAGAATTACTTGTGGTAAAGCTGTGACTGCTTACACCTTTTCCATAAATATTCATAAAATCTCCAATATTGAAATTTCTTGTAATTGTCTGATAGTCAGTATCATCTACTTGAAGCATCATTTGTCCTCCGGTTGCATCGATAACTTCAATATAGTTGGATGTTTCATTTGTTGTATCTTTTGGTAGGAAGTCTTTGATTGCGAGTGTTTTGAATCTGATTCCACTATCAAGATAGTCGGAAGGATTTTTTCTGTATTCAGAAATGGAAAGTTCGGAATAGTTGTTGTAAATAACATTGCTCGCTGAAGGGTCTCGTGAAGTGAGAAGTTTGGTTGGGATTGGTCTTGAATTCTCTGTATTGTTGGTGTTTGTTGGGGCAGGGATTGAAGGTTCTATTTGGGCAGGTGAAGTTGTGACTTGGGGAGCATAGATATAATTATTTTTCTTGATCGGAGTTGAGGCCGGTGCAGTGCTTGTGGCCACACTGTTTTCTTCAGAAGATTTATTGCCTACTGTGTGGGAATAGATAAGAGCGCCGACAAGAAGAGCAAGGATTGTTAATGAGGTAATCATTCGTGCTTTTTGGGAGAAAGCGATGTGTTTTATGTGGTTCTTTATCATAGGGTCATCATCTCATAAATGGGGAGAGGAGCAAAATCTAAGATATTTAATCCTGGATGGCGATACCTCGATAAGAGTACATAAGAGGTCTGCCGTCTTCTGATGACATTTCGATGGTTTCAATTCTGAGGCCTGAATTTTTGATTTCATCATCGATCTTTCTATCGAGATGACAGTTTCCTGCATAGAGTTTTGTTATCGGGGTGACCAATGTTTGTAAAATCAGATTTAATTTCTTAGGAGATCTTCCGTGTTCAACAAAGAGAAATTTTCCTCCTGGTTTAAGAACGCGCCGAACTTCTTTGAGTGCCTTAGTTAAATCAGGGATACTACAAAGTGTCCAAGTTGAAACAACTGCGTCTATTGAATTATCTTGGAGAGGAATATTTTCAGCAGAGTGTTGTAGATATTCGACTGGAAATGGAGAAGACTTGATACGATCTTTGGCGTATTCAAAAAGTTCGCGAGATGGGTCAAGCGCGTACAACTTTGTAGTATTTTTATAGAAAGGCAGATTGAATCCAGAACCAAATCCAATTTCAAGTACAATGCCTTGAGCAGGACTGACGGTTTTTGATCGCGTTTCATTAAATTCAGTAGAACGCATGTCTCTGTTTAAAAGTCGGGGAAGTATGTATTTGTTGTAGAGGTTGGGCATATATATTATTAAGCTTCGATAATTTTTACAGATCGCTTCATAACGACAAATGAATATGACCAAAGGAAGGGAAGCCATAATGGCATGAGCCCGAGCAAGGTGTGTCGAGTGAACACTTCAACTCCAGTTGAAATAAATATTGATTCAGAAACTATCATAATGAAGAAACCTAAGATTAGGAAAGTGGAGTCGAGTTTTTCTGTTTTGATAAAAAGGCAGACTCCAATAATCAGGGTGTAAATTAGTGTGAGTAAGTAGTCGTTTGTGATGTGAGGGATTAACGCAATCATAAATAAGACAGGGATAGATTCGAGAATTATTTTGAGAGATTTTGTTTTCATAAATTAAATAGATTTACTTTTTGCCCATTCATAAGCTTCTTTTTCCATTTCATCTAAAAAAGGTTTCTTTGCAGCACGATATGCGGGGTAGTCAGTGGGGTATTTTTGAGCATTTGTTTCTTTAAGATCAGAATAAGATTTCGCTTTTTCAGGAAATGTTCTAAAGAAATCACGCATTATGAGGAATTGCTTTACTTTAGGCGTGTCTTGTTCACATACATGAATATTTTCAAGCTTCTCTCCGTCTGGACCAAGCTTGAAGAAAATCAGCGTATCGGGGGCAATATAGTTTTCTCCCCATTCATAACCTGCGTCAACCATTTCAAGAGTTTCTTGAGACAGGTCTTTTATGTCTTTCACAATTATCAAAACATCAATCAGAGGTTTAGCTTTCATTTCTGGGATTGAAGTACTTCCAACATGCTCAATTTGTAAAGCTTTATCTCCAAAGATTCCTGATAGAAAATTTTTTATTGATCCAAATTTATTTACCCAATTCGGGTCATACTCAGAGAACAAATATTTTCTCTTTATGTTTTTATCTAGCTCTTTCATGCTGTAATTATATCTTTTAGTTTTGAATTGTCGAGAAAATGATAGAAAACATTCGAACTTTTAAGGCATTTAAAGACTCCTTATATATTTAAATAAAAAAAGCCGCGCGCATTGGGTGCGGGCGGCTTCGGTTAAGGTTGCTGATGTACGATGCTTTTCTCCGGCACTACTTCACCACGGGTGGGTAAAGAGGAATGCCGAAGATGGATTTCTGAGTCACCCATGCATCTTTGACAACACCTTTTTTCGAGAGGTTTCCAAGAAACTCGCTGCTGCGTAGTCGCAAGGTGCCTTCGATTCCGATCTGTTCGATTTGCTGTTGCAGCGCCGTTGCCAGCGCATTACTTTCAGCATCGATGATTGAAGCTTCCCGTTGAGCCTTGGCGATCTCTTTCGCAGCGTCCATGTTGGCAGCTCCGACGTTGATAGCCATTTGATCCGTGGTGTTCTTCAGTTGTTGTTGCTGGCTCCTGATCTCACTGTTGAGTTCCGTCAGGTCATGACGGGCCTCGTTGATGATGTTGCCTTCAGGGTATGTAAAGTCCTTGAGAAACATCATATCAGTGATTTCAAAACCAAACATTTTCATGTAAGCCTGAATTCTCGGCAACACATGAAGTTTCAGATCGGATGGTTTTGTCCTGATTTCTTCGGCTTCGGCTATTGCGGCGTATTCGCCGCTGTACTCAGCGATAACCCTTCCTGCGTTTCGTAACGCAGCGAACACTCGGACGTCTTTTCCACCTTTGACAGTGAAGTCGTAATGGAGTTCGCCATAGTGGACAAAGAATTCCCACGGATCGGTAACCCGGCCGTAGAGTTTGTATTCAGAGTCCATGACGACGCCTTCGGAACTGTTCCATGCGATGGTCTCGTCGTATTTACTCGAACCTGTTCCCAGACCTGTGAAGTCGTAGTCGATGTTCGTGCCGTTGACAGAGAATACTTGCATGTTGTATCCCCACGTGGAGTTCCAGCCCAATGGTAGGAGCGGGTTGTCCTGTGGATTTACTTTTTTTCCGGCGCTGACGTTGTAGAAGAATGCTTTTTCGCCTTGTGACACATATTCACATGTGTTCAGAGAGAAGAAGCAAACCAAACCGAGCACGATGGCGGCGATGATAGTGGTAGCTTTCATGATAAGGGATTTACTTGTTGCCTGGGGGTTTGTTTGGGAGAACGGCTGAGTTGTTGCCGCCAATGTAGGTGATGCTATCCGGGATGATGTGGAATGAGGTTTCACCAACGCCGAGATTTTCTCCCAGTGTCAGCATCTGCTCAAGCAGGATGTAGTTGTCTGGTCCGCCAAGGATTTTGATGAACGATGTGCGTCGGCGCTGTTGTGCCTCTGCGACAAGACGAATGGCTTCGGTTGTTCCGCGATTTCTCGCTTCCTGAGCTCTGACTGATCCGTCTTGTTCTGCCTGATTGATGGAGGTGAGTAGTGGCACCAGCTCTCGCTTGTTAAGGTCGAGTGCTTTTGCTGCGTACTCCTTTTTAACCACTTCTTCCATTTTTTTCCTCTGATCGTTTGGCGGATGAATTGGTGAGATAATTCCGGCGGTGGTGAACTTGATTGCGTAGCGATTAAAGCGCGCGTTCATAGTGTCCAGCACTTTCTTGTTGATCTCAGCTTTTGCCCGCATGACATCGATACCTTGCTTGCTCAGTGAAAACTGCGTGATTGGATCACGAAGAAATGGGGGGAGTTTTTCACCCGCCCATTTCGCAAGCATGTCAGATTCACCTTGGTATCCTTGCATTTGAAAGTCACCGATGAAGGCGAGCAGTTTTTTTGCAAGGTCGGGATCTTCGCGGTCAATGTAGCACTGGATGTTGATGTCCATGATGAGTTGGCCTCCGAGGCAATTGATTCGGAAGGCTTCATCTTTCACGGATTCGTAGCAGGGCGCCAAAGTCCAGCTGTAGTCTTGAATTCCGAGTGGGAAGTGGTAGATGCGCATTGAAGGCATCGAACTTGCTCCAAACGGAAGACGACGGGCCCAATAGATTTCGGCGGTTGCCGAGGCATCGTTTGAGCGTTCGCCTAGAGTTTTTACGACCAGGGCGAGTTTGTTTTGGGGCACTGGTTTTCCGCAACTTGTGAGGAGAAGCAGAGACATGACAGCGACAAGTGTCGCAAGAATTGATTTCATAACTTTCGTGGGATGTAGGAGTGCTATTTGAGTTTCTTGTACAGGATGATGCCGATGATGACGACACCGATGAGACCAACCAATCCTGCTATGGGTTCACCTGCTTTCGCTGAGGTGAGCATAGGCATGATGTTTGGCAACGCGAAGGCAAAGGTAGTGATCAGGTAGGAGAACATAATGATCACCGAACGGTGGATCAGTGCGCCTCCAAAGCTGACGTAACCTTTTTGCAGTCGCAGTTGTTCGACTAGAACCTGAAGCGCAGCCTCCGTTGGGGAGACTTGCACAGACTGGATTTGCTGAAGGCGTGGTTGAGACGCCAACGTGATAAGTGACATAATGTCGCCGAGAGGAGCATCTGGTGACGGGGATTCCGCCGCAAGACGCGCTCTGACTTCATCTGCCACCTGTTTACCGCCAAGCGACTCGATTTGAGCAAGCAGCGCTTTGATTGATGTGGTTTGCATGGGTATTCAGTTTTCAAGCTTTCGGGTTTGTATCCGAAACTAGTACGGATTTTAGCACAAAAATCAACATTAGTCAATTACGGTAATGTTTAATACAAAAGAGATCTCTTGTTTATTTAAAAAATAAGAACGAGATTTGTCACAGATAATCTTGATTCAGTCGAATCCAGATTCAAATTAATGAGGAGGTGAGAGTTTCGGTCTCGACTAAATTTTACGAGCAATAAAAATCATTTCAGGACTTGTTTCGGTAGCTAAACTGCCATCCCAATCTCCGTATATCTTTTCTACAATAAATCCTGCATCTAGAAGATAATTTGTAATTTCTTCTTGTGAGCGATAAATAAGTTCATTTACTGAAATTAGCTCCTCGTTAGTTTTTGTAAAAAAGTAATGGATTTCATAGACTACTCGATTTTCTTTAACTTCAAGTAGTTGGTACCACATTTCAACTTCTCCATTCGGAGTTTCTAGTTTTTTACTAGATGTTTCCCTTGTCCATTTCTCCCACGGCTTTGTTAGGGGATTGCGAGCATCAAAAACAATATAACCTCCCGGCTTTAGTGCATCGTGAGAATTTTTGAGCATTGTATTCCATTCATCATTTTCAAGAAAGAATTGAGCAACATGGCTTGTCATTAGTATCATATCTACCTGAAGACCCTTCATCTGTTCAGAGCTTCCAATAATCCACTTCACTTTTTCTCCATAAGGTTTGTGTCGAGCAACTTCGAGCATTGCGTCTGAGGGTTCAATCCCGATCATCTCGTATCCTTGTTCTGCAAGTTTTGTAGTGAGGAGACCAGTACCACAACCCAGGTCAATAATTGTTTGAGCTTCTAATTCTTTTACTTTCTCGCAAAAGAAATCGCTATCAGCTCCTAAAGCATTAAGGTTGTCGTAAAGTGCGACGAAGCGAGGATCAGAGAATTCGGTGTAGGTGGGTTTTTTCATATTTTAATTATATCGTAAAAAAGGAAAGTTAGAGGCGGGAATTTCGAATCTCACTCAAGAGCACTTCTTATTTTCTAATTCACAGGCTCATAAGAAAATAAAGTCGCGCACGCAAGCCACCCCGGGCTTGCTCTCCTCCGCAAAATACAAAAACAGCAGATATTATCTGCTGTTTTTGTATTTTGCGGGCCACTCGGGTTCAGTACTGGTCAGATGGGAAGTAATAAGGGCAGTTTAGCATGTTTTGAACAGCTATTTTGAGGCACTAGGGTCGAATACCTTAATTAGCTCCTTCCAATTATTTTGGTACTCTTTGAGGGATTTCGAGATTTTTGAAGCATGTTTTTTCTGTGCAAGTAAAAAGTAAACTGAATGCTTGGCACGAATGACAAAGACGGCATCTTTGAACAGCTTATTGAACCCATCGAGCTTTCCTCGGATGAACTTGTCTCGATTCATTCTTGAATAGTGCTGGTAAACTAAAACACTTTTTCCGGAATCAAATGCGATCTTTATGTCTTCCCAGGTAATGTATTTGTGGAGATTTTTTACATTGGTAGATTTCACCTCGATTCCATTGTCGGGATCAAAGAAAATGATATCCGAATCCTTGTCGGTTTTGATTCCTTGGATAAGCTTGTTTCGAATGCTTATATCCTCGACATGATCGTTTATAAACGAGATGTCTTTCGCATGAAAGCTTTTTTCATATAACGAAAGATCTCGCTGGTTCAGTTTGATATGCTTGTCGAGGAATCCGAATATTTTAGGATCGAAAGAATCCCATTCGCTTGGGTTGGAAAGATATTTTATTTTTGCGCCGTCGTTGCTCGAATCGTCCTTGGTTTTCATCCAATGAACCGTAATCGAGAGATTGCCAATATCCCTAAGATATTTAAGAAGAGAAAATTTCTGATAGTCCCCAAAATCACCGAAATACTGATTTTTCATACTTTTATAGTAGCATTTTTTCTGGATATCGCTGAGGCACTACAGTGATCGAGCAAATTCCAATAGATTAGGAATCTTAGGATGGATATCAATGTAACTATCTTCAGGGTTTTCTGATTCTTTATAATGTTCAAATGCTTTATTTGTTCTGTCTTCAAACCAATGAACAATTTTATCATTTACATTATATCCATTGGACATCCCTTTGAGGTCACAGAATTCTTTTGTAGTACAGACAATAATCTTGGATAATAATTCACCGGCATCTGATTCAATAAAGCTTCTTTGCCAAAAGACATCTCTGTGAAAATCATTATTTACATCTCCAGGTATTAGTTTCATATTATTTTGAATGGTCCTCCAGGACTTTAATATAATTATTTAATCTACTGAGCAGTTCATCGTATGTAACGAAAACGATATTTTTTGTAGATAAACTTAATAAACGAAAATCATCGCTTTCTTTTGTGGCTGAAAATTTTCTTGTATCACCCGCCAAGATGATTCCTCGCGGTCTTACTACTTTTAATTGAATCCCATGATTATCGAGTATATAACTCCTTATGGCGTCGGCACTACGCGAAACATTCTCAATATAGTTTTCAGACTGAATCACTGCTTTTGCCATTTCTGGATCCCAAAAGTAATTATTACGACTACCGTCATGTTTTAAAAGCGTAGTATTTGGTTTTTTGATTTCAAGGATATCTAAATATCCATCATGTGTCACCAAAGAAAAATCAGGAAATTTAATTCCACCAACTGTAACATTCATTTTTTCGATCGCAGCAATATAACCCTGTTGAATAATAAGAATGTTCTTTTTTATATAAGTTTGCCACCAACCTTCAGAATAGGAAGCGTCGAGTGCTTTTTCGAGATCGGCAGCAAGCTCCTTAAGAGTTTTTATCTGTGCTGTAGCCTTTAGTAGATTAATAGAATTCAAAGACTCCGAGGCAATATAATCTGGTAGAAATCTATTCATCGCTTCACGATCTTCAGTAGATAATCGAGGAAGTATCTCACTCCCAATCATGTGGGAAAGACTGCCGGGAATATACATCGGAGTTTCTTGTACTGTGAAATACTCAGGGTAGATTAATGAGAAAAAACTTGAAACAATATCATTTTTAATATCCCTAGTCCTCTCTCTTAACTTATCTCCCATACTCTTGAAAGTTTTTTGAGAAATACGAACTCTATATATAGCTCGTTCAAGCTTTATTGAATCATCATTACTGGTAATTATTAAACGAAATTTAGTTCCAAGTTTTCTTTTGAGTGCCTCAAGCGTGTGTTTTCCAAAAACAATGGTTCCATCCTTTTTTAAACCTTTTGGTTTTTTTCCTTCAAAATATATTTTAGTCCCTTTAAGGTTGTTGCCATAGCTTTTATTTGTAACTACCACAAATTTATCCGATTTCGCCTTGACTGACTTTTTTTGTGATTTGATTTTCTTCATTTCCATACATTATAGCTGAAAATGGAACTTATTTCTAAGGCCTTCATAGAATGACCAGAATAGCAAAAGACGCCTTATTTATGAGGCGTCTCGAGCTAGCTCGTGTTGGCGGAGGAGGCGAGATTCGAACTCGCGGTACCTTGCGGCACTCCTGTTTTCAAGACAGGTGCACTAAACCACTATGCGACTCCTCCAATATTTTGCTATGTTATCAGAAAAACCCAGATTCTACAAATATATTGCTTGCCCGCGCACTAAATAATTAATTACTTAGAATAGGTCTAATTCCTCGATCGAATAATAGTAAAAACTATATTTTGTTTGTGATAAATTTAGTGCTTGGGTATACTGTTATATATATGAGAATTTTAGGTATTGATTATGGTACAAAGAGGGTGGGGCTTGCGACTGCTGATACCGATAGTGGCATGGCGTTTCCTCGTTCGGTCATAAATAACGACAAAGACCTTCTGAAGACTATTGCTGAAATCAAAAAGAAAGAGAATATTGCAAAGATTGTGCTCGGTGAGAGCAAGAACTTGAATGGGACTGATAACGATATTATGGATGCTATCAGAAAATTCAAAGCAAAACTTGAAACAGAGCTCGGTGTTGAAGTGATATTGCAGCCTGAATTTTTTAGCACCTATGGAGCGTCCAGAATCCAAGGCGATAGCGATATGATAGATGCATCAGCGGCAGCGATTGTATTACAAACGTATGTCGATCAATTAAAAAATATAAAATAATAAAAATGTCAGACGAAATAAAAGTTGAAGAGAGCGTTGTAGCAGAGGTAAAAGTTAATCCAAAAATAAGTATTGATGATCTAAGCAAGATCGAGGTAACGCTCGGCAAGATCCTCAGCGCTGAGAAGATCGAAGGGTCTGAAAAGCTTTTGAAGCTTAGGGTTGATTTCAAAGAAGAATCTGGTCCTCGTCAGATTCTCTCAGGAATTCGAAAATATTTTGAAGATGAACAAGTCTTGGTAGGACAGAAGTGCATGTTCGTTACAAACTTGGCTCCTCGGATGATGATGGGGCTTGAAAGTAATGGAATGCTTTTTGCGCTCGGTGGCGGGGACACACCATTTTCACTTCTCCGAGCTGATGATGCGGTAGAGGAGGGGACAAAGGCAAACTAGTTTATAAATACAAAATGCTCGATGCCTACAGCATCGAGCATTTTGTATTTATATTTAATTCTTCCAAAATTTTTATGATATAATTCTATCAATGATCAAAAAGATTTTTGAATTTTTTCCTACGCCGAGATTTCTAAAATTCTCTTATGTTGGCCTCGATATTGGTCGAGAGTCTCTTCATTTTGCTGAGCTCATAAGTACCGGAGAAAGTTTCAAACTTGGCCGATATGGCAGAAGAGCTTTTGAGGCAAATGATAATATTCTCATAAACGAATCTCTCAAAAAGACACTCCGAGAGATCAAAAAAACAGACGGAGTTACATATGTAAAAGTGGCGCTCCCTGAAGAAGAGACGTATCTTTTTACAATGGAAGTAATTGGGGACACTCCTCAAGAGATCAAGAACAATATTGAATTCCATCTCGAAGAAAACGTGCCAATCCAAGACTCTGATGCGCTTTTTGACTATTATATATTACCTAAAAAAGATATTAAGATCGCAGTAGTATCTGTGGTTTCTCGGGACGTGATCAACAAGTACAATTCAATTCTCGAAGAATGTGGGATGACTGCTGTATCATATATGGTGGAGTCGGGAGCGCTCTCGCGATCTATTGTAAAAAAGAATTATGTTGGTTCGCACCTTCTTGTATATCTCTCACGAGAAAAAACAATGCTTGGAGTTGTTGAATATGGATTTGTACAATTCAGCTCAACGACGAGCTTTGGAGGAGCGCAGCTCACGAGTGCGATCCAAAAACAATTTGGAGTGGATATTGAAGAGGCGAGAAAGATCAAATATAAAGAAGGGCTTTTCAAAACAAGTGGCGATGGTGAATCATTCGCAACAGGACTCGCGACCACTATCTCTGTTCTTCGCGATGAGATCCAGCGCGTATCTGCATATTGGATCAAGCAGACAAATGGGGGAGGATCTCCAGTTGAAAAAATAATCCTTTGTGGAAAGGACGCTGCTATCCCTGGGTTTGATGACTATCTTTCTTCGTCACTCAAGATGCCGGTTGAGATTTCAGATGTCTGGATCAATATTGATTATTACAAAGACATTGTGCCTGAGATCTCTTTTGAAGATTCTCTGTCATATGCGACGGCGCTTGGACTTGTGCTGCCTACCAATGACTAAATTTATCTAATATAAAAATGTTTACTCTACTACCTGAACATCACAAAAAAAGATTATACAAAGAATACCGAATGAGGCTTTTGGTCATTGTTCTTGTTTTTATTTCTCTCTTTTTCATCATTGGATGCGCGCTTTTGTTCCCATCATATATTTCGCTCAAGTCAGAAAAAACATCATATGAGACCGAGCTCGACAGTCTCACAAAACAAGTAGAGAGGAAAGACAAAGAGGGACTCACGGGCACAATGAATACGATCGGATCAAACCTCGCACTCGCAAAACCTGATGAAACAATGGTCTATCGTGCGATCGGTGTGCTTTTGACTCATATAACGACAGACATCAAAATCATTTCGATCGGCTACACGAGAGGAGATCAGGCGAGGAGTTTCATTAATATCGAAGGAATAGCCAAAGATCGAACAAGTCTTATCTCATTTTCAAATGGTCTAAAAAAAGAACTCATATTTGAAAAGGTGGATCTGCCTGTGTCGAACCTCGCAAAGCAAACAGACGTTCCATTTAATATGACGCTTCTTGGTAAGTTTTAAATCATAGCAATGAAAAACAAACTTAATATTTTAATAGTATTTGTACTTTTGATCACAGCGTCTTCGGCCGGCTTCTATTTCTATTTTTATAATGCTCTTGGATCATACCAACAAGAGGCTGAAGATCTAAAAACAAAATCAAAGACACTTGATTCTACTCTTGGTAATCTCGATATTATTGAACAGAACTTGAAGGGAACTGTTGAAAATGGTGACAAGATAGCGGCACTCTTTTTGGGACAGGATTCTATTGTTGACTTCATTCAGAACATTGAAGATTTAATGAAAGGTGTGGGTGTTTCTGGATCTGTTGATTCAGTGGTTGAACAAGCGGTTCCAGAACTCGATGCGGCAGGAAAGGAAAAAATAAATATGGTTGTCTCTGCTCAAGGTGATTGGTCTGGGCTCATAAATCTCTTGGGACTTCTCGAGAGGCTTCCATACAAATCGACCGTTAATTCATTTTCACTTCGGTATGCTGATGTAGTAGTTGAAGCAACAAAGAAAAAAGCGGCATCGACTAATAAGGTGTGGCAGCTTAAAGTGAACCTGGATGTTTGGGCAGTTAAAAAGCCAGATGCAAATCCGCTGCCTGCAGAGCAAAATACTGATACTGGTGCACCCCAAGACGGCAATAATTAAACACAATGAAAAAAAACACTCTCTCAATTTTCTTTAAAAAATTTAAGCATTCATTTGCAAACATTGGCAGTGATGCCGATAAGGATTGGAAGTTCGTCCTCTCTTTGTTTGTTTTGTCCCTTGTTATCTCGGTCATCTGGCATATAAATGTATATGTGAATATTGGTGCTACAAACAATGCTGTTTCCGGAGGTGCTACGAAACCGCCTATAAATACCAAAGCACTCGGAGATATGATTGTTAAATATGACGGTAGAGCAGGGGAGTTCCAAAACATAATCGACAACAAAAAAGTTTTCATTGACCCTGCGCGATAATTGTGTTAATTTGTATGGGTATTTTCGAATTGCCTGATATATCCCTGTAGTTAAATGGATATAACTCTAAATACAGAAAACGAATCTCTGGCAATTTAAAATAAATCTGCCCCTGTAGTTAAATGGATATAACTGCGGACTTCTAAGCCGTTATTCTAGGTTCGATTCCTAGCGGGGGCATAACATACAAAAAATCTCAGCTATTCAATAGCTGAGATTTTTTGTATGTTACGCCCCGAGCAAGCCTGGGGCGGCTTGCGTCTAGGAATCGAAAACCTTTTGAGCCTAAAATTGTTTTCAAGAAAATTTTAGTCAAAAGGTGTACTGTTCGTGTAACGAAAGATTTCCTAGCTGAATTTTATGATTGGCAACAAGCAAATTATTCGTGACCATAAAATATAAAAAACACTTCAAGATTTATATATAAAAATGGACCCGTCATGGACGGGTCCGTTACAAAGGAGTTGATTGTCACATCGATCCCTCTGCATATTTCATGAAGTTCCAAAACTGTGGCCAGCCTTTGTTGACACAATCTGCATGATCAATCCTGATACTTTTTCGATCTAGCAAAGCTCGCATTGAGATGGCTTGCACCACTCGATGATCTCGTGAAGGAATTGGCATCCCTTCACTGTAGAGTCGGAATGTTTCCTCCATCTCAGCGATTCGGTTGCTTTCGTGACCGACGAGGGAAGGGTATCGTTTCAACCCTTCTGTAGCATCAATGATTTCAAATGCTCGCGCAAAACAATAGTCCTCGCTGTGAGCCGGAACAAAACCCGATTCTAATCCTAAAAGCATTTGCAAAAATGCACCTGCTTGTTTGGCGATGGTATCGTCATGCTTTGCTTGCCAGTGTTGTCCTGCTTTATTGGTGGCGTGCCAATGTTCGACTGCTTCATAGGTTTGAAGCAGTCTAAAAGAAGGGTGTGCAACCGGTTCACAAGAATCACGTGCAAGCAGGGCCGCAGTAGCCCACTGACTTGTTCCATTGTCGAGCTTGAGGAGTTCCTCAAGAGAGAAGTGTATGATAGCTGGGTCATTTGTGATGCAACCTTCCTCAACTCTCTTCTTCAGAGTGTTGTGGACAACGAAGGTTTCTTTGAGTCCTCGTGTCCATGCGAGAAATCTTAAGCACCGTAAAAGGGTGCCCGATTCTCCTACGTCGATATTCCGTTCGCCACTGATCCAAGCACGCGATGCTCGGAGAAGTGCTTTGAGGTCATCAGGAAGATCGGATTTTCCTTCAAGAAATCTGATGGTTCTGTCACTTGAACCCTTGAGATCGAGGATGCCCATACGGTTCGTCCAGGATTTATCGAGGGGAATCAGACCTTGTTCGAAGAGTTGGGTAGTGTGTGGTGTTGTATTCATGATGTATAGAGCATTGTCTAATGCAGACTATATCACTTTGCGATAAAAAGACACAATAATTGAAGTTGGGAGAGACGTATTGATCTTTTGAGTTTCGCTAAGTGTACTCACGGTCCAGCCAGGACGTAATTTACTACTCAAACCTTTTGAATTAAGCTACTATTAAGCCAATATGAAAAACACACAGCGAAACTTTATTTTATTTATTATTTTGGCCGTCGCTGTTATAGGCGGTGGAGTATATTTTTATTCAACCAAAAAAGCTTCTACGGATCTTGTCGATACTCAGTTTCATACAGAAGCCGATCAGAATGCAAATATTACGAGTCTACCCGATACATCTTTCAAGTCTGCAGTCGGAGATCTCGATGCAAATATTCTTGCAAGAGGGGATGTGAATGGAGATGGATATGAAGACGCGGTGGTCCAGGAAATACACTGTGGAGCTTCATGCTCAGTGAGTTTGCAGGTTGTCTTAAATGAAGGAAATGTGAGTGCCAAACTCGTTAAAGATAAAAATTATCCTGATACATTTTCACCGGCATACGTTGCATCATCTGCCATTAAATCAGAAGTAACAAGTGTATCAATTAAAAACGGAATCATTTCCCTTACAGGAAAAGGGTTGGCCTGTACAACACCTAGTTTAGAAGAAGCCTGTACTGAAGAAAAATGGAATGTAATCAAAACAGCAACTTATAAATTTGATGGATCGAATATAGTACAGCTTTCTGTTAAACCATAGAATAGAGACTTCAATTAGATCCTAAATTACTATAGGTCTCAATAAGCGTACTCGCGGCCCAACGGGCCACACTTATGTGTGGACCAGCCAAGAAGTTTGATGTAGTCAAATCACTACTCAAACTTTCTAAATTAAGCTACTATTGAGTATATGAAAACAAAACATCTGCCCCTAATTATTGGAATTTCGCTGCCTGTCATATTTATCATCATCATTTCAGTCGTCGTCTTTACACCCTCACTTTACATAAAGCCGCAACACAACTTCCTGTATTCTACAGATGATAATAATTATGGATATAGTGCCACCTACAAAAACACCTATATTGCGGAGAACAATCAGCTTTCTATTCATGCTTTACCTGTACAACTTAACGGTAATTATGCTTACAAAGAAGATTCGCCAACATTATATTTGTATGATGTTAAAACTAATTCATCACATCAAATTACTTTCGATGAGGCAAAAAAATATACTATTGATTCAGGGCCATCTTCTCAAGATGGATATACGGTAAAATATGAATACAACAACGACGGTATTTTCGGCTTGTTTGGTTCAGGTCACGATGGCAGTGGTTATTTTATAGAAAAGGGCAATGGTAGGAGGGAATTAACTGGACTTACTAGCAGTGATCGATATTATTATCAAGGAAACTTTAACCTAATAGGTTGGATAAAATAACTTTATGGATAAACAGCAAATAATTACTTTTATTGCAGAGCAGATAGCAACAGGAAAAATTTCCAAGAGTGATCTTGTAACTCTCTGGGGTGAGGATTCAAATGTGGCTCAGCAAATTTCCTCAACAATACAACCAATTAACCCTGTCGTGGATAAAGAGGAATCATCTAATAACCTCATTAATACTTTTTATGGCATAGGTGCCATTATTGCAATCCTCGGAGTCAGTATTCTTGTGGCTCAGCATTGGGATGAGATTGGTTTTTTTGGCAGGATACTTGTGACTCTTGGAATTTCCCTTGTCGCGTACGTTGTTGCACTACTAATGAATAACCCACAACAGAAAATGATTTCTCAGGCTATGTTTACTATTGCGGCTGCTCTAGCCCCACTTGGAACATTTGTTTTGTTAAACGAGGCAAATATTAGTTTTGACTGGTCTACTCAAATTATTACTTCTTTAATATTGATGCTTATATTTGGGACAGCACTATTTATAAGCAAGAAAAATATTCTTGTGTTGATCACTGTTGGTTTTGCAACGTGGGCATATTACGCAGGAATCATGAAAATCTTCGGCTTTGATTATTACAATAATGATTTTCTGAAATGGGCTAGTATGCTTCTTGGGGCATCGTATATTTCAATTGCATATGGATACCAATCTATTTCTCAGGCAATTGATACAGGTGACCTAAAAGAAAAAAAAGCAATTCAAAATATACTTTATGGTTTTGGTACGCTTGCTATCCTGGGTGCGGGAATTTTTGTAGGAGGAGGCTTTGATGTGTTCTATATTGCGCTTATCTTCGGTGCATTTTATGGAAGTGTATATGTAAAGAGTCGATCGATGCTTACTTTGGGTGCGTTCTTTCTCATGGCTCATATCATTAAACTAACATCAAAATACTTTGTTAGTTCTATAGGTTGGCCAGTGGCACTTATACTTGTAGGGTTCTTGGTGATAGGTGTTGGATATTTAACTTTCTATCTCAATAGAAAATTCATCACTTTAAAGTAACCCTATGGTATTTCCAGGTCATATTGCAGCAGGGTATTTAACAGCTCTTGGAGTCGTGACATTTTCAGGTATCGCACTTAGTCCAAACGAGCAAGCGCTTCTTCTCACTCTCGGTGCACTTTTAGGTGATGGGCCAGACGTGGATCTGTTTTATAGTTTCTTCAAAAAGAAAACGACAAATGTTGGAGCTTTGAAAGGGCATCGAGATCACATAACTCATATGCCACTTCTGTGGCTACTTATTGGTCTTTTTGTTTTTATACTTACGGTTTCTAACTTCGGTAAAGTATTAGGAATTCTTCTTTGGCTTTGTCCTTGGAGTCATCTTCTTTGTGACTCATTGTTTTCGGATGTTGGGGTAGCGTGGCTTAGACCTTTTTCAAATAAAGGGTTTACATTGTTTAAGCGACCTGAGACTTTCCCGGCAAATTGGAAAGATTTGTTCCTAACACTTTTAAAGAATCCTCTCTTTTATTTAGAGATTTTTATTGCTCTTGTTGCCTTCGTTATTATTTCCATTAGAAACTTTTAACTCCTTATGAATTTTGATTCTCTTGGTCTCACTAAATCAGAACTCGCCATTCTTCGTCGTCTGAATACTCCAATAAAGATCCAGAACTTCATTGATGATATTCCAACTAACTTTGAATTAGATGGGGAGACGAACAAATCTCCTCGAAGAACACTCCGAGAAAACAAAGCGCATTGTCTTGAAGGAGCATTACTCGCAGCACTAGCGCTTTGGATAAATGGGCACAAGCCGCTCATTATGGATATGAAATCAACGGACAATGATGTTGATCATGTGATTGCGCCATTTAAGATAAATGGATATTGGGGATGCGTGAGCAAGACCAATCATGCAACAATCCGGTATCGTGATCCTGTATACAAAACTATCCGTGAACTTGCGATGTCATATTTTCACGAGTGGTTTATGGATGTTGATGGGACAAAGACACTTCGAAGTTTTTCAGAACCATACGATCTTCGTAAATTCAAAAAGAATTGGATCACAGAAGAAAAAGATCTTTGGGAAATATCAGAACTCCTCGATAGCTTGAAACATTTTAAAGTTGCCCCGGAGAAGAATATTAAAATGGTTCGCGTTGCTGATGCGATGGAGAGAAAAGCGGGGAAGATCCAGGAGTGGGGCAGAGATGGCAAGCGTCTTTAAAAGGATTGAATTAATCAGATTTTCTGATATAGTATCCAAATATAGAGGGCGATTAGCTCAGTTGGTAGAGCAATTCATTTACACTGAAAAGGTCACAGGTTCGAGTCCTGTATCGCCCACAAAAATACAAAAAACACTTAGAATATCTAAGTGTTTTTTGTATTTTTGTGGGCGATAGCAAGTGCGGGGCACTTGCGTACAGGACTCGAAAACCTTTTGAGCCTAAAATTGATTTCAAGAAAATTTTAGCCAAAAGGTGTACTGCGACTGTAAGTCGAGAGTTCCTGGTACAGGACTCAAACATAAAAAAACTGGGCTTGATTGTTCATCAGCCCAGTATAATAGTTCATTTAAAAACAACCTCAAACCAAAATATCGCGGTCCATTCGATTGGAGTGGTCAGATCTTTTGCTTCAAATCTTTGTTCTGTGAAATTTGGTATGTAGTTGGATCTACCCTCAAAACATCTGATTCTCAAAATCTCACCATTTGGTTTGTAACGAACATTTCTGACGAGGTAGACACTTCCATAACGCACCGCTTCTTCTGCAACCTTTCTCGCTAAACTTTCATCTGTAATGTATCGGATCCTTGCAGCTCCCGCTAAGCTTTTTCTTAGCAATTTAAGATGATTCGATGAAGGTGGCAACCAATTAAGTGTGTAGCGATGGGTGGTGGGATTACCGGGGAGTAGGAGACAGTTTTCGAGCGGGACAAAAATCCTTCCCCCAATCTCGATTCGCGGTTTTCCGTCAGTTCTACCATGAAAAAAATTATTTGCTTCTAACATAGATTCCTTTCTGTTGATTTTCTTTCGAAATATTGTCACTACTCCCTTGCATAGTCAATCTAATTTTGAATAATAAAACATAATTTATATATTTATCCTTATTTAATATGTCTTAAATACTGTTGAAATTATTTTGACAACAAACTCTATTTTTGCTACTTTAGAATCATGATCGAACAAAAACTCAAGCAAATAGGATTGTCGGATAAGGAAATATCAGTGTTTCTTTGTGTTTTGCAGTACCAAAAAATCACTCCTGCCAAGGTATCAATGATTACAAAAATAAACAGGCCAACTGTTTATAGTGTTTCAAAAGAACTTTCTTTCAAAGGATTGATTGATTTTGATGAAGCCGGATCTTCAAAGTATCTCGTATCTCTTGGTGAGGGAGCTCTCGAGAACATCACAAAGCTACAGGAGGCGAAGATTGTGCAAATCAAAAAGGACTTGCCAACAATTGTAAAAGAACTTAAACAATTACCAAAGCAGGGTAAGTATTCGATTCCAAAAATTCGTTTTGTTGATGAATCTCGACTAAGAGAATTTCTGATCAGTGAATCTTCTAAATGGGCGGACAGTGCGGAGGCTCATGATAAAACATGGTGGGGCTATCAGGATCACACATTGCTTGAACACTACGAGGACTGGGCAGATCACTTTTGGACAAAATTTCCAAAGGATATAGTTTTAAATCTATTGACAAATAAAAAACCTGTTGAGACAAAGGTTATGAAGAGTAAAAAATATAAATCTCTACGAAATATTCGTTATTGGAAAGGTGTTAATGAATTCACTTCTACACATGTAGTGGTGGGGGATTATGTGCTTATGATTGTGACAAGGGAACATCCTCATTATCTTGTGGAGATTTATGACAAAATGATGGCAGAAAATTTACGAAACTTGTTTAAAGGCATCTGGGAACAGATATCTTAATCCGTGTTATAATACTCATATTATGATTACAGCATCAATTCTGACCATCTTTGGTCTCGCATTATTCGAAATCATTTCAAGTGCCGACAACGCCATTGTTAACGCGGAGGTCCTCGAAACTATGTCTCCAAAGGGAAGAAGGTGGTTTCTTATTTATGGAATACTCTTTGCCGTTTTTGTTATTCGAGGACTTCTTCCTTGGGTTATTATTTATGCGACAAATCCACAGCTCGGATTTATTGGTGCACTCACTGCAACATTCTCTAATGATCCAATAGTCGCAGAATCTATCCATCAATCAGCGCCGATCCTTATGGCGGGAGGTGGAGTATTTCTTGTTTTTCTTTTCTTTCACTGGCTTTTTCTTGAGAAAAAAACATATGGACTTGTAGGTGAAGCATTCTTTCATCGCCAAGGAGTTTGGTTCTTTGCTGTTGTATCAGCAATACTTGCAGCTGTCGTATGGGAGGCTCTCAAAGTTGATCCCATGATGGCATTTGGCGCTGTTGTTGGTTCGACTGCATTTTTTATCACTCATGGATTCAAAGAGAATGCAGAAAAGGCGGAAAAAGATCTCCTTCATGGAGCATCAAATAAATCTGACTTGAGTAAGATCCTTTATCTCGAAGTTATCGATGCAACGTTTTCTATCGATGGTGTCCTTGGTGCATTCGCATTTACACTTTCTGTGCCACTCATTCTTATCGGTAATGGTATTGGCGCACTTGTACTTCGAAAGCTTACTATTTCAAATGTTGAGAATGTAAAGAAATATATATTCCTCAAAAACGGTGCGATGTACTCGATATTTTTCTTGGGAGTAATCATGCTCCTGCACGCATTCCACTACGATCTTCCTGAATGGGTTTCTCCTGTTGTGACTTTTGCTACTGTTGGATATTTCTTCCTCAAATCTCATTATCATCTCAAGGCACAAAACATTTAAGGTGAAAGATATTAAAATTCTCTTCGAAGACAATGATATTGTAGCGTTGAACAAGCCTGCGGGTATTGTTGTTCACGGTGATGGCAAGATGAAAGACAAAACAATCTCTGATTGGGTAGTCAAAAAATATCCTGAAACAAAAGATGTAGGGGAGTCTATTGAGCTTGAAAGTGGAGAGATGATAGACCGACATGGGATTGTACATAGACTCGACAAAGATACTTCGGGTGTGCTTTTGATTGCAAAAACTCAAGAGGGATATCTGCATCTCAAAGCACAATTCAAAGAACGAAAGATCAAAAAAACTTACAACGCATTTATTTATGGAAAGATGAAAGACGAGAGAGGAATTATCAATCGTCCGATCGGACGAGCGACAGGTAGTGTGCGCAAGTGGGCAACAGGCAACAAGACTCGAGGAGAGCTTCGAGAGGCTGTCACGAAGTTTAAGGTGGTGCAGAATGCGATGCCAGCGTCTCTCTTGGAGCTTTGGCCTCAGACTGGGCGAACACATCAGATCCGTGTGCATATGCAGGCCCTGGGGCATCCAGTGGTCGCTGACTCTCTCTATGCTCCGAGTCGTGAAGCGGTGTATGGATTCAAAAGACTTGCACTTCACGCGAGAAGACTGATATTTAATGATCTAAAAGGCGGTCTCATTGAGGTGGAGGCACCTTTTCCAAGTGACTTCAAAGACGCTATGGAGGAGATCGGGATCAAGATATAGGCATTGCACTTGGTCAAAAACTATGATAAAGTCTCTAAATCAATTTAAGTTAAATATATATGAAAGCGACTGCAAAAACAGCAAATGTAAACATAGAAGAGCGACGAACACAGGATATCCGACCTGGAGATGTTGTTAAAGTACACCAGAAAATTCAAGAAAAAGGTAAAACTCGAATCCAGATCTTCGAAGGTATGGTTCTTGCACGAAAGCATGGTGTAGAAGCAGGCGCTACTATCACTGTACGACGAGTTGCTAACGGATACGGAGTAGAAAAGATCTATCCTATGTACTCACCACTTATCGAAAAGATCGAGGTTGTTAGACGAGCAAAGGTTCGAAAGGCAAAGCTCTACTATGTTCGAGACAAAGCTCAGAAAGAACTTTCAAAGCGAATGCGAGCAGAGATGATGCGAAAAGATGAAACTCCTGCAGAAGAAGTTGTGTCAGCTGATACAAACCATAACGAGTCCTCAAATTAAGGATTCGTATTTGGTATTTTCTAAAATTTCAAAATAATAAAAACGAGTCCTCAATCCGGGGGCTCGTTTTTTATTTGTCTGAACAAATAAAAAAGCTCGTTAAACTCAAATAAAAAAATACGTTAAACACATTATGAAAATATTAAAACCTGACTTTGCAAAACGCGGCGGTGTAATTCCTGTTATCGTACAGGATGTAAATTCTGGTATTGTGCTCATGCTTGCATACACAAACGAAGAATGTTTTCTGGAGACGATTGCGTCGGGGGATGCGGTCTATTATTCAACCTCAAGACAAGAGCGTTGGAAAAAAGGTGAAACGAGTGGAAATACTCAGCGAGTTCGCTATATGTACATTGATTGTGACAATGATGCACTCATCTATAAGGTGGAACAAAAAGGTGAGGGTGCATGCCATACTGGAGCGCTGAGTTGCTTCTTTAGAACCATTGGTGGCAATAAAGGGTATTCAGGCGGTCCAATTATGAAGTATGATGAAAGCTCGTTTTTTCAAATGCCGGTTGTGAGAATTGGCTGGCTTGTTGTAGATCAGATGTCGGTTTGAGATAAAAGGCACTCTATAGAAATATAGAGTGCTAATTTTTATATACGATCTTTGTTGTGTGTTTTACTAGTTTTTCAAATTTATCAAAAAAAGTAAGACAGATTATTGCGCAGATTATATTGAAGAGAAAATGTGCGTTCACTATTTGCTGAGTCTCGTCTGTGCTTATGATTTGGAGGAGCGACATGAATGGGTCTATAAGTGGAATGAATATTGCAACTCCAATAATATTAAAAAGTACTTGAGCTATCGCCACTTTCTTTGCTTCAAAAGCGGCACTTGTGCTTGCAATGATAGCTGTAAATGGAGAACCAATATTTGAGCCAAGCATAAATCCGATTGCGGCCGGGAGAGTGATAAGTCCCTGAGCGCCGAGAATGATTATAACTCCAGTGAACACTGAACTTGATTGAAGTATCGCTGTGATGATCGCTCCTGCGACTATTGCCTTGTATGGATTCGACATTGCGACAAGAATGTTTTGGAAATCGACATTATCTTTAAGCGGAGAAACTATATTTGAAATAATAAAGAGCGAAAGGAATATGATTCCAAAATAAAAGATGGCTTTGCCGTATCTTTTGAATCGAGTTTTCGTGTGAGAAATAATAAATCCAGCGATCACAATGATTGGTGCAATATATGTCATGTTGAGAGCGATGAGTTGGGCACTGATCGATGGGCCAATATTGGCACCAATCACCACACCGAGCGCGTTTCGTGATGTGATGATACTTGCGTTTACGAGGCCTACGAGGATAACTGTGGTAGCGGTAGATGATTGAAGGATGGTTGTGATAAGTGTGCCACTCAATGTCCCTTTGATCGGCGTATTAGTCCAATTATTTAAAATATTTTTAAGCTTATCGCCAGCAACTCGCTGAATTTGGTGGCTGAATTTTTGAACAGCAAAGAGAAATACGATAATGAGAGAGAAGACTGTTGTAATGATCGTGCTTGTATCCATGTGTGTTTTTGTTCATATTATTGTATCAGAAAAACAAAAAGTTGAAATTATCTCAAATTTTAGTAGTATAGGCTCTAATGCGCGGGTGGCGAAATTGGTAGACGCACTACCTTGAGGTGGTAGCGCCCGTAAGGGTATGGAAGTTCGAGTCTTCTCTCGCGCACAAAACGGTATTTCAAAAAAGAGCCCTGCGGCTCTTTTTTGCGTTTTGTGCGAGCCGGAATATATGGCTTTGCCATAATGAGGCGGGGTCGCAAGTACTTAGTAGAATTCAAGCGAAGCGAAGAATTATACTTAGTAACTTGTGACCACAAAATATACAAAAAACTGTAAGTTTCGAGTTCTTCTCTATAAGACTGTGCCCGAGTCTTCTCTCGCGCACCCTTGTATTCTTTACCCATGTTGACCACAAACCTTCTCACTTTCCTGCATTTATGTCCCAATTTTCTCCCTCGCACCCCAACCTCTCCCTCCCTCGTATACTTATCCATAGGTCGCTGTATTACCAGGCTTAATTTTCTTTATATTCAAAATTTCAATTAATCTAACAAAATCAATAAAACTTATGTCAAAAAAACCTACAATAGTAACATTAACCGCCGCCATCCTTATCGTCACTAGTGCTACATTCACAGATAGAGTATTTGCCTCTACTTCTAATCCTTCAATACAAAAAGTCGAACATATTAAACATTTGGCGAAAGAGAATGGGGTGGTAGGAACTGTTGAATCCATATCAGGTAACATTCTAATAATAAAAGATAAAAATAATGTTTCTTATAATGTTGATGTGAGTAGTGCAAAATTATTTAAGGCAAAAGATGTCACAATTGCACTATCTGATATCAAGGTCGGAGAGAAAATATTTGCAGCAGGAACTGTAACAAATAACACGGTTGTCGCTACAAAAGTATATGATGGTCAAAAAATAAAGACTCATTCTGGTACCAAGAAGGAATTCCAAGGAGTTGCGGGTGTCGTTACATCAATAAGTGGGCACAGTATTACTCTCACTGGCAAAGATAACATTGTGTATGTAGTTGATGCGACTAATGCAGCGATCAAAAAAGGCAGCGCAACAAGTACTGTTGATATCTCTCAAATTCAGAGCGGAGATAAGCTTTTTGTGAGAGGTGTTGTCACGGGCACGACTGTTGTTGCAACAAACATTGAAGACGGACACAGGACTCACGTTAAAGGGTCAAAGAAAGTAAAATAATATTTTTAGACTAAATCTCCGCACCTTTAGGTGTGGAGATTTTTATTTGTCTTTTGTGTTAAACTTATTTCATGAAAAAAAGACATCTCGGAGTTTTAATACTTATAATTATTCTTGCGTTTGTTGCAGGATATTTGTGGCAGGTAACACACAAACTGGGAGAGCTCAAATCTTCCATTCAAGAAATCAGATTTGGAGGAAAGCAAGATAAATATGAGATAGATGCAGCATACCCAGTGATCGAATCAGGAGTGCCAGAAAACATAAAAAACAGCATCAATACAGAGCTTGAAAAGTGGGCAAGAGATGGGGCAGAAAAAAGCAAATCAGAATTTGAAGATCTTTTGAAGGATCCAGAGCTTGCAGGCTCTGATCTCGGGCTTATGTATTCAAGTACTGTGTCCGTCAAAAGCGATTTCAAAAAACTTCCGTACATCAATGTTTCTTTTGAAATCTATGATTATTCTGGAGGGGCGCACGGGATCACCGCAGTTTCAACATTTGTCTATGACGCGAATACTGGAGAGAAAATAACTCTAGATAAAGTATTCTCTGGAAATTATTTAAATACGCTTTCAACGCTCTCGCTTGCCGAGCTCAAAAAAACAGATCCAAAACTTGAGACATATAGTTTTGCGGAAGATGGGACAAAGCCTGTGGCTGACAACTTCCAAACATGGACTCTCGAACCTGATGGAATACATTTTGTGTTTAGTGATTATCAGGTTGGTCCATACTCTAGCGGAAGACCAGAGATCGTACTTTCTTATGAATCGCTAAATAGCGTTCTTAATCCAGAATTCAAGAAATCTCTTTATTAATAGGCTATCAAAAGAAATACTAGATTTATATTGATTTTTCTGGTATAAATTGATTACTTCATATTTTTGAAGGATGTATGGCGACTATAGTTTAGTGGCAAAACTCCGGTTTGTGGAACCGGTATCGAGAGTTCGATTCTCTCTAGCCGCCCATGATTTAAAAAAGAAAACACCCTCTGCTGGGTGTTTTCTTTTTTAATCACAGCGAAGCTAGAGAGAATCGAATGGCGGAGGCATATTTTCTGAGTACAGAAAATGCCGAGCCGGTGCCCAGGACAAATACGAGCGACGGCGAGTATTTAGTCCGCGGGCGATTCTCTCTAGCCCTCGGGGACTTGCGTGAGAGAATCGAAGCCCGATTGAGCAAATTTTGAGAGTGAAGCGAATCAAAATTTCCAATCGGGATACTGGTCGTGTAACGACCGATAGCTCTCTAGCCGCTTCCCAAATCTGCTATAATTATCTAATGACCACCCTCCCAATTATCGGTATGAGCCCAGGCAATAGCTACTTTAAATATGGAGTAGTAAAAGAATTACTTCAGAAAGTTGTAGAGAAATATGGAAAAGCTGCAATCATGATTGCCGATGTTCCAGCGATTTCAACTTATGTTGCACTTGGGTATCCTCAGAATAGAGCAAGAAGGGATAAAGCTCTTCCTCAAGGTAATGCGCTCAAAAATAAAGTTAAGAAAGCTATGGTTGAATTAGGCTACAGCGCAGATCAAGTGATAATTATTGATTGGAAAAATCAAATTGAAAATAATTCAGAATACAAAGAAAAATATAGTTTGATAGAAGGGTTGTATCAAACCAATTCTTTGTTTCAAAACGCTGCAGACGCTACGACAAAAGGTATATTGGCTGGCGCAGGCGAGGAGATTCTTGATTTACCTGATTCAATAAAAATCGCTGCGCATTATCTCTTGGCAGAGATCGCTTTTATGGAATTTGCTCCAGACTTTTTGAAAGTAAAAAAGGCTACATATATTTACCATAGAAGCTGGCCAGTATTTGAAAGTTATATAGACGGGAAGTTTGATGATAAATCAAAAGATTATTTAGGATTTGAGATTATTGAGATTTAAAAGTTATGAGAGGAATTACATTTGTTCAATTCTCTCCAGCCTTATTTTTTTTGCTATACTTTAAATTATGGGCGACTATAAAACTATCATAAGCATTATTGCGGTTCTTCTCGTTCTAATTGGTTATTTTTCCTATATTCGCGATATTTTTAAAACAAAAACTACTCCTCATCTTTTTACGTGGTTCATTTGGTCACTTGCTGTTAGTGTTTCTGCCGCGTTACAGATCTTGGGAGGAGCGGGGGTAGGGGCGTGGACAACCATTGTGACCGCATTGGTCTGTTGTTTTATTCTCTTTCTTTCTTTTAAATATGGAGATAAAAATTATAGTAAGAGTGATATTTTATTTTTAGCTCTCGCTTTAATTTCTTTAGCGCTTTGGGTTTTTGTAAAACAGCCAGTCTGGTCAGTTGTCCTGATCGTCGCAACTGATATTCTTGGATTTGTTCCAACAGTAAGAAAGTCTTGGGATAAACCCTATTCAGAAACACTTTCAACTTATCAAATCACGGGCCTTCGTCATGCTTTGAGTATTGTTGCTCTTGAGAAATTAAATATTCTCACACTTCTTTATCCTGTTGCTTGGACTTTGGCTAATATCCTATTTAGTATTATGCTTATAATAAGAAGAAAAATGATTAAGAGTGGAGATCTGCTCTAGTTTTTTCGCTCAACCTATTTGCTTTTAAATACGCCAATGCACCATACAAGCCGGTTTCATCTCCTAGAGATGCTTTTATAATCGGTGGAATTTTTGGAAAAATCGTTTCCATTTTTTTGAGATAGTCTTTAACTAGCGGTATAGAAATATGTGATTTTCCGAGCATCATCGAACCTCCTAAAATGATGACATCTGGTGTCCAAAATACAATTACGTTGTTCAAACCTACAGCCAGATTTTGTGCTGCCTCATTCCATATTTTCGGATCTTTTATATTCTCTGCATCTCTGCCGTATCGATTTTGAAATGCTGTTCCTGAAATATAAGCTTCAAGATGTCCTTTACCTCTACATCCACAAAATAATCCTTCCGGCGCAATGATCTGATGTCCTGGCTCAAATCCAATGAGACCTTTCCCGATATTTTTATAAGCAATTCTCGCGCCTCCTACACCTGTTGATACTGTCAGATATGCGACAATGTTAAAACGTTTTCCTTTCCCAAATACTGCTTCGCCCAAACCTGCTGCCACCGTGTCGTTTAGAATCTTAACAGGAACACCGATCGCTTTTTCTAAGGAATTTTTGAGTGGTTTCCCTGACCATTCTTTTTTGTTGGGTGAATTTATAATCTTCTCTCCCTTTTTGTCGAGAAGACCTGCAATGCATCCGACACATTTATCAATTTTTTCTCCTTTGGATAATTCTTTTGCAGTTTCTTTAAAGAGGGTGATCCCATCTTTGAAACTCTCTGGGGTACCAACTATCTTGGATCTCAAAATAGTCTTACTGTTTTTGGATACGGCTAGTCGCATTTTGGTTCCTCCAATATCAAAAATGAGAATCATAAATGCTTTGACGCATTGAAGAGAGGAATCTTACACCTTCATTCGTTTCTGCTATACTTATCTCATGAAATCCTCAACACAACCAGCGTCTCAAATCTGCTCTATTTGTCATGCGTCAATACTGCCTTCATATTATTTCTGTCCAAACTGCGGCAATAAAGTAAACACTCCACCTCTCTCAACATCAATTACAACTCAGATCGGTATCTATGCTTTTAGTATCATTCTTCCAATGATTGGTTTTATACTTGTGACTAAATGGCCCGGAGTTCAATATTTCAAATCAAAAGATGAGAAAACAAAAAAGATCGGGATCATCGCATGGTCTCTTCTTATACTTTCAACACTCATCACGATCTGGCTTGCGTATATATGGACGCTCGACACGATTCAGTCGGTAAGTCAGAGTATTAATACAGACATGGGCTTTTAATTTTTACAATTATTTAACTTAATTTTCTGATAACTCCCTTTTCCGCATCTACTTCTACCATATCACCATCTTTGAAAACCATTGTTGCAATCTTGGTGCCTATAATGCAAGGTTTATTCATTTCTCTGGCGACTATTGAAGCATGGCTCGTAATACCGCCCTCATTTGTTACAAATGCGGCAGCCATCTCCATAATAGGTACAAAATCCACAGATGTCATACTGCTTACAAGAATGTCACCTTTCTTGAATTTCTCAAATTCTCCTCTATGAAAGACAATTTTTACTGGACCTATTACTTTACCTTTGTTAGCAACAATCCCCTTAAGTTCGAATCCCTTTGTAGAAATCTGATCAGAAGAATTATGAGATTCTTGATTAGGAAAAATATTCAAATCTTTAGCTTTAATAAAAGACATGCTACCTTTTTTGTCTACAACTCTCCCAACCACTTTTCTTTGCATCTTAATCTTGGGTATCAGAATTTTTTTGCCTGCCATAAGGCCTTTCATTTCATCTGGTGTAAGGTAAAAGCAATCTCGCCAATCTTCAGAACCTCCAAGTTTTGCTATTTTTAAAAACACACTTCTATATTCAAGTGATACTTTGCAAAATATATTCTTTCTAAATTCATTCAGAGTTGTGCATATTCCTAATGCATTTGCTAGATTCAAAACATGGGTATTTTTTATCTTTCTCAATAGGTCTTTTTTATTTCTTAGCTTATCTTGATGATTTTGAAGCATCTTCCTCAGGGAAGCTTCTGGATCTTTGCCGCTAATCTCTTTTAATTGTTGCAGAGCGTCAGCCATTGTCCACGGATCTTCACAGAAATTTACAGGAATATGCTGAAATCTCTTAAGCCAGGTTCTAAGTTTCTTTTCTCTATCCAACTCTTTTAGAGATGCAATCTTCAAGAGCTCTATCCGAGATAGTGTCAAAGGTGTATTTTTTTCTGGATAACTAACATAAGAAATAATTGAGTCTATATCGTCAATATTAAGATCTTTGAGTTTGTCACGAAGTGCTGAATAATCAACAATACCCATAACTCGCGTGATTAAAAGACCTGAACAAAATCTTGAATATTGTCTAAAGAATAGTTCAAGGTTGCGAGAGTTGGTGTTTTTATTCAATCGCTGAAGTGAAAGAAGAAACTCCTGGGCAAATTTTTTGTAGTAAGTTTGTAATGCTCTTATTTTTTTTGGATCGTGAGACATTTTAACCAGACCTTTGCCAAAAATATCTAAAGAGTTCTTTTCATAAAAAATATCAGTCTTGGTACCATCAGATGTTATTGAACCGCTGAGTGGGGCCTGCGGAGCGCCAAAATCAATGGTATGTGTAAATCCAGCACTAAGACATTGGTGTAAAAAGGATAGATTGCGATTTACCCCTGTGGTCCATATTTTATTTTTGTACTTAATATCCATTATTTTTTTAAAAAGTAAATCTGTAGTTTGTAGCTACGATAGAGGTTTTTCAGTTATGTATTTAATAATTAGATGAGCTGCATTTCTGCTTTCACAGATATGTGATTCATTTTACTAAAACCGCTGCAGGGAAGTCCTCGTGCCAGTTACCGCTTAGAAGATAATTGCCAAATACCCAATTGCCGCCAGTCCAGGAAATATATCGAACATAGAGATCTCCTTCAGGACTTCGATCTATCGTGCCCCAGAAAAATATATATTGAGCATTATCTTTTGGACCGATCTTCCAGTTCTCAGGGATTTCATTGTGATGGTCTCTTAAATATTGCCAGATTGTTGCATTAAGTACATTTATATTCTGCTCTTTGAGATGTTCGTAGAGATCGTTGCCGCGGATCGAGCCTCCGAGTTGTACAGGATCGAGGTGGAGGTTAAGTTTTTCTTTGATATCTGCAAATACAATAACACCATCGTGCGTCCAGTTTTCAGCAATGGTCCAGAGCTCTCCATATATATGTGGGTTTTGTGTTGTATCTATAGGTGTCAGTGTCGTGTCTGTCATCGCATAATAATTATATGCCTTTCAAATTTAAAAACAAACAAAGCTTTTGGTATAAGTTATAAACAGTCCTTGTGTAAATATTTTTTTTGTTTGCTATAATAATAGGGAAGGCAAGTTGAATTATGTTTGAACAATGATCCTCAATAATCTCAAAAAAATAACTTCAACAATTCTCGTTATCGCATCATTTATTTTTGGTGCGAATATTATTTATTCTTGGACTGCTCCATCAGGTACTCCTCCGACAGCTGATGCACCGACTCCTATAAACATCGGCCCTAATACTCAACTCAAGACTGGAGCGTTTGGAATAGATGGTAATTTTTTGGTAGTAGGTAACACAGCATTCACAGGTAAAATAAAGATTGCTGACGGATCACAGGGTGCAGGGAAGTACCTAACATCAGACAAGGACGGAAACGCTACTTGGAAGCAATTACCATAATTTTCTTCATATGGATCTACACATACAGCAAAAATCTTTTCTCGATATCTTTCTTAAGACGCTTATTTATCTTGTTCTCGCCTTTATTATCGTTTGGAGCAGTGTTGTTGCGTATGATGAATATGATATTTATGCAACGGTCTTTCCAGAAGTTATTCCATATACTCCTCCAGTAGCAGCACCTCTTACAGATTCTGAAAAAGCAGACATTGCAGAAAACCTCAACGCAACGACCACGGTATTTAAACCTGAAGATGCGGCACAAAAATTAAATGCTATTCCAAAACCAAAAAGCACTTTAACGGATGAAGAGAAAAATAAGATCTTGCAGGGACTAGAATAAATTTATGAAAAGAAATATATACATCATTTTGGCTTTAATTTTTCTCGGCGCTGGTGCCGTCAATCTTTATGCATGGAAAACACCGACTGCAACTCCACCTTCTCAAGGTGTTCAGCCACCAGTAACCGCTCTCATCAATGAACAGCTCAAAGCTGGAACACTTGGTGTAAACGGTATGTTCGCGGTATTCGGTAATGCTGTTTTGTCTGGAGGAGTTAAGATTGCTGACGGAACACAAAAAGAATTCTATGTACTGACATCTGACAGTGCGGGTAATGCATCATGGAAATCTCTTCCTGCTAAGCCTGTAACTACACACAAGCTTGGTCTCGGGGATTGTCCAGCAGGTTCTACTAAAATGACTGATCGTGGGCTCGCATATTGTGGATACTGGGTAAACACTGGTGCGGCATCATATTGTAATAAAGGGGATCTTCGTATCGCCGCTGTTGATACAGGGACAAGCGCACACAAAGGAGGGAACCACGGTATAACACTTGCCGAGCCTAATGGATGTATCGGATGGGAAGGGCCAAGCAACTTTGGTGGCCCTGGATGTGCGGTACAATGTCGAACAACAACGGTATACCAATAAAATCTATGAATAAAAAAATAAAAACATTAATATTCTTGTCTACTGCGTTTGCACTCGTTGTTACTTTAAATGATGTAGTAACGTCTTGGGCTCCGCCAACATCAAGCGCTCCTGCAGGAGACACTGTGCCTCCAATAAATGAAGGATCTACTGCACAGAGAAAATTAGGTAACTTGGGTGTTGGAGGACTAGCATCATTTGGAGGCGCGACATTTACAGGTAAGGTTCAGATCAAGAATGGTACAGAAGGCGAGGGAAGAATATTGGTCACTGATGGTGTGGGAAATACAAGATGGGTAACACCTCCTGTATATAATCCAAATGGAGCATGCCCAGACGGTACGGTGAAAAGAAGTGATGGGCAGTGCGGGTATGCATACACACTAACTAGTAGTGGATATTTTTACTGTTCTCCTGGTGATGACCGAACTTCTTGGTATGACTCAGGACAGGGACGAAATCACACTGCGGGACCACTCGAACCAAATGGTTGTTATGCATTTGAAGGAAGACACAACAACGGAGGGCCTGGCTGTACCATGACTTGTATTGGAGCTGTTAAAATGTGTATGAAGATTGTGAATGGGGATGCAGAGTGGTATCTCTCAGGTCCAGATAAGGTTTGTAATCAATAACTAAAAGCAGTTATGAACAAAAAATTTTCTTTATATTCAAAATTTTTTGTCACTGCTCAAACTATTGTCATACTCCTTATGGGGGCAGGACTCTCTTGGTATTTTGGGTATATCGTATATGAAAACGAAAAGAGTGCTCTTATAAATAGAGTTTATAATATTGCAACAACGTTGGATTCTGACACTATATCAGGACTCAGGGGCGATCCTACAGATCTTTCAAATCCAAATTATGTTTATCTCAAAAAGAAATTGGTGGATCTGCGAAATGTGAATACAGATGCGAGATTTTTGTATGTGCTTGGATATCGACCTGCTGTAGAAAAATTATTCTTTTATGCCGATTCAGAGAGTCCTGATTCTGTGGATACTTATTCTCCTCCAGGTGAACTCTATAATCAAACAACGAAGCTTGAGATCGATAATTTTTTGCGGGGCATAGCGTTTGCAGAGAATCCATATTCGGATGACTGGGGAAGATGGGTGAGCGCGTCAGCACCAATAATCTCATCAGAGACCGGACTACCGATTGCAATGGTGGGTATTGATATTGACGCAAGCAAGCTCATTAAAGATATTGTGCTTGTGTCCCTCTTTCCATTTATTATTGCGATAATTCTCGCAATACTTTTCTTTGTATTTCATAAGATGAGAATGCGAGAAAAACTAAATGAGCTCAATAACGTAAAGCTCGAGTTCTCTTCTTTTATGTCTCATGAGATCAGGGGATTTGTAACAAAAGTAAAAGGCGGACTTCGGGCACTCGAACATGAGGATTTTGGAATACTGACTCCTGATCAATCTTCGTATGTCAAAGATATGATAGTTCAGAGCGATGAGTTTGCTGAGCTTGTAGAAGAATTTCTTGATGTTGGTCATCTCGAACAGGATATTGAAATGTCGCTTCTTATGGAGAACTACAATATTTTGGATATCTTGAAGAGGGTTGTGGCGGATATTGCCGATACGCTTCATCGAAAAGAAATATCTATTATCTACGAAGGAAATATTCCTGACAAAGTATATTGTCCGTGCGATAACAACAAGATGGGACGGGTGTTCTCAAATATTCTTTTGAATGCCGCAAAATATTCTCCAGAAAAAAGCTCGATCCGAATCGGGTATGTAGATGCGAATACTTCGCATACTATTTATATCAAAGATTCTGGTATTGGTATCCCAGATTCACAAAAAGAAAGCATGTTCAAAAAATTCTTCCGTGCTAATAACGCGAGAGATATACATACATCAGGAACTGGGCTTGGGCTTTATTTCTCAAAACTCATTGTTGAGAAGCATCGAGGAAGGATCTGGTATGAATCTGTAGAAGGGAATGGAACTACGTTTTATATCTCATTACCAAAACAGTAGGAAATTTACACAAAAATCAGCCGCGCCCAAAGGGCGCGGCTGATTTTTACCCAGGACACTATCCCGTTGACATTTCTATATTGAGGAGTATCCTATATCTTATGTTAAAAGTTACGCGAAATTTCTTTGGTTTCTATTTTTGGAACAATCCCAAACAGGATTAGTGATTTTGCGTAACCTCCAAAAACACCAATTCTGTAAAAGGGATTGGTGTTTTTTATTAAACTATTTTGTTCGCTTTCGGGATGGTGTGCTTCTACAGCGGAGCATACCTATCCGACAGGGAAAACCTAGGAATCTGATTGTTCATTTTCAAACCACATAAATCATGAAACTAAACGTAAATATTGTTACACTGGCACTGTTTTTTCAACAGCTGGCAATAATATCTTCGAATGCGAAGACAAAACCAACTGCTGTTAGTCAGCGCGGTACTGTCGCTGTCCTTGAGTTTTCAGTAGAAGCAATTGAGTCGGTGGATTTTATTACCACTACTCTTTGTTCTGCTAGTAACGGAGTGGCATGCAGTGGTGTTCAGGTGGAATGACTTGATGGCAATTCGGAATTAAATCTCCGTCTTGCCACATTTTTAGGGAAGTAAAATTTATTTAACTTTCCTTAGATGTTTCTTACAGCTGTTCTTTACATTATGAAAACATTTTATTTGGGTCCAGACGGATCTTTTTCGGGGTTGGCCTTGAATAGGGCTATCGAACTCATGAATGTTTCTGAATCGGAGAGAATTGATGCTGGTGAAAATTCCAACATCATACCTTTGCTTCGTGACAATCATGGGTCACTCGCTGTCGCAGCGATGCATACGGACGCAGAAGGTCGTGTAGAAGATCTCTTTCGGTCTCTTATGCGCCTCCTTGATACTGGTGCACAAATCAGTATTGGTGCAGCACTCGTTACACCAATTCAGTTTACGCTTATGGGAAGACGGGGGATAAATCTCGGTAACGCGAAGGGAGTTGTCGCACACAAAAAAGGTTTGGGTGCGTGTCCTCGCATGGTTGAAGCGCTCCTTAATTCAGAAGAGGTGACAAGTAATTCAAGAGCCGCACTCTTGGTAGCGACTGAAGAAAGGTTTGGTGATTGGCTTGCACTTGCATCTCTAGGTTGCGCGGAAAAATTTGGTCTAGAGGTTATTGCGGAGAATGTCTCTAATGAACCTGCGGTTACAACATTCTATGTCTTTGGTAACGGACTTAAACTTCCAAAGTTGAAGTCAGGATGTTGGCGACTCTTGTCATTCGTTGATCTCCTCGATGTGCCTGGATCACTCCACGAGCTAACAGGGGCTGTGAAAGAGCATAATTCGCTGTATATTCATTCCATTCACAAAGACGCCAAGAACTATCGTTTTGTGATTGAAATCGAATTTGGAGATGAAGAAACTGCTCTCGTTGCCGCGGAAAAGATTTCTCGCGCGACCCTCAAAGCCATGTCATTCGCGTTTCCGGTTTTGTCGTAATGTGACGGCGACTGCAGAACTCAACATTCTGCACTCGCCACATTTTTAGGAAAGTGAAATTTATTTGACTTTCCTTAGGTGAAAATGAAAAAACAAAACATACAATCAAATAATTATTATTGGCAACTTAGTCTTTGAGACAAGGTGCTGATATTTACTATTTCTATTAAATAACAACACCTCGTCTCAAGGCGAGGTGTTGTTCTTTTAAAAGGTAAATATAATTACACCATAGCTAAAAGAAATTTTATAATTTCTTTTAGCTATGGTGTAAAACTGACCCTAACAATTTTTCACTGCAGGGAGTGAAAATACATAACTTATGAACCTCGAAGATTTATTTGCCCAAGGTTTTGGATTTGTGAGGAATGGGGATCTTAAACCATTTCCTTTTGACCATCGAACACCTGTGAGATCTGGATCTGAATTTGGTGTTACGAAGGAAAGTGTTCGGGAAATAGCTAGTGCTTGGACTCGATGGAGGAATATCGTAAAATCACTTCTCGCGAATAAAGAAGCGGACACTCTTATTAGGAATCAGGTTACTCCATCTGATCAGATCAAAATGGAGTGGTCACATGTTACTCCGGACTATGAGCGTTATTTCGGAAATCCTTTACATGTGACAAGGATTGATTTAACGATTGATACCGAAGGAAAGTTAAGGATTCTTGATCCGAATGTTATGCCTTACGGTATTCCGGCGATAGTTGCGGCCGGTGAAGCTCTTGGTCTGACGTCGCATAAACAATATCTTCAGGCACTTAAGAGTTCTGGAGTAACGTGGGTATGTGATGATTATCATGGAGGGTTGCCGACTGTTGAGTGGCTTTGTCGGTATGCGGGCATCAGTTTTTGCCGCAGTTCAAATTTTAAGGGAGCTCATTCTGTTATTCGCCTTTCTCGGGAAGATGTCAGGGGTATGGAGTCAACGGTCGGCATCTCCGGTATCAGGGTGTATGAAAGTCAGTTATGGCCAGCACTTATTAATCTGGGTGCAACAAAGATTTTTGGCCTCAATGTAAACGCCGCTCAACTTGAATGGTTTCGCAACATGGTGACACAAACCTATTTAGCAAAAATATCTGGAGGCAAAGCACTGGTGGCTGTGTCGATGGATACACAAGGATTCTATTGGATTCCTTTTGAGGAGTTCTGTCGGATTCATAATACATGCTCTCGTAGTATGGATAAAATTTTTGTGAAGAGGATTCATTCTTCTGGGTCTCGTTCTGTTTCATTCTGCGATGCGACACAGGTGTCAATTCTAGAGTGCGCAGCATCAAATAAGGTGGGTATCAGGGATAACGAAATGTTTCTGATTCAGCCTGCTGTATCCTGTACCATAGGTTCTTCGAGAGTCAGGATCGCTCTTTACATAGGCTATCAAGGTCAGTGTATTGGAGCAGAGGTTCTCCGCGTTGCAGGGAGTAAGAGGATTGCTCATGGTTCGAGTGATTCCAAGGTCAGTTATTTAACCTTTTAACTTCAGCTGCCTGGCGAGCAATCGTCAGGCAGTGAATTTATATTATATAATTAAGTTTCAAATGAAAAATAAAATAATTATTCTCTTAGAAGATTTGGTAAATATAGAAAGTTTTGTTGATTCTAGGTGCAATGAGATCAAATTATCTCAGTTTATTTCCGACTGGTTTTTGACAAATATTCCAACATTGGAAAAATATGAAATCGAAGTAGAGGGTGATAGAAAAAACATGCTATTTATTTCTCCTGAAACAAAAATATTATTTTGTTGCCATATGGACACCGTTTTGCTATCTAAAGGACAGGCAACTGGCCTTACCATTTCTCAAGATAAGCTTTTTGGTTTAGGAAGCAAAGATATGAAAGGAGGGATGGCTGCTGCGTTACTAGCAGTTTCGTCATTGGATGCAGAGGATATTTCTAAAGCAGGATTTCTTTTTTATTGTGATGAGGAATATTCACAAAAGGGAATGGAGACTATGATGAATAATTTTGCTGATATTCCAAAAAACTTGCTTTGCCTGATCAGTCCTGAGTCCTCTTTTAAAATTTCTTTTGGATGCAAAGGATACATTTCTTTTGATGTTGAGGTTGAAGGTGAGTCTGCACATAGTGCTCGTCCGTTGCTTGGTATACACGCGGGAGAAAAGCTGTTTGCTTTATATGAAGAGATGAAAAAGGAATTCACCTTTTCTAATGAATTAGGGGTAGAAACTCTTACGATGGTGGGAAGCGAAATTGGTACCATGATCAATGGCGTTGTTCTGCCTATGTATAACAAAGTACCTGATTTTGCCCTTGGAAATTTTTCACTTCGGATTCCTTATAAATACAGCACAAAAGATTTTGAAGACAAAATTTACTCGCTTGCAGAAAAAAATAATATTAAAATTAAGAGTATGATAGTGAAGATAATAAGGCATCCAGGATCGGTAAAAGATGTAGCAATAATAGACAAGTTCATTATTTTAGCCAAGGAAGTTGGTTTTTTAATAGAAAAAAATAATCCAAACTTATCAGGTTATAATGATGTTGCAATGCTGAGTTCAATCATTGATGTTCCATTCTTTAACTTTGGCCCATATGGAGAACATAATCATACAAAGAATGAGTACGTCAGCTTGTCTTCAATAGAAGACACAATAGAAATATTTTCTAACTTTATTAAAAAAATATAATTAAACAATATGTATCTCGCACAATTTCTTACGATTGCAGTTATTCACCTCCTGGCTGTCGCAAGCCCAGGGCCTGATTTTGTTGTTGTTACTAAAAATAGTCTTTCGTATTCAAGAAGGGTGGGAGTGTACACAGCGCTCGGTGTTGCTCTCGGTATCGCAATTCACATCACATATTGTCTTTTGGGTATCGCGCTCATCATTTCACAATCAATAATCATCTTCAGTATTATTAAATATATTGGCGCTGCATATCTAATTTGGATCGGATACAAAGGTCTTCGTACAAAGGCAAAGTCTGAAGTCGATATAGATGTGGAAAAGAATGAAAAAAAAGATCTGCCTATTTCCTCCGCGATCAAATCAGGATTTCTTGTAAATGTCCTCAATCCAAAAGCAACACTTTTCTTACTTGCTGTTTTTACTCAGGTCATAAATCCTGAGACACCGAAGTTCATTCAGACTCTTTATGGGCTCGAAATGATCGTTGCGACATTTGTATGGTTTGCTCTTGTGTCCGCAATCTTCTCGAATAAATTAATGAAACGTAAAATCACCCGACTTAGTCACTGGATCGACAGAGTGGGTGGGGCAGTGATGCTTGCTCTTGGTATTAAAGTTGCAATCTCTACTCAAAAATAGCTATTTTATACATACAGATTTCTGTGCTAAAGTTATCTCTATGATATTACTTGATGGAAAAAAACTAAATGGAGAGATTGCAGATGGACTCAAAAAAAAGATTGAGGAGAGTGGCATTAGGCCTACTCTTGCGATCATTCAGGTGGGGAATGTTGAGGAGTCTAATGCATACATAAGGCACAAGAAAAGCTACGGAGAGAGAATTGGGGCAAATGTAGTGCACATTGTCTTGGCCTCCGATATTCCTGAAACAGAACTCATAAACAAAATAAATGAGCTAAACAATGATAGTGGAGTAAATGGAATCATTGTTCAGCTTCCAATCTCAAAACATCTCGATAAAAACAAGGTGATCGAAAGTGTTAGTCCTATGAAAGATGTGGACGGGCTTCATTCTATAAATGCAGGTAAGGTTTTCTCAGATGATCTAACAGGTGTAACTCCTGCGACTCCAAAAGGAGTGATCTCTCTTTTAAAACATTACGGTATAAAGATAGAGGGTAAGAGAGCTCTTGTAATAGGCAAGTCAATGCTTGTGGGAAAGCCTGTGGCGATGTTGTTGCTTCGAGAAGGTGCGACGGTGACTATTGCTCATAGTAAAACAGAAAATCTCAAAGATGTCGTAAAAGAAAGCGATATTGTCGTGGTAGCAGTAGGTAAAGCAGGACTTATTACAAAGGAAATGGTGCGAGAGGGGCAGGTGATCGTTGATGTGGGGACCAACAGTGTTGAAGGAGAGAAAACTCTCGAGGAGATACCGACACGAAAACTAGTGGGGGATGTCGCGTTTGATGAAGTGAAAGATATTGTCTATGCGATATCTCCAGTACCAGGCGGGGCGGGACCGATGACTGTCGCAAGTTTGTTTGAGAATTTAGTAGAAGTAAGTTTAAAGAAATAATATATATGGAACCTAAACTTTTTGAGGGAATTCCACTAATGGATTGGCAACAGTTTACAAGGGCGACCCATAACCTTAGAACCAGTCTTAGTGATATAGAAGGTGAAAAGATTGTTGAATTAAATGCTTCAAACCAAGTTAATGTGGGGACTCCTGATGACCGAATTAATAAGGTTCCACCAGGATTTAGGCAACAGCTGGAAGAAGAGCTTGCTGCTTTTGAGACAGACTCTTTTAAGGCTATGATGGCAAAACTAGAAGATGGAGGAGAAAGAAAAAAACTGGAAGATGATATAATGAGAGCTCGGACGTATTTATTAGCAATTTAATCAATAAACATATGGAAAACAACACAAATCTATTAACATCACACAGATTCAAGCAAGCTGTGCTTACGGTACTTACATTTCTTGCGGTCTTCTTGATTGCAAAGTCTATCAATGAATTCTCACACTTTGGACAGCGAAGCGCGACAGATGTTCAAGATATGATCACTGTACAGGGGAAGGGTGAAGTATTTGCAGTACCTGATATCGCAACATTCTCATTCGGAATCACTGAAACTGGCAAAGATGTTGGAGAGGCAAACAACAAGGCGTCGACAAAGAATAATGCGGCAATAAAATACCTTAAAGATGCAGGTATTGCAGAAAAAGATATTCAAACAACTGGATACAGTGCAAATCCTCAATACGATAATACACAGGTTATGTGTGTGAAGTATCCTTGCCCAACACAGACTCCAAAAATCATTGGATATGAGGTGACAGAAAGTGTTGCGGTCAAAGTACGAAATACTGACAAGGCGGGAGATATTCTTTCTGGAGTAGGATCACTTGGAGTAACAAATATTAGTGGACTTACATTTACTATCGACGATGAGGATTCTATCCGAGCCGAAGCAAGATCAAAGGCAATCGCAGATGCGCGAGAGAAAGCGGATGTGCTCGCAAAGGAGCTCGGAGTTCGAATTGATAAAGTATCTTCATTCTCTGAGGATGGAGGAGGTGTTGCTTATCCAGTGTTTGCAATGCAGTCAAAGGCGATGGATATGGCTGGAAATGCCGCTGTAGCACCTGAGATCGCAAAAGGGCAGAACAAGATCACCGTTGGAGTGAATGTGACTTACAGGATTAAATAAGGAGTAAGTAAGGAGTAAGTAAGAAGTAAGTAAGAAGTAATGCACCGCGGCTTTGCCGCGGTGCATTTTCTATAGACGTGCCGCTCTAATCTGGCCATTTTTTCTACATTGACTTCCTCTCCTTCGTGGTGTATTATTCTATTACCTACCCCGAGAGGGGTTTTTTAGTATAAATTCAATTCTATGTCTAAAATCACTGATTATTTTAAAGAAGTAAAGGCAGAAATGGCACATGTAACATGGCCTTCAAGAAAGCAGACGACTCTGTTTACTCTTGTGGTTATTATTATTTCTCTCGTTGTTGCAATATACCTTGGACTTTTGGATTATGTTATCCGTATTGGATTCGGTAAACTGTTTTAATTTTATCCTTTAATTTTTAAATAATATTATGTCAAAACAAGCAGAAGGAGAGCGAAACTGGTATGCGATCCACACATACGCTGGATACGAGAACGCGGTGCTTCGAAACTTGAAGCAGCGAATCGAATCTTTGGGAATGGAGGACAGAATTTTTAATGTACTTGTTCCAACAGAAAAGAAAATCAAAGTTAAAGGTGGTAAGCGAGTAGAAGATGAGGAAAAAATCTACCCAGGATACATTCTTGTGGATATGATTGTGACTGATGACTCTTGGTATGTGGTAAGAAACACTCCTCGAGTAACAGGATTCGTTGGATCTGGAGTATATCCTGTGCCTCTTGATAAGAAAGAAGTGGAAGTGCTATTCTCACGAATGAACTCGGGTACAGCAAAGCACAATATTGATCTTGATGTAGGGGACGCGGTTATCATCTCAGACGGACCATTCAAGGACCTTGAAGGTAAGGTTGGGGAGGTTGACAGCGAGCGAGGAAAGGTTAAGGTATTAGTATCGATGTTCGGACGAGAGACTCCGGTGGAGCTCGACTTCCTACAGATCAAGAAAATATAACAACGATCCGTTTCTTGCCCGAAAGGGGCTTCTCAGGGAACAATGAAAATTAATTAAATAAATCAACATTATGGCAAAGAAAGTATTAAAGAAATTAAAGCTAGTTATTCCAGCAGGTAAAGCAACGCCTGCGCCGCCAGTAGGTCCAGCTCTCGGTCAGGCAGGTATCAACATTGGAGACTTCGTAAAGAAGTTCAATGATGCTACAGCACAGATGCAGGGTGATATTATCCCAGTAGAAATCTCAGTATACGAAGACCGATCTTACGATTTCGTTTTGAAGACTCCTCCAGCATCAGCTCTTGTAAAAAAGATGTTGAAGCTCGAAAGTGGTTCAGGAGAAAACCTTAAGAAGAAGGTGGGAACAATCACAAAGGCACAGATCCGAGAAATTGCAGAAAAGAAAATGCCAGACCTAAACGCTGGATCAATCGAAGCTGCAATGAAGATCATCGAAGGAACTTGCAAATCAATGGGCGTCGAGGTGAAATAGGTAACTTCGACGGGTCGGAGGCTGATGAAGCCGAGACGGGCCTGCGCAACTTTTCAGCAGAAAAGTATGTGTAGGTTGAAGTGAAATAAATAGACTTAAAATAAAAATGCACGGCGCCTACGGCGCCGTGCATTTTTATTATTGTTGTGTTACGTTTATTTAAACCCGTTATTTTAGGAAGGAGGTGAAAATATGACTGAACCTGTTCCAGATTATTGGACCAAGACAAGGATGGAGTATCATGCGCGCGGAGTGATGTATGACCCGAGACGGATGCGTTTCTGGATGCACCACTGCCAGCCAATGTTCCGACCACAACCGAAAGTCCCCGTGCAACCAGAAGTGGCACCATAATGCTTCTCGGTACGAAGTCGCCAGCATCCCCGGATGCTGGTTTTTTATTTCAATACTTTATATTCGAGCATTATTGTTCCACCTTCTGTCTTTTCTTCTGAAATGAGTTCGAGTTTAATGTCTAGATCTTTATTAAATACTGAAATACCTGTACCAAAAAGAATTGGCTCGATCGTGAGATAGATCGTATCAACAACTCCTGCTTCGAGAAACATTGTATAGATCTGTGATCCTCCAGAGATCGCTACTTCTCTGAACCCTCGTGCTTCAAGACTTTTGATGAGTTCTGCTGGAGGAAGTGTTGTTGTCTCTGCTCCTTCAAATGTTTCTGATCTTGAATAAACGATATTTAATCTGTCTTTGAGTGGACGAGGAAAAGTTTTGAATGTCGATGCACCGAGTACCACAACACCTGCTCTTTTTGAAAGAGTTACAAATCTCTCTTTGTCCTCCTTGCTCGTCCAATTAAAAGGGGAGTGGTTTTTGTCTTTGGCGATGAAGCCGTTTGCGGTCTGTGCTGCAAGTATAAATACTTTTATCATGTTGCTTTTTATTAAATTCCTAAATATTTCACCCTTTAGGGTTAAGTTTACTGCTGAAATTATCTATTGTCTCCGTTACCTAAGTGAACTCCTCGTTCGACTCTGCTTCTGAGCTTTTCAAGATTTCCTTTTGCTATTTCTTCAAGTGAAATACCTGTGTGGTTTGAAATGCAGGATACATACCAGAGAATATCACCAAGTTCCTTAGCAATCATTTTCTTGTCCTCATCATCCCATTTGCCTTTTTTGTGCCAATAAATCTTTTTGAATTTCTCTGACACTTCTCCAGCTTCTCCCGCAAGCCCAAGAACAATTGCAAAAAAATCAGGATCATTAAGATCGAGTCCAGCGGAATGGTCTGTTGTTAATGCGAGTTTTTGATATTCTTCGAATGTCATAATGTTATTTTCCTGTGCTTCCAAATGAGCCAGCACCTCTTTCGCTATCGGATAATTGAGTCGTTTCCTCAATTTCAACAAATTGAACTGGCATAATAAGCATTTGGATTATTTTGTCACCTTTTTCTAAAGTATATGCTTTATCGGACAGGTTCATTATTCCTGCGTGGATTTCACCTCTATAGCCAGCATCAATCACAAAACCAAAACTTTTAAGACCGTGTTTATGTGAGAGGCCACTTTTTTCAAGCAAGAGTCCTGCGTGACCTGCCGGTATTTCCATTGCAAGTCCAAGAGGAATTGATTTTCTTTCTCCTGGTAAAAGAGTTACTGTTTCTGGAGTAAAAAGATCAAATCCCGCGTCGTCATTATGTGCATAATGCGGTATTTTGGCATCCGGATGAATTTTCTTAATTTTGAGTTTCATAAAATTACATATTTGCGTAAGTTTCCATTTCTCCTGTTAATGCGACGATCTCAATATTTGCTTCACTGAATATTCTTTTTGATTGCTTTGTTGCGTGATAGTCCTTTTGAGCAATCACTTTCTTTATTCCTGCATTAATAAGGATCTTTGCACAAATATAACAAGGAACCATTTTACAATAAAGAGTGCTCCCATCAATTGATATTCCCATTTTTGCTGCTTGGGCTACTGCGTTTTGTTCGGCATGAATAGTACGAACACAATGCATGTGTTCTTCGCCATTGTCGTGTATTGCTTTATGCATTTCGTGGCCAACTTCATCACAGTGAGGTAGTCCCATTGGAGAACCTACATATCCTGTCACCAGAATTCTTTTATCTTTTACGATTACGCATCCTGCTCGTCCACGATCGCAAGTGCCTCGACTTCCGACGAGTTCTGCAATAGACATAAAATATTCATCCCAGCTTGGTCTCTTGTGATTTTCCATATTTTTGTATTATACAGCAATAGGAGCTTTTATTGGAGGGTGAGGATCGTAGCCTACAATTTCAAAATCTTCAAATTTAAAATCAAAAAAATCTTTGACATTAGGGTTTACTTTGAGTGTTGGAGCCTCTTTCGGTTCTCGGGACAGCTGTTCATTCACTTGGTCTAGATGGTTTAGATAAAGGTGCGTGTCACCTCCAGTCCAAATGAATTCACCCGGCTCAAGTCCTGTGACTTGCGCGATCATAATAGTGAGAAGGGAATATGATGCAACGTTAAATGGTACGCCAAGGAATGTGTCACAACTTCTTTGGTAGAGTTGGCAAGATAATTTTCCGTTTGCAACATAGAACTGGTACAGACAGTGACAAGGGGGAAGCCCAGCTTTTGCCATTTCATCAATGTCAGCAGGATTCCATGCTGAAACAATCAGCCTTCTTGAATCTGGATTTTTTTTGATTTGCTCCACTACATCTTTCAATTGGTCTATCTCTCGTCCGTCTGGAGTTCTCCAGTGTCGCCATTGGTAGCCATAAATAGGTCCGAGATTTCCATACTCTTTTGCAAATGCTTCATCCGCAACGATTTTCTGAACGAATTCTTTAAGTCCCGATTTCCATTCTTCACTTTGCGTGTTTGGAATAGGAAGATTATTTCTCTTTAAATAATCTTTGTAAGGCCACTCGTCCCAGATATGTACATTTCTTTCTGCAAGATATTTGAGATTTGTATCTCCCTTAATAAACCACAAGAGTTCATGAATGATGCTTTGCATTGAAACTTTTTTTGTTGTAAGGAGTGGGAATCCTTTTTGAAGATCAAATCGCATTTGGTATCCAAATACTGATAAAGTTCCTGTTCCTGTTCGGTCAGTTTTTTGAGCACCATACTCCTTGATGTGTCTTAGGAGTTTTAAGTATTCTTCGTCGTGAGGGTTTATTTGTGACATGTCAAAATTATATCATAGGCCCTTTTTCTTCGCTAAAATACACTAGAATATAGCTTTTTCGAGCTTTTTGGCCTAATGCTATCTTTTTAATATCCTGCTATTATATAGATATAAACACTTAATAGAATTTTATGATCTAAATCATTAAATCTGCCAGTCTCAACATTTATTATATTATTTAATTTTCATTTTTATGAAGGACACACAGATCAAGAAGCTTATCGTCGCAGAGAACAAAAGACAGAAAGGAGTAATCAATCTCATCGCATCAGAAAACTATGTCTCAAAAGATGTACTTGAGGCACTTGGAAGTATTTTTGATAACAAATACGCAGAAGGATATCCGTATGCGAGATATTATGCAGGTCAAGAAAATACAGACAAACTCGAAACACTTTGCCAGGATCGTGCACTCAAACTTTTTAAACTAAAGCGGGCAACTTCAGAAACTAGCGGCTGGGCGGTAAATGTTCAGCCTCTTTCAGGATCACCTGCAAACCTTGCAGTGTATCTCGCACTTGTACCACAAGGAGCAAAGATCATGGGACTTCCACTTACTCTCGGAGGACACCTCACTCATGGACAAAAAGTTTCTATCACAGGAAAAGTATGGAACCAAGTTGCGATCCCTGTTGATGTAAAAACAGAATTGATCGATTATGCAAAAATGCGAGAGATTGCAATGCAAGAAAAACCGGCGCTCATCGTAGCAGGATTTACAGCATACCCTCGAATTGTTGACTTCAAAAAAGTACGAGAGATCGCTGACGCATGCGGAGCATTTATGATGGTTGATATGTCACACTTTGCAGGACTTGTTGCAGGTGAAGCATATCCGACTCCATTTGATTATGCGGATGTGGTGACAACGACAACTCACAAGACTCTTCGAGGTCCACGAGGCGCCATGATCTTCTCGAAAGTGGATGCAAGAGAAATAAATAAAAAAATAGACAAGGCGATTTTCCCAGGACTTCAAGGTGGTCCACACATGGGGCAGATTGCGGGTATTGCAGTGGCTCTCAAAGAAAATGATTCTACAGCATTCAAGAAATATGCAAAACAGGTGATTAAGAACGCACAGGCTATGGCAAAAGAATTGCAGCGCCTCGGATGGAGAATTGTATCAGAAGGAACAGACTCACACCTAGTACTCGTAGATACATGGATGGACGGGAAGGGAATTCCAGGCAAAGAAGCAGAAGCAAAGCTCGAAAAAGCAGGAATCATCTGCAACAAAAATACTATTCCAGGCGAGACGCGATCACCATTTGATCCATCAGGAATTCGAATAGGTTCACCAGCAGAAACAACAAGAGGTAAGAAAGAAAAAGATTTCGTTATCATCGCAAGAAAGATCGATAAGGCGCTTCGAAGCAAATAATGTCAAAAGGAAAACTCATTGTTATAGAAGGCGCTGATGGATCAGGGAAGGCGACGCAGACAAAACTGCTCGTCGATCATTTGGTTGAAGAAAACATTTCTTATTTCACAATTGATTTTCCTCAGTATGAAAATAATATTTTTGGTGGATTCATCAAAGAATGCCTCAAAGGTGAACATGGGGACTTTGTAGGATTTGATCCATATATAGCATCCATTCCATACGCATGCGATCGTTTTGAATCTAAGTCAAAAATAGTTGATGCATTAGAGCGAGGGGAAACTGTGATAATGGATCGCTATGTAAGTGCCAATCAGATTCATCAAGGAGGTAAAATAAAAGATGCAGAAGCAAGAGAAAAATATTTGAAATGGATCGATAAGGTGGAGCATGAAGTGTTTGGACTTCCAAGGCCTGACCTCATCATCTATCTTGATGTGCCATACTCAATTGTAAAAAAACTCGTACAAGAAAGAATTGCAAAAGAAGGAGGGGCAAGAGATCTTGTTGAAGAGAATGCGGAGTACTTGATCAACTCTCAAAAGGCAGCGCTTGCTATTGTTATGCAGAAAGGAAGTTGGACCAAGGTCTCCTGTGCTGACGGTGAAGCGATGATGTCTCGTGAAGCAATTCACGAAAAAATTTGGGAGAAGGTAAAAGAAATTGTGAAATAAAACAAGCGCCAGTCTCGAGAGAGGCTGGCACTTTTGTTTTGGCGATTGCTCGCTAAAGAACGAAATGGATGGTTGCCCAGAGAGCAACTGCAATGGCGATTGTCCATTGGGTTGCGAACAGGACCGTGCTCACTACCCACGACAATGCATTCATTGTTCGAGTAAATCCAGGATCACAGCCTTCATCTTGTTTCTTTATAATGATGTCGGCAAACTTGTATTGTGCAATTTTGGTGACAATCCAAAATGTGATGAGGAATGGGAGGATGAGGTTGAGTATGGTGTTGTCAATGGTGTTCATGCCTGTGTGGGTGGTGGTTATTGTCCGATATTTATTCTACTCTTTTTGCCACTTTGAGCAAATAATGGTTAAATGATGCTGTGTTTGATATATCTAACAAGATAAAGGATTTGGTAAAAAAAGCGGGGAGCAACCTCAGCTTGGATTTGGCTGTGGTCAATCTTGAACACCCAGACGATATTCAAAATGGCGATTATTCGACCAATGTAGCCTTGGCTTATGCAAAAGCTTTGGGCAAACCTCCTCGAGAAATTGCAGAACAAATCAAAAATGAAATTGTAAAATCTCTCCCAAATGAAATCTCAAAAGTGGAGGTGGCCGGGGCCGGATTTATTAACTTCTATCTTTCGAGAGAATTCTTCGCGGAGAGTGTTGGGGAAATAATCAAAGATGAGGATTTTGGAAAAGGAAAAATACTTGAAGGCAAGACTGCATTATTTGAATATACAGATCCCAATCCATTTAAGGCTTTTCATATTGGGCATTTGATGGCGAACGCTGTGGGTGAGACCCTTTCTCGAATCGCTGGCAACCAAGGTGCTACTGTAAAACGAATCTGCTATCAGGGAGATATTGGTCTTCATGTGGCAAAGACGGTCTGGGCAATGCAAAAGATGAAAGATGATATGCCAAAAGATACTGATTCATTTGAAGAAAAAATAAAATTCATGGGAGATGCATATGTACTCGGAACAAATACATATGATGAGGACGAAGTGGCACAAGCTGACATTAAAGTGATAAACAAAAAACTTTTTGAGAAATCTGATGCGGAACTTCAGGAACTTTATGACAAGGGGAGAGAGTGGAGTCTTCTTTATTTTGATCTCATTTATAAAAAACTGGGAACAAAGTTTGATGATTTTATCTTTGAAAGCGAAGTGGCGGATCTTGGCAAGAGAACTGTTGAGCAAAACATTCCAAATGTCTTTACAGAGAGCGAAGGAGCTGTGATATTTAAAGGTGAGGATCACGGACTTCATACTCGAGTGTTTTTGAATTCACAGAGACTTCCGACATATGAGGCAAAGGAACTTGGTAATGCAATGGAAAAAGCTCGACGACATAAATTTGATATTTCAATTATCACTTCTGCAAGCGAGATCTCTGATTATTTTAAAGTGCTTAAATGCGTGATGGGACTTATTGATCCAGAAAATTCAGCCAAGACTCATTTTGTCGGACATGGAATGCTTCGATTTGCTGATGGTAAGATGTCATCGCGAAAGGGAAATATTATTACTGGAGAGTCTTTGATTGATGATATCAAGGAGGTAGCAATGACCAAGATCGAAAAGGAGACAGATGATAAGGATAAAATCTCTGAAGCTGTGGCGATCGCTGCTATTAAGTATTCAATCCTTCGACAATCTCCAGGAAAAGATATTATTTTTGATCGTGAAAAGGCGCTTTCATTTGAAGGTGACTCTGGACCTTATCTTCAATATTCATTTGTACGAACTCAATCTCTTTTGGAAAAGGCGAACAAAGCCAATCTTGAAGCTGGCATCAAAAATGTATCAGAAGATCTATTCAATATCGAAAAATTCTTGTATCGATTCCCAGAGATCACGACTCGTGCATGGGAAGAGAAGGCGCCGCAACTTATTGTTGAATATCTGACACAGCTCGCCGGATCTTTCAATAATTTCTACGCACAAGGACTTATCATTAGTGACGCGTCCGATGCACCATATAAAGTAGCCATCACAAAAGCATTCAATATCGTAATGAAAAGAGGATTGGAACTATTGGGAATACCGGTATTAAATAGAATGTAGAATATAGAATGAGCGACGCCCACGGCGTCGCTCATTCTATATTCTTTTACCCCGTGTTATAATTACGGGACTCAAATTAGAGTGTTAATTATTAGCTATTAAATTCACCTGAAAAAATTTGAACTGACATATTAAGCTAAAGCTTAATGCAGAGAAAATCAAAGATTTTCTATCAGCTCAAACTTTAAAGGATAAAACTTTTTATGAAAATGTCTTGCTATAAAAATAAAAGTCTCGGACTTTTGGTGCTCCGACTCTTTGTTGGAGGTATCTTTCTCGTTCACGGTATCCAAAAGCTTATGAACATGGATGGAACTATCCAGTTCTTCTCACAGATCGGCCTTAACTCATTCTGGGCATGGGTTGTTGCGTTTACTGAAACTCTCGGAGGTACGGCTCTTGTACTCGGACTTTTCGTTCAGTACGCATCAGCACTTCTCTCAATCGTACTTCTTGTTGCGATCATTACTGTTAAGTACAAGTTTGGAGGACCAACTCTTCTTGGTAAATTCGCAGCAGGCGAGGTAGATCTTGCACTTCTTGGTGCCAATCTTGCTCTCGTATTTGCTGGAGCTGGACGATACTCACTTTCAAAGTTCTGCAAATGTCACAAAGAAGGCGGTTCTTGCAAAGTGTGCAAGGTGATGGGATGTGAGACAGGAGACTGCGCAGGGAAATGCGAAGGTGAGTGTGGAAAGAAATAATATCTAGAATTGATAAATGCACCGAAGCGTAGCTTCGGTGCATTTTATTTTTTGCTTGAATTTTCGTCACTTTTCGCCTAATATACACAATATGCAAAGCGAACACACTATTATCCTTTATTATAAATACACACCAGTAGAAAACCCTGAGGCACTCATGCTCTGGCATAAAGCTGTGTGTGAATCTCTTGATCTCAAAGGGCGAATAATTATCGCCAAAGAGGGTATCAATGGAACTCTTGAAGGAACAACTGCAAATACTCTCAAATATCGAAAGATGCTTGTGGATTTGAACAAAGACCCAAAGACTCGTGGGACGGGTAATTTTTCTGATATTCAGTTTAAAGATAGTGTTGGAACAGGAAATGCGTTTCCAAAACTTAAAATAAAAGTCAGACCAGAAATCGTGTCACTCCACCTCGGAGAAGATGATGTAGATCCTCGACATATGACAGGTAAACACTTGCCACCGGCAGAACTCAAGAAATGGTACGAGAAGAATGAGGACTTCGTGGTAGTTGATATGCGTAACGATTATGAGTTTGATGTAGGTCATTTCAAAAACTCAATCAATCCTCAGCTTGAAAACTTTCGAGATCTTCCAAAGAAGCTTAGCGAGATTGCTAATATCAAAGACAAAAAAGTACTCACTGTATGTACTGGTGGAGTGCGATGCGAAAAAGCATCAGGTTTTCTTTTGAAAAAAGGATTCAAAGATGTCTACCAGCTTGATGGTGGAATGCACAAATATATGGAGGCTTTTCCTGGTGAAGATTTTCTCGGAACCCTTTACACATTCGATGGGCGAGTAGTGATGGATTTTGGAGGAGAAAGAGAAATTGTTGGTAAGTGCAAATTCTGTAAAGACAAAACTGAACGGTATGAAAACTGTGCTCGAAGTGAATGTAACGCGCGAATGCTCTGCTGTGAAAAATGCCTCGATGAAGGTGGGTTGCCTTGGTGCAGTGAAAAGTGTAAAGAACTATCCGTTCACCCTGTGAGAAAACCTCAAGCTGTTTAGTTTTGCTATATAATTTGTTAAGTCAAATATAATATGCAAATTGATTTTATTTTAGTGTGTAGGTTTTCTCCTAGGGCAAGAAGCTCGTGGTATAATATTTCATTATGAATCATCATCAAAAACTTTCTCCATTTCGAAAGATATTCAAAAGTACGCTTGTTTTTTACAAAACCAATTGGAAAAAGATGGTCTATCTTTTTCTTCCCATTGAAGCAGTAGTTCTCATCTCTCTCATTTGTCTTGATCTCATTCCTGACTCTGATTCTGTTATTGCGGCTATTGCAGTCGGGCTATTTAGTCTCGCCACTTTTATATTTAGTTGTTTTTATAAATTCTTGGTACTTGATGCTCCAGGGATTGTAGAGAGAATAAATGAAGGTGAAAGACCTCATCCAAAAGCGTGGTACAAATCTGTGCTTAGAAAAATCATACCTCTTGCGGTTGTGATGTTTTGCGTCGGGATTCTAAACTTCATTTTTATTTTATTGACTATGATACCTGCAGGAATTGTATTTCTTGTCACCTCAATTTTAACCAAAGGATTACTTCAGGATAGTATTTCTTCAATGCTTTTCACTATCGCTCTTTCGGTTATTCTTTTGTATTTTGCGCTTCGATTTATAATAAAGTTTTTTGTCGGCGGAATATTTTCTGCATATATGTATATCTTTGAGGGGAGAAAGGGTCTCGATGCGGTCGCTTCAAGTTTCCTTCTCACTTCAAAAAGGCAGTTTCGACTCTCTTGGCGAATGGCAATAATCTGGATTTTGAGTGCAGTACCTTTTGTTCTTGTTGCAATTGCAATTGGTCTATTTATTCCGATCAATAATCTCTCTGATATTTATAGTGCGTTTTTCCTTCATGAGGAACCGGCTCTTTTAAATCCAGGAATCTTTGCTTCTGTTGTTCTTGATGTTTTCACTTCGCTTGCCACGCTTCTGTCTGCTACTTTTTTTGTAACATTTACTTATTTTCTTTGGAAGGATGTCAAAACAACATCTCATGCATTTAATGAATCTGAATATTCAAAAACCCGAAAGCATCTTCGAAGCCTTATAATTGTCGGAATTATTGTTATTGCAGCTTTGATCGTATTTTCTCTCATATACGACACAGTTTCATACTAAGTCTCATTGGCTTTTGTATTATTCATTAATTTTGAAATGGGTTCTAAAAATGCTAATATGGGCGAATGGAAAACAATGAACTAAAGAAAAGTCCGCAAGCCCTTCGTGAAGAGGGAATACTTAAATTCTGGGAAGAAAACAACATTTTTGCAAAAACACTTGAAAAGGATTCTCCAAAAGGAGAGTATGTGTTTTATGAAGGTCCTCCAACTGCCAATGGAAAGCCAGGAATTCATCATATTGAAGCTCGAGTATTTAAGGATGCAATCCCTCGTTACAAGACAATGCAGGGTTTTCGTGTACCTCGAAGAGCGGGATGGGATACTCATGGACTCCCGGTAGAGCTTTTGGTTGAAAAAAACCTAGGACTCAAAAGCAAAAAAGAGATCGAAGAATATGGGGTAGTAGAATTCAACAAAAAATGCAAAGAGAGTGTGCTCCAATTCATCAATGAGTTTCGTAACTTCAGCGCACGAATCGGTTATTGGGCAGATTACAATAATGCGTTTTTTACTTTCAATAATTCATACATTGAATCACTCTGGGGAGTGGTGGGCAAGATCAATGAACAGAATTTAATTTACAAAGACTATCGAATCGCACCATGGTGTCCTCGATGTGGAACAACGCTTTCGTCTCATGAACTTGCTCAAGGATATCAGGATGTAAAAGATCTTTCGGTGACTGCTAAGTTTCATCTTGTTCCTGGACAGAAATGGGGAAGTGAATACGAGATAAAAGAGACAGCTTATATTTTGGCGTGGACAACAACTCCTTGGACACTCCCGGGAAATGTTGGTCTTGCTGTGGGGAATGATATTTCTTATACAGCTCTCCGTGTAGAAGGAATTTCTGAACTCTACATTGTTGCAAGTGCTCGAGTCGAGACTCTTTTTAAGGATCAAAAGATTGAGATTGTACATGGTGATATCAAAGGAAGTGATCTTGTAGGACTTGTATACGAGCCTCTTTATCCATATCTCATAAACAATATAACTGAAACTGAAAAACCAAAGCTCGAAAATGCATTCAAGATATATGCTGCAGATTTTGTGACAACAACAGACGGTACTGGTGTTGTGCATACTGCGGTTATGTACGGATCTGATGACTTTGAACTTGGAACAAAGGTTGGACTTCCAAAATTCCATACAGTAACTCCAGAAGGAAACTTCATCGACAATACTGACTTCTTATCTGGCAGATTTGTGAAAGATGAAGAGGTTGCGGTAGACATTATTAAAGATCTTGCACATAGAGGACTCCTTTTCAAAAAAGAAAAATACGAGCACTCATATCCGCATTGTTGGAGATGTAAGACTCCTCTCATCTACTACGCAAGAGATTCGTGGTACATCGGAATGTCAAAACTGCGCGATAAACTCGTGGCAGAAAATGAAAAAATAAATTGGGAACCAGAATATATCAAAGAAGGAAGATTTGGCGAATGGCTTCGGGAGATCAAAGACTGGGCTATTTCTCGTGAACGATATTGGGGCACACCGCTTCCAATCTGGATGTCAGAAGATGGGGAAAAGAGAGTGGTTATAGACAGTATTCAAACGCTCAAAAAATACACAAAGAAATCAGGCAACAACTACAAGCTCATGCGACACGGGAAGACCGAGAAGAATGGTCTTGGTGTTTGGGATTTTGTATTGGAAGGAAGTGCATGTTTGAGCGATGAAGGAAAAGCAATGGTTCGAAAAGAAGCAGAGAAACTCAAAGGCGAAGAGTATAAACCTGATATTGTTTTTGTTTCACCGTACCTTCGAACAGAAGACACAATGCATATCGTGTGTGATGTACTTGGAATCGGTAAAGAAAATATTATTGATGATCCTCGACTTTCTGAGTGGAGTGTCGGAGAAGGGTGGAATGGCAAGCCGATCGATTCACTTTTTGATGCGATCTACAAAGATGCGGGCAAAGACTTTCATACATATCGAATGCCAGGCGGGGAAGCGTATGCTGATGTGGTAAAGCGAGCGGGAGAATTCATATATGAGATTGATAAAAAATATCAAGGTAAAAGAATTCTTATCGTTAGTCATGCTTCGGTACTGAAGGCTCTTTTTGCTCTCGATAATCTTTTGGATATTTCTCAAATTGCAGAATTCCATAATACATTTCTCAAATACAAAAATGCAGAAGTAAGAGATTTTGATTTCGTTCCGCTCCCACATAATGAAAAATATGAAATAGATCTTCATAAGCCTTTTATTGATGATGTTGTGCTCGTTGATGAAAATGGAAAAGAATTAAAACGAGTGAAAGAAGTGATGGATGTATGGTTTGATTCAGGAGCTATGCCTTTTGCTCAGATGGGGGAGAAGAGGGGCAAGGCAACTTTTCAAGAATATACAAAGAGTATTCCATACCCGGCTGACTTTATTTCTGAAGCTATCGATCAGACTCGCGGGTGGTTTTATACGCTTCATGCTGTTGGAGTGCTCATGAATCGCGGGAATGCTTACAAAAACGTGATCTGTCTCGGACATCTCTTGGACAAAAATGGAAAGAAAATGTCGAAGTCACTCGGCAATGTGGTAAACCCTTGGGAACAAATGGACAAGTATGGAATCGATGCGATAAGGCTTTGGATGTATTCAGTGAACCAGCCAGGAGAGAGCAAGAACTACGACGAGAAAACGGTAGATGAAATAAATAAAAAAGTATTCAATCTTATTGGAAATACATTTACATTCTATGAACTCTATCGAGATAAAACTCTCGAGAATAATGAGATACCTCAGACAAAGAATGTAATGGATCTTTGGGTACTTGATCGATTGAATGATTTGGTGATAAATGTTACTCGGAATATGGAGAGTTATAAACTCCTTGAACCGGTCCGAGACATTAAGGAATTCGTCGCAGATCTTTCTACATGGTACTTGCAGCTATCGAGAGACAGATTTAGAGATGGGGATACGGGCGCAAAGCAGACTCTTTATTTTGTATTGAAAACCCTTTCGACACTTTTGGCACCATTTGCACCCTTCTTTGCAGAAGATCTTTATTTAAAGCTTCGATTGGAAAATGACGCAGAAAGTGTGCATCTCGGAAATTGGCCAACAGCTACAATTGATGCTGGTGCAGATGATCGCGCAACACAAATGCAGTTCACTCGAGAGATTGTATCACTGGGACTTGATGCGAGAATGAAAGCTGATATCAAAGTGCGACAGCCGCTAGGAAAGTTGAAAGTCAAAAGTCTAAAGTCAAAAGTGGGGGAAGAATATTTAATTCTTGTAAAAGAACGAGTAAATATTAAAGAAGTTATTTTTGATGAGTCGGTTACTAATGAAGCTGAGCTTGATGTTACCATCACACCAGCACTCAAAGAAGAGGGAATTGTTCGAGAGATAATCCGAGCAGTTCAAGACTTGCGAAAGAAAAGCGGACTTACTCCGAGTGATCCGATTGTACTTCATATTGGCGCCAACGAATCTGGAAAAGATGTACTTGAAAAACCAGAATGGCTCATGATGATTCGAGATGCGGTGCTCGCAAAGAATATTGAAGTTAAAACTATAGGAGTTGGGGAGAAGATTGTGATTGATGATATTGAGTTTACAATTGCTTTAGCTTAAATAAAAATAATATGAAAAGAGTAATACTTATTCACGGATGGGATGGGCATCCTGGAGATCATTGGAAAAAATGGTTTAAGGGAACTTTGATCGGAAAAGGAATACGAGTCATTGAGCCGCAGCTTTCTGGTGGAAGCCAGCCAGAACTTGAAGTGTGGAATAAAGAAATTGCGGAAGCTATTGGTACTCCTGATATGGATACTTGTGTTGTCGGGCATTCTTTGGGATGTATTGCTCTTGTGCATTATCTTCGAAGTTTGAAAGATAGTGAAAAAATTGCAGGAGCTGTTTTTGTGGCAGGCTTCAGTAGTGATATCGGCATGCGGGACGACGCTGAATCATTCATAGAAAAATTCTATCTCACACCAGAAGAGGTTGGTAAGGCAAAAAAACATTGTGATAAATTTGTCACAATTGTCTCTGATAATGATTCTGCAGTACCTCTCGCAAAAGCTTTGGAATTCCAGAAGGAGCTCGATGCAGAACTCATTCTTGAAGAGGGAAAGGGGCATTTCTGTGAAGAGGATGGAGTGATGAGGCTTCAGTCTGCGCTCGATTCTGTGTTGAAGATTCTTGAATAGCTATTTTTGATTTTCGATCTCTAATCTTTGATTTATCTTCAATGCATCACAAATATACAACTCTTGGATTTATTGTAAACACGAGAGGAAGCAAAGAGGCTGATATGCTCTACTCAATCTATACGGAGGATTTTGGAATGGTGTTTGCGAGCGCAACATCTGTACGTCTCAGTAAATCAAAACTCCGTCCGCACCTTTTTGTGGGCGTATTACTTTCTCTCACAGTCCTTAAAACAAAAACGGGATGGAAGCTTGTTGAAGCAAAACAAATGGGCGAAATGATTTCGCTTAAAAACAAAGGCTACAAAATATTTGCACGAATGCTTTCTGTACTCAAATCTCTCATTCATGGCGAAGAGAAAAATGAGTCTCTCTTTGAAGTTGTTTTAAATATGTATAAGCTTATATTAGAGAAAAAAGACACTGAGATTGGGGAGGGAATAGAGATGTTGGGAATGATAAAGATATTGGGAAGTCTTGGATACGGGACAGATATCGGAATCTCAAAATATATCGATAAAGATTTTGACGAAGCGACTCTGGATGCGATTTTTTTGGAAAAGGCTCCGATCGTAAAAGAGATCAATAAGGCGTTGAAGGCGACAGGCTTCTAGGTCTGCCTTCCATTTAATTTTATGCAGTGTTGTAGCTGTAGTTTTCGTGTTTTCCATTATATAATTAGATTTAATGGAAAATTCTGCTGATAAAAGTAAAATAGAAAATCTTCGCAATGCTCTTTATTCAAGAAAAATAAAGATCAAGCCTAATTTCGTACTCGATCTTAATGGCCACAAAAGCGAAGTAAAAGATAATTGGGACGAAGAAAAAAAAGAACTCACAAAAAGTGTTGACTATATTCCCGCTGACCAGCCGCCAAAAAGCTTTTCAAAAAAAGTACTTTGGCTTGCGGTGATATTTTTTATTGTGTCTCTCTGTGTTGCGGGATATGTGTATTTCAATGGAAGCAATATCATTTCTGCAAATAACATCAAGATAGAGGTTGTTGGTCCTACAACGGTAAAGGCCGGAGAAGACACATCGCTTGATGTATCAATAACAAACAACAATGACACAACTCTCGAAGTAGCAGATCTTATCCTTGAATATCCTCAGGGTACTCGAAGCGCGACAGATTCTGTGACTCCGATGACTCATGATCGTGTTGCTTTTGATGACATTGCACCGCACACAACTGTGCGCCGAACTATCAAGTCGGTTCTCTATGGAGAAGAGGGTGCAACTGCTCATATTGATATGACTCTCGAATATCGCATACCAACTGCAATGAGTGTGTTTACTAAAGATACATCATATGAAGTGATGATAGGATCGGCGCCGCTTACTCTTTCTGTCGATGGTCTCAAAGAAGTAAATGCAAATCAAGACTATACACTGACACTCAACGTTGTTTCAAACAGTGATCAGGTAGTAAAAGATGTGCTCCTTACTGCTTCATTGCCATTTGGCTATGAAGTTGCATCAACAACTCCTCTACCAATACCTAAGACCACGGTCTGGAATCTTGGAGATATTGAAGCAAATGGCAAGCGAACAATTGTGATCAAAGGCAAGATGTATGGAGATCATAATGATGAAGATAGATATTTTAAAATAAGCGTTGGAACAAAAGATGCAAAAGTCCCAACACAAGTAAGCGGGGTTATCTCTGCAGTTACACAGCAAGTGACGATCAAAGAGCCGTTTATCGGAGTTCTACTTTCGTATGAAAGAAACAGTCCTGCAGGCGTCGACTATATTGCAAGAAGCGGAACAACATTGTCATCAAACATCAATCTTACAAACAATCTTGATGTGCCGATTTATGATGTTGAAGTTGAATCAAAAATAACTGGACCTATTGTTGTTCCTAATACATTTAAGCCAAACGGAGGATTCTATGATTCGAACCTTGGTGTCATTAGATGGAACAAGTCTTATGATAAAAACCTGGAGAATATATTACCTAACAATAATATAGATGAGCCTTATACATTCAGTCTCTTCAAATCATCAGTGGCTCAATCGCTCAAAATTACTCATCCCGTATTTACAACTGACATTACTGTAAAAGCAAAAAGAAGACTTGAATCAGGTGTTCCAGAAAATATTGTTTCAACAATACATAAGGATATAAAAGTAGAAACTGATGCACGCTTCTCTGCTCAGGTAACACACAATACAGGACCTATAGAAAATGAGGGCGATCTTCCTCCAAAGGTAGGGAAGCAGACTCAATATACAGTCACATGGGCAATAACAAATACATTCAATGAGCTCGGCGAGGCAAAGGTGAGCGCAATACTTCCTGACTATATTACTTGGAATAATATTGTAGTTGGTCCCGGGGAGAAGGTTACATACAATCCAGATTCGCGCCAAGTGGACTGGGATGTTGGAGGCATGAATGCACAGTCGAACGGCAAGGTGGCGCTCCGACAGGTGTCATTCCAGATAGGATTTATACCAAGTCAAAGCCAGGTTCAGACTTCTCCGATCCTTGTAGGTGTTGCGAATTTCACTGCTCGTGATACATTTACAAACACTTCACTTTCTGGAACAAATGAAGTATTAACAACACAATTGCCGACAGATCCGCTCTATACATACGATGATTCTCAGGTGCAGCCACAATAAATAAAATTTTAAAACAAATGGAAAATAAGATGGAAAAAATAATCAGTCTCTGTAAGCGCCGCGGATTTGTATTCCAGGGTTCTGAGATCTATGGAGGACTTGCAGGTACTTGGGACTATGGACCGCTTGGTGTTGCGCTCAAGAATAATATTCAAAATCTCTGGTGGAAGAGATTCGTTCTTGATCGAGAAGATATGTACGGAATGGATGCGGCGATCCTCATGAATCAAAATGTTTGGAAGTCCTCTGGGCACGTTGCTGGATTTTCTGATCCTTTAGTTGAAGATCTTAAAACCAAAAAAAGATACAGAGCAGATCATCTTCTTGAAGATGCAGGTGTTGATCCAAAGGGGATGAAATTTCCTGATATGGATAAAGTAATAAAAGAAAAAGGACTCAAGAGTCCTGAAGGAAATCCTCTTGGCGAGGTAAGACAATTTAATATGATGCTCCAGACCTCGATTGGCGCGATCCAGGATGATTCTTCAGTTTCATACCTTCGTCCAGAAACAGCTGGGGGTATGTTTGTAAACTTTAAAAATGTACTAGACTCACTCCATCCAAAACTTCCTTTTGGTATGGCGCAGATCGGTAAAGCATTTCGAAACGAGATCGCTCCTCGAGATTTTATTTTCCGTGTGCGAGAACTTGAACAGATGGAAATAGAATATTTTATAAAGGCGGATTCTTGGAAAGAAAATTTTGAAGCTTTCAGAAAGGAAGTCTGGGAATATACAAAAGATGTAGGACTTTCCCAAGACAAGGTTCACGAGCTTGAAGTGGCAGATGAAGATAGGGCACACTACAGCAAGCGAACAATTGATTTTGAATTTGATTTTCCGTTTGGTAAAAAGGAACTTTATGGTCTCGCGTACAGAACAGATTTTGATCTCAAGGCACATACAGTGGGATCTACAGTTGATCTCTCATATTTTGATGAAGAAACAAAAGAACGATATGTTCCGCATGTGATCGAACCTTCTTTTGGAGTGGGACGAACACTTCTTGCGGTTCTTTCTGACGCGTATACAGAAGATAATCTTGGGGGGGAAGTCAGAACATTTTTGAAACTGTCTCCGAAAGTTGCACCATTTCTTGTGGCCGTGTCTCCGCTTCTCAAAAACAAGCCAGAGCTCATGACAAAGGCGAGAGAGGTATACAATGCAATGCGAAAGGTATTTCCAGGACGAGTAATATTTGATGACAATGGAAATATTGGAAAACGATATCGACGACAAGATGAGATTGGGACACCTTATTGTGTCGTGATCGACTTTGATACAATCGAAAAAAATACAGGAGTGACTATAAGACACAGAGATACAGGAGAGCAGGAGAGAAAGAGTGTTGAGGAAGTAATTGAGTACATCAAAAATAATATCTAATAAAAATGCACAATCATCATCTAAGGAATATATTAATTATTTTTATTATTTTCTTCTGTGTAAATACTGCATCTGCGCATGTCACTATTCCTGATGGTTCGACGACTTCTTGCGGGAGTCTTGATTCGACGAATTTAACAACACATACAACAAATCAAATCGAGTCTCGTATAAGTCAGACCTCTTCAACAACAGGTCTATCTATGTATTCAAACAGGGATTTTAGTCTTGCGAGTACGACTGCACCATGGACTCCCAACCCAAACTCATGGACAAAGAAAGGTGCAAGTGCGCTCGATTTTACTGGAGTTGCCGGGTACAACTTATATTCAAGCGGTACAGGTATTGCGCCGAATAGAATCGCAACTCTCATTTCACCTCGACACTTTCTTGCTGCGGCACACTACACACCAAATCCAGGCGAAGTATTGGGATTTATCGATGCGAGTGGTAATAGAATAGAGAGGACTGTAACAGGCATTCAAAATATTTATGGTACTGATATTGAAATAGGGGTACTCGATTCCGATCTTCCTGACAGTATTACTTACTATCCGCTTATTGCGTCATCAACTCTTCGAAGTTTGGTGCAGCAATATACTCCTCAAAATTTGGCTGTTCCTGTCGTGTACTTTGATCAAGAAGCAAAAGCTTTGATACACAGTATTTTTTCGATGGGAGATGCAATTACTTATAGTACATATACAAGCGGAGACTTTGCTCCATATAGCGAAACTATTATTTCTGGAGATTCGGGTAATCCTGAATTTATTCTCATTGATAATCATCCCGTACTTCTTTCTGCTACTTATGGTGGTGGAGGGGGATATGCACCAAGTGCGGGAGCATATATGAGTCAGATTAATACCGCGATGACAAATCTTGGTGGAGGATACCAGGTAACACAGTATAATCCAGCCTGCTTCATTCAGTATCCGTTCAATCGCCAGCCTGTATTTACGAGTTCACCTTCGTCTAACATAATTACATACGAACATACTGATCCTTCTTCGGCGCTGTTTACATACCTTGCAACCGATGCTGACAGTGATCAAACTCTCACATATGCGCTTGTAAGTCTCACTACATCTACAACAACGCTCAATGCTTCAGATTATTTCAGTATAAATCCTGCAACTGGTGTTTTACATCAGACTCATGATATGAGTATCGGTGCTTTAGGTACAAATTTGACTCTTGTGGTCTCTGCGACTGACAGCGGTACGTATCCTTCGCAAGCAACAATATCAAATACGGTGAGTCTAAGAAGTGTGCCGCAGGCTGGACCAAAAATTATTCTCGATCCTTCTTTTACTCTAGCTACTATTTCAGGAAATACGACGTCACTTTTTGTAGACTCGAATGATAAAGTGCTTATTGGCGGTAGTTATACTTCAGTAAATGGTGTGAATCAAAACGACATTGCTCGTCTCAATTCTTCTGGGTTGCTTGATATGAATTTTGCAACCAATATAGGATCTGGTGTTTTGAACTATAGTGATCAAAATATAAATGTAAATAGGATCTTTACAGATTCACAGGGCAAGATTGTATTTATACCGGGTGACTATATTAAATTCAGCGGAGTTAATGGCTGTAATATTGGCAGGTTAAATTCAGATGGTACTTTAGATACAAATTTTGTTTGTAGTAATAGTAATGGAGGATATGGTTTTACAATCAATGGAAATAGTGGTGCAAATGTATATGCGGCAACAAAAGCAGGAGATAAATTGCTTGTAACTGGTAATTTCAATAATTATAACGGCACTACTGTGGGTGGAGTAGCACTTCTCAATCAGGATGGAAGTCTTGATACCAATTTTAATAGTAATTTTGGTATTGGTATAAATGGTATTTCATTGGGTGGTGCCGGCAAAGCAATTGCTTTTGATGGCGATCATAGTTTTTATGTTGGAGGAACTATGTCTGATTATGTAAATGGAAGTGGAGCCACAACAACACTACATCGTATTGCAAAATTTGATATCAATGGAACTTTTGATTCGAGCTTCGCTGTGAACAATGGTACAGGTTTTGCGTTTTCGAATATAACAGATATGAAAGTGCGTCATGATGGTAAAATTGTTGTTATTGGATTTTTCACTAGTTTTAATGGGGTTCCTGTAACTAGAATTGTATTACTGAATCCCGATGGAACCCTTGATACAAGTTTTGCTACGAATTCTGGAGCAGGATTTTCTCAGACGCCATATTCGGTATATGTTCAAGATGATGACAAGATGATCATTGGAGGAGCTTTTAGTTCATATAACAATATTGGGACAAATGGACTTGTGCGTCTTAATAAGGACGGAACACTCGATACTGATTTTCAAAATGCATTTGGCAATGGTATTACAGGAACTGTGCTACAAGTTTCAAAAAGAAGCGACGGTGCTCTCGTGACGCTTGGTGGCTTTGATTACAATAGTACACTTTTAAATTACAATGTGGGTGAGTTTGTAACGCAAACCCCAGCGACTCCGGTCTTTACGGCGGCTACTACGGTAGGAAGTACTAATGCGGTAATTTCTGGTACAGGTTCATCAACTGCAGTCGTGTCGGTCTTTGATAATGGAACTCTGGTCGCAACAACGACTGTTGATGGAAGTGGTTTTTGGCAAAAGACAGTGTCGCTTTATTCAGGAACACATACTTTGACAGCGATACAAACACTCTCACTTCTTACGACGGTTGCTTCATCGGTATCAAATAGTGTCATTGCGACCATTAATCTCTCTGGATCTTCTGGCGGAGGAGGTGGCGGCGGGGGAGGTGGAGGAGGATCATCGGCGCCCGTAACGACACCGGTCACAAATCCGACAAATCCAGTCACACCGAATGTTCCAAATATTTTGCCAACTATTCTACCTAATACTACTTTGCCGAAATTAGATGTGCTTGTAAATAAATCTCTTCCACCGATCGAGCAAAAAAATATTGAAGCACTTCTATCAAAACTCACTATTGATATTAATCCGGCAAAACAACTCGTAGTGAATTCTGTTCCACTTGTTCTCAGTCGAAGTCTTGGATCGAAAGGTGAAGACGTGAGACAGATCCAAAAACTTTTAAATAGTCTAGGGTATACGATCTCAAATGTTGGAGCAGGTTCAATAGGTAATGAGTCAACGACATTCGGTCCAAAGACAAAAATAGCTTTGGCCAGTTTCCAGAAGGCAAATAATATTTCACCTGCCGCGGGGTTCTTTGGCCCTTTGACCAAAGCAAGGATTGCAGCTATTTTAGGAAAGTGATGTGTATAATAAAGTAAAGCACCGCGAAGCCTTAGGCTTCGCGGTGCTTTACTTTTGTTTAAAACCTTGTAATCTAACCCCCAGAACAAGCTCGCCAATGAGCTCAATCCACCTTAACAAACCCAATTGGCTCGGGTTTCAGTCTACATCTCTATGATCCGTTCCTTCCGTCCCTTGCTAGATTTTGCCGTTGCTCATGTTGATGCCCCGCAGTTTTTCGCTGATTGGCTCGTCAGACATTTTAGCGCAATTATTACCACGCCTTGGAATGGTAGGTATGTCACCGTCCATATTCCCGGTGTTCAAACTTACAAATTGAAGAGTGTGCCTATTATTGGCCGTCCTCCTGAAGAGTATGTCGCTATTCGAACCGACGTTCCGATCAGTCAGAGGCTGCTTCAAGAGCTTGAAGCAGCCCATGCTGTGGTCATCGGGGGTGAGGATCATTGGCGGCTACTTGATGTGAAAACCGAACTTGGTAATTCTATCGGTTGCATCCATATTGCATATCGTGCGAATGGTCAACCGCTCGGGACTCCGGTTCTTTGAACTGTTCATTTTCTACCCACACCGCCCTTGCTCATTCGCAAGGAGGTTTTTTATTTTTATGTTAAAATGCCTTTATGCATACAAAAACAACACTTAAAAACGGACTTCGAGTTATTACGGTTCCACTTAAAAACACAGAGACAGTGACTGCGATGGTGCTTGTGTCTGCGGGTTCTGATTATGAAACAAAAGAGATCAACGGACTCTCACATTTCTTGGAGCATATGTGCTTTCAAGGTACAGCGAAGCGTCCAAATACTGGAGATGTTTCTCGAGAGCTTGATGAGCTCGGTGCACAATCGAACGCATTTACATCAAAAGAATACACAGGCTACTGGGCAAAAGCACACAGCAAGAATCTTCCAAAACTTATTGATATTATTTCTGACATTTATCAGAATCCAATCTTCACCGAAGATGCGATTCAAAGAGAAAAGGGTGTTGTGATCGAAGAGATGAAAATGTATGAGGATTTGCCGCAAGCAAAAGTGGGAGAAGTATTTGAAGAACTCCTTTATGGTACAGATCAGCCAGCAGGATGGCCTATCATTGGACGAGAACAAATCGTTCGAAATCTCACGCAAAAGGATTTGATTGACTATCGTTCAAAGCATTATGTTGCGAAGGGGACAGTGGTAGTGGTTGCAGGAAAAATAAATGAAGCAAAGACAGTTCGAATGGTTACTGACGCGTTCAAAGATATTTCAAAAGCAAAGAAAGACAAAAAACAAAAGACTGTAGAGATGCAAAAAACTCCACAGATAAAAATCCATTACAAAGAAACAGATCAGGCACATATCATTATTGGGTTCCGAGCATTTCCTTTGGGACACAAAGATCTTCATAAAGTGGGAATGCTTGAGAGTGTGCTCGGACATGGGATGAGTTCACGACTCTTTAGAAAAATGCGAGATGAGCTTGGACTTTGTTACTATGTGCGAGCAGGACACGATGCGTCACTTGATCGAGGATATTTTGCAATTGCATCAGGAGTATCAAAGGATCGAGTCAAAGAAGCGATCGTTGCGATTCTTGCAGAGTGTAGAAAAATGAAGGAAGAGCTCGTAGGGGACACAGAACTCAAAAAGGCAAAAGAGCTTCGAACGAGCGGGCTTTATCTCGGTCTTGAAACATCAGATCAATATGCAGACTTCTATGCGTTTCCAGAACTCTTGGACCAAAAGACTCGAACTCCAGAACAAAAAGCAAAGATCATCGAGAGTGTAAAATCAAAAGACATAATGCAGGTGGCAAAAGAGATTTTCAAAAACGAAGGAATGAATCTCTCGATCGTTGGACCTTACAAAGATACTGCAGAATTTGAAGAGATATTTAAAATATAAATAACACTATGGATGAAGCTGAAAAAAACAGATTAATTGAGCAGGCGGTTATCATTCCAGATGTGAAGAAAAAGAAAGTGGGAATACTTGGATATCACTTTACTCTTTTTTTGCTTTACACATTTCCTGCACTTGTGTTGTTTATTGTAGTTGACAGGATTAATGGTGTGTACGGATGGAACCACAGCTTTAATTTTGCGGTTAGAAATTATTTTTCTATTGTACCACTTGTTTATTTGGGTCACCTTCTCTTAATTTTTGGACTTATGATTGCTTCCTTTTTAAAAAGGGAAAACCGAAAAGGTGTTGATTATTTATTTACTTTTTTGCTTCTGGCTATCTTTTATATCCCTGTTATGTTTATTGGCCTTCTCAGCGCTTGTTCGTCTGGTTGTTAAATATAAATATTAAAATGAAATCAGAATTACCACCTTGTTGTTATAGAGTTAGTGTCAAAGCCTTGATTCTCGATGAGACGAGAACAAAATTTTTGGTAACTCAAGGTGAGGGTGTGGGATGGGAATTGCCTGGAGGAGGATTGGAGCGAGGAGAGAAGCCGATTGATTGTTTGCTTCGAGAAATAAAAGAAGAGACAGCATTTAATGTGCTCTCTATTGATCCAAGACCTTCTTATTTTATAACTGCGCCTGCTAGAACTAAGGATTTTTATATTGTTAATGTATTTTATGAGGTAAAAATTGCCGATCTGAATTTCACTCCATCTGATGAATGTGTGGCGGTGAAGTTTATTTCATCAGAAGATGTCACCAACATGGATGTTATGCCGACGGTCATTGAGTTTGTAAAAGTTTTTGACCCAAAGAATCATTAGAGCGGTTTATGGTTTGTAGTCATTAGTTTATAGCGAAATACACTATAAACTATCAACTCTATACTACCGCCTGCATTTCGTGGTATTCTTATCTTATGGGATTTGAGAACAAAACTATCGAAATATCAGCGGGAACAATCGTAAAAACAGGCATACTTTTGATCGTTTTTTGGATGGTCTACCTTCTTCGCGATTCTGTGCTTGCTGTTGTCGCAGCTATCGTCATCGCATCTGCGATCGATCCGGGAGTTAGATGGTTTGAGAAGCGAAAGGTTCCTCGAGTGGTGGGAGTTATCGCGATTTATCTCGCAGGATTTGCACTCGTTGGATTTATTCTTTTCTTCATTATACCGACATTCCTTTCTGAAACATCAAACTTGGTTTCTAATATTCCTACCTACATTGATCAGATCAACAACGTGATTCCGCTTTTGGATCAGAGTATTCTTGAAGGTTATTCACCGATTATAAAACAAGTTGCTGATACCATTTCACACGCAAGCTATGTTCAAAACTTGAGTGCTGGAGGGGTGACTGCGGCGAGTGTGCCGATTGACTCCGCAAGAGTGTTTCAAGGTATAATCAGTTTTATATTGATTGTTGTTTTGTCATTCTATTTTTCTGTAACAAAAGACGGTATTACTCATTTTCTTCGAATCGTCACTCCAATCAAAAGCGAGGACTATGTTATTAGCCTTTGGACTCGAACAAAGAACAAGATCGGTGCGTGGATGCAAGGCCAGATATTTCTTGGTGCGCTCGTGGGTTCAATTATCTTCATGCTTCTTTCTGTACTTCATGTGAAGCATGCGCTTCCTTTAGGATTTCTTGCTGGTGTGCTTGAGATCATTCCAGTATTCGGACCGACTTTAGCTGCTGTTCCTGCAGTGATGTTTGCACTTCTTGATGGGGGAGCTGGACTTGGGTTCGCTGTGCTTTTGGTCTATGTCATCGTTCAACAATTTGAAAACCATATCTTCTACCCGCTCGTGGTTCGGAAGATGGTGGGCATTCCTCCAATCCTTGTGATCATCTCCCTTGTGGTTGGATATGAGCTTGCAGGATTCCTCGGGATACTTCTTTCAGTGCCTCTCTCGGTACTCTTGGTTGAAGTTGTTGAAGATCTCGATAAGAAAAAGACTCTCGAAAAATCACGATAACCTATGTCTAAGAATTTTTACATTACAACAACTCTGCCGTATGTTAATAATGATCCTCATATCGGATTTGCGATGGAGATCGTGCGTGCAGATGCGATCACTCGAGCAAAAAAACTTCAAGGATTTGAAGTGTTCTTTAATACTGGTACTGATGAGCACGGTCAGAAACTTTTAACTGATGCAACAAACGCGGGGAAGGATGTCAAAGCGTACGTAGATGAATATGCGGCAAAGTTCAAAGGCCTCAAAGAACTTTTGAATATTGTAGATGATGTACATTTCATTCGAACAACTGATGAGCATCATGTGAAAGCTGCCCAAAAGTTTTGGGAGATCTGCAATGCAAACGGATATATCTATAAGAAAAACTATCAGAGCAAATACTGTGTGGGTTGTGAGCTCGAAAAAACTGACAGTGAGCTTGTGGATGGAAAGTGTCCGATCCATCCCAACAAAGAGATCGAGCTTCGTGATGAAGAGAATTACTTTTTCAAATTCTCTGCATTTGGAGACAAGCTCTTGAAACTCTATGAAGAAAATCCATCGCTTGTTATTCCAGATTTCAGATTTAATGAAATAAAGAGTTTTGTAAAAAATGGCTTGGAAGATTTTAGTATTTCTCGTCTTAAGAGCAAAATGTCTTGGGGTGTGCCTGTGCCAGGGGATGATGATCATATTATGTATGTGTGGTTTGATGCGCTCGTGAACTACATCTCGACTTTGGGATGGCCGGAAGATACTGCAAATTTTGAAAAGTTTTGGGCAGAAGGTGCACCTGTACAGTATTGCGGAAAAGATAATCTCCGTCAGCAATCTGCGATGTGGCAGGCGATGCTTATTGCAGCAGGACTTCCACCAACAAAGAATATTATTATCAATGGATTTATAACAGGTGATGGAGGGATCAAAATGTCAAAGTCTCTCGGTAATGCGGTGAACCCGTATGATCTTGTGGCTGAATACGGCACTGATGCACTTCGGTATTTCGTACTTCGGGAGCTGTCGCCATTTGAAGACAGTCCATTTACACCTGAGAGATTCAAAGAAACGTATAACGCTAACCTTGCTAATGGTATTGGCAATCTCACAAGTAGAATTATGAAGATGGCACAAGACAATTTAAGTGAATCTGTGGAGCTTTCAGAATGGGAAGATATGACTGAATACTATAAGTTTTTTGAAACATTTGAAATAAACAAAGCAATGGATTATATCTGGGCAAAGATTGCAGAACTCGATACAATAATTCAACAATCAGAACCATTCAAACTCGTAAAAACAGACAAAGAAAAAGGGGTAGAAGTAATCAAGAGTTTAGTTGTAAAACTCTATAGCATAAGACGAATGCTTACGCCTGTAATGCCTGAAACTTCAGCAAAAATAAAGGAATGCATTAAGGCAAACAAATCCCCAGAAGCTCCAATATTCCTTCGTAAATAATTTATCCATGAATCAAATCGATAACATAAATCAAAATCTAAAGTTGCACTCGCGAGTATTTACAATGTTTGTGCGTACACAAGATGTGAACTTCTGGATCCTTTTTGCATTCATTCCGACATTCATTGGTGCGCGGCTTTTGGTGTATCATTTCCCAAATCTTTTTTTGCTTGTGCGAGGCGTCCATGTACACCATCTGACATACGGCATATTCCTTCTTGCGATTGCGGGAATTCTTGCAATTAATTTCACTATGCAAAGACATAAGGTAGTTGCAGCGCTCATCTATGGAATTGGACTCGCACTTTCGTTTGATGAATTTGGCATGTGGCTTCATCTTCAGGATAACTATTGGATCCGACAGTCGTACGATGCGATTATTATGATCTCTGCGATTCTTTTTGGTCTTGTGTACCTTCCTTCGATTGTGAAAAGTATTGCTGGTCTTTATAAACATATACTAGAGAAAAAATAAGATGAGTGATTTTAAATATATAGACAACCATTCTCATCTAAATCTAAATGCATTCAAGGATGATTATAAAAAGGTGATACAGAGGGCAACGGATGCTGGCGTCAAAATCATTAATGTAGGTACTCAACGAGATACCTCAAAGCGAGCAGTAGAGATTGGAGATGAGTGCGGCTGCTTTGCGATAGTTGGTCTTCATCCTGTGCATACGAGCAAGTCCTACCATGATATTCAGGAGTTAGGTGAAGGTGGCGAGGAATTCACATCTCGCGGAGAAGTGTTTGATTATGAATATTACAAATCACTTGCTGTGAATCCAAAGGTGGTAGGGATAGGTGAGTGCGGTCTTGATTATTTTCGGACAGAAGTGAATACAAAAGAGATCCAAATGAAGGCTTTTGAAGAGCAGATCAAGCTTGCGATTGAAGTAGATAAGCCTTTAATGCTTCATATACGTGATAATGGAAAAGTAGAAGCATATCAGGATGTAATAGATATACTCAAAAAATATAAAGCGTCACATCCGAATCTTCGGGGAGATGTACATTTCTTTGCGGGCAACATAGATATCGTTAATCAATTTCTTGAACTTGGATTTACTTTTTCTTTCACAGGTGCAATCACATATGGCAAAAATTATGATGAAGTTATAAGACATATTCCACTTGATAGGATTCTCTCAGAGACAGATTGTCCGTTTGTGGCCCCCGTACCATATAGAGGAAAGCGCAATGAGCCTGCCTATGTAGTAGAAGTGGTTAAAAAGATTGCTGAAATAAAAGGGTTGCCTGTGGATGAGGTTGCTCCACAACTTCTAGAAAACTCAAAAAAACTCTTCAAGATATAAAATTCAAAGGTATTGATTTTCCATGTTTCCGTAGTATAGTTCAGATATCTCAAGTTCTTTGAAGTGATTCATTTATAGAGGGACAATTTTCTGCTCAATCTTTGAGTGAAGAATTGTCTCTCTATAAAACCAAAGGGGGAAACTCTAGCATTATGAACCGCAAAAACGTCCGTATCTTTTTGAAAAAAAATCTCATCTACACTCTCTGGTTGGCATTGGGGATTAGCATAGGCTTCGCCGTTGTCTTTTTTGAGGGTCCTCTTCAGGTTGTCTATGGAATCTGTCTGACTCATCAGTACACTGAGTACCTCTGGGCTTTTGTCGTGCATCTGGGGGTAAGCATTTATATGATTGGTCTTTGCACTTTTGGTGCCCACGAGGTCGCTCGTGGCAGAGCGGTCTTTTAAAGCTCGACCTAAATCATTGTCGTCACCCTGCAATTGGGGTGGCGACTTTTTATATTGATTTACCTACAATTTTGTGTTATTCTCTCTAAATCCCTTATTTAGGGCGATTTTTATTCCAACGAGCGAGGAGCAGGTGGATGAGTACTCTCATACACATTGTCCGAGTCGATGTTGGAGCAATCGGTATTACGATTATTATTAAATATATAAACATATGACAAAAGAGTCATCCAAGGACAATACAAAGGTCTACGAAGTAGGCTTTCACATTGCTCCGTTTGTGGGCGAGGAAAATATTGCTCACGAGGTCTCTCATATCAAAGATGTTCTCGATTCAATGAGAGCAGAAGTGATAAGTGAAGACTTTCCAAGGTTGCGGGCTTTAGCGTACCCAATCGCTAAGATTATCAAAGGAGACAAGAAGATCTCAACAGAAGCATATTTCGGATGGGTTAAATTCGAACTAGCTACTGACAAGATCGAGGCTTTCAAGAAAGAAATCGAAAAGCTCGATAATGTGATTAGGTTTCTTGTTATCACTACTGTTAAAGAGAATACTCTTTACGGCGCTAAATTTGTCCAGGACAAAGAAGCAAAGAGAGTAGAGAAGACAGAAAAGAAGTCTGAAGTAAAAGAAGAAGTGAACGAGGCAGAACTCGACAAATCGATTGAAAATTTGGTGGTATAATTAGGAAGTATAAAGTGGTTCAGGGTTCGTCCTTGATTCTTTCAACTTACTAACTAAACACATCAAACTATGTATCTAAACAAAGCAATGCTTTACGGGAACCTTACAAAGGATCCTGAAATAAAAGCTCTTCCATCAGGTATTAAGGTTGCATCATTTGGTCTTGCAACAAACCGTTCTTACAAAGATAAAAATGGTGTAAAACAAGAGGCGACTGAGTATCACAATATTGTTTCTTTCGGAAAGCCAGCAGAACTCATCTCACAGTATATGAAAAAGGGTAATCCTATTTTTGTAGAAGGAAGAATCCAGACACGAAGCTGGGATGACAAAGATGGAAGTAAGAAATACCGAACAGAAATAATCGTTGAGAACTTCCAGTTCGGACCAAAGGCGATGGGTGGAGGTGGATCATACACACCTTCAGCTCCAAAAGCAGAAGAAAGTACAGGTCCAAGACACTCAACTCCAGCAGATGATATAGGATCAGAAATCCAATATCCAAATGAGGAGATTAATATAGAAGATATTCCATTCTAGAATTATAACAGTAGTGTAACCCCTAAGGGTGCAAATTAAAAAATTAAATTATTATTATGTCAGTCAATTCAAAACAGTGCTTTTTTAAGCAAAACCAAATCAATCATATTGATTACAAGGATATCGAAATCCTTAAGAGATTTATAAATCCGCACGGACGAATCCTAAGCAGCAAGAAAACTGGTGTTTGCGCAAAGAACCAGCGAAAGCTCGCTAACGCGATCAAGCTTGCTCGATTTATGTCTCTCATGCCGTACGTAGCTAGATAATTCTAGAGTTACCTTTATTCAATATTTGTTAAACTACGATGTTAGAATATAACGAAATTAAAGAAAGAAAGTGTATTATTTTCGATAACGAACCTTACGAAGTGTTGTCTTCTCACGTGTTTCGAAAGCAAATGCGAAAGCCAGTGAATGCAACAAAGCTCCGGAATGTTATCACAGGACGAGTGATTGAACACTCATTCAGTGCTCAGGACAAAGCAGAAGAGGCAGAGATCGAGAAAAAGCAGGTTAAGTTCCTCTACACAGCTAAAGGTGAATGGTGGTTCTGCGATGTTGAGAATCCTGCAAACAGATTTAAGCTTTCTGAGACAGTGCTTGGTGAAGCTCGAAAGTTCATCAAAACAAACGCGGTCATCGAATCAAAAGTATTTGAAGAAAATGTTTTTGGTATCGATATGCCGATCAAAGTAGAACTCAAAGTAACAGAAGCTCCGCCAGCAGTAAGAGGCGACACAGCGAAGGGCGGTAACAAAATCATCACACTTGAGACTGGGGCAACTTTGAACGCTCCAATGTTCATAAACGAAGGAGATGTTATCAGAGTAAATACTGAGACAGGAGAATACGTAGAAAGAGTCTAATCTAAAGGTTCAAAACAAAAAGTAAACAGCGCGACGCCTATGGCGTCGCGCTGTTTACTTTTATGACTAGCTATAATAAGATAATAAGCACTAAATATGAATTATATATTTAACAATATTTGCCGACGGCCAATCACACGAGAAATCTCGAGGTTTGGTTTTTGTTGTTAATTATTTTGACTATAAAAACGGGACCCTCGAGTGAGGGTCCTTTTTTGTTGCAGGTGCAACATTGTTCTTTAACCCAAAATGACACAGACCATGAGCAAAATTGTATTCGATAGAGTAGGGCTTCTTGTGTGCGGATGCTACAGGATGAGTCGGCAGATCGTTGGACAGCATAACCAAAGAGGGTGGGCGAAATATCCAGAAGGATTCTTTGGACGCTGGGTGCCTGATAGTTCAAACGCAAGAAGGTCCATGAATCGCCCAAAGCCTGTGGTGTTTGTGGAAGGCGTTGGTTGGAAATTTTCGATCGAACTTTCGTCAGAAAAATGTTGTTTGGTAGGATGTGTTTTTGCCAGCGATAAAGGAGACGATCTGATCTCCGGAAATCTTTTGCCGGGAACCATTGGATATCTCGCAACAACATCGAGCAAACGAGTGCGCGTGAAGTTCTTGTAGAGTGGGGGATAATAAAAAACGTCGCGTACATTTATGTGCGCGACGATTTTTTTATTTCTTAATTTCTTTTATTAAACTATTGATTTCAGCTTCTATATATTTCTCTTGTTTTTCCCTTGAATCTTCTCGTTTATCTACCAGATTTAATGCCCACTCTTCGTCTTCGGATAATTGGAAAAGTTGCAACCCCTTTGCTTTTGCGACAATAATTTTTCTCAGATCATCTTCAGATTTGGTTACAAGCAGAGGATCCTCGGTCACCATTTTTTTAACATTATCATTAAGTATGTCGAGATCTCCTCTAATTCGATCATTGATTTCATTTCCAATTGAAAATATTTTCTCAATGTCTGCTAATTCACTGTCAATAATTGATACGAGGGGGTCATTTTCTGTTGTATAAGAAGTGCCTTGAATTGCCTCAATTTCTTCATCTCGCTGCATATCTAATGCATCTTTTATCGCATCAAGTTGTGATCTTGAATGTATTTTCTTATCTCTAATTGCTCTCGCAATGAATCCCTTTTCCAGGGTTTCGGCGTCTGCGTATGTTCTAAGTGCATTTTTGAGAGCTGGCATTGGTTCTGTTTTAGGCCTCTCTGCCTGAACTTCATCTAATCTGTGTGTATCCATAATTATATTTTATTCCTCAGGCTTTTCTTCTACTAATTCATTTGGGGCAGGGACCGCATCAAATCCTTCTTCGTTCATAAACTTCTTGATCTTGCCTAGGATCTCGTCAGATATCTTTTTGTTCTCCTTCAAGAATTGTCTTGTCGCATCATAACCTCGTCCTAGAGCGATTTCCTCGCCGTTTTTAGGGGTATATTTGTATGAGTTGCCCATCTTTGAGAGAATGCCCATCTTCTCTCCTAGAGCCATTATTTCACCTTCCTTTGAGATACCTTCGTTGTACATAAGATCGAATTCTGTTTGTTTGAATGGTGCTCCCACTTTGTTCTTAACTACTTTTACTCGCACACGACCACCCATCACTTCTTCGCCTTTTTTGATCTGGGCAATTCGTCGGATATCGAGTCTGATAGACGTGTAGAATTTGAGAGCTTTTCCTCCTGGAGTAGTTTCAGGGTTACCGAACATCACACCGATCTGCATTCGGATCTGGTTAATGAAAATGATAATTGTTTTTGATTTTGCGACAATCGCTGTAAGTTTTCGAAGTGCTTGAGCCATAAGTCGCGCCTGCTTGCCCACATGGTGCGCACCCATATCTCCTTCAATTTCATCTTTTGGCGTGAGGGCTGCAACTGAGTCTATGACAACGATATCTATCTTTCCTGTTCGAACGAGTGATTCAACAATCTCAAGCGCCTGTTCTCCTGTGTCAGGCTGAGAGATGAGAAGTTCGCTTATGTTTACTCCAATTCGTTTTGCATATTCTGGATCGAGTGCGTGCTCCGCATCAATGAATGCGCAAACTCCGCCGAGTTTCTGCGCCTCAGCAATTGCGTGGAGCGCTAGAGTAGTCTTACCAGATGATTCTGGTCCAAAGATCTCGAGTATTCTTCCACGAGGGAATCCTCCGATACCGAGCGCTGCATCAAGTCCCAAAGACCCGGTAGGGATGACATTGATGTCTACCTTTGGAGCTTCACCAAGTTTCATAATTGATTCTTCACCAAATTTTGTTTTGATCATTCGGATCGTTTCTTCGATTGCTGTCTTTGATCCTAATACTACTCTTTCTTTCGCCACTTTTTCTTTTTTCTTCATTGTAATTTGTTTTTATTAATAATTATTTGACTGTTGTGCTTGCGGTATTTGAATACCAGATCTTCAGTGTCTTATCTACCTCTTTGTTAAATCTATCACGAACTGCTATCTCAATTATATTATAGCCGGGGAGGAGGAGCAATTTATCCTCAAAGTGCCCCTCAGTATCTGCAAATATTTGTCTGTCATTCAGTGTGATATAGGACACTCGTTTTACTTTTCCACTTACGGTGACGGACGGATCGGTGACTGTTGACAAGTCTTTTGGATTATCGATCACAAGCGAAGGTCCCAAAAAGAGCTTTAATGTCTCAAATCCTGCGTAGAGTACGAAGAGAAGAAAGAATATTATAATTGCGATTGTTCGGAGATTTCGTTTCATTCGGTTTTTTTATTTGTATTTACTCATTACTTACAGGTCGTCATTCATTACTTCTATAACATTTCTTCCACTTCGGCTCTGCCTTCGCTGTTGATCACTTCTCTCGGCTTTGATCCGTCTGCGGGCCCTATGACACCTTTTTCTTCGAGGATATCTATAAGTCTTGCTGCTCGAGCATATCCAACACGAAGCTTTCGTTGGATATATGAAGTCGAAGCTTTACCTGCCTGGATTACTATCTCTTTGGCTTCTTCATAAAGCTCATCATCGTCTGCACCTGATTTATCATCATCAAATCCAGAATCAAAGATCGGATTCTTTTCATCCGGAGCTTTATCTCCACCAACAAGTCCGAGGTCCCCCTGAGGGATCTCATCTTTGTAGCTATCAACAAGATACTTCACCACATTCTTCACTTCAGTTTCAGAAATATATGGAGACTGGATTCGAACAGGTTCTGGAGCATCCTGAGAAGAGAAGAGCATATCTCCTTGTCCGACGAGTTTTTCTGCACCTGCCTTGTCGATGATTGTTCTTGAATCAATCTGTGACTGCACCTTGAGAGCGATTCTTGTTGGAATGTTTGCCTTGATGAGTCCTGTGATGACGTTTACTGACGGTCTTTGAGTAGAGAGGATGAGGTGGATACCAACAGCTCGTGACATCTGAGCGAGTCTGACGATAGATGCCTCAAGCTCGCGAGGGAATGCTTGCATAAGATCGGCAAGCTCATCAATAACGATCACTATATATGGCATTGTTTCTGGAAGATCAGTCGCATCTTTGTTTTTCTTCAAAGCAGGTTCCAAAATGTTTTTGTGGTAAGAACTAATATCTCGAACAGAATGGCCTTCGAGGGTATCGTATCTTCTATCCATCTCTTTTGCTGCCCATTTGAGCGCGAGGATAGTTTTCTTCGCATCTGTGATTACAGGAGTAAGGAGGTGTGGGATCTTGTTATAGAGAGTGAGCTCAACTCGTTTTGCATCCACCATGATGAACTTCAAAAGATCGGGACCGTTTCGGTAGAGGAGCGATGTGAGGAGTGCGTGCACTGTCACTGACTTACCGGATCCTGTAGTACCTGCGATAAGGAGGTGTGGCATTTTTGCGAGGTCGTAAAATACCGCATCACCTGACACATTTTTGCCAATCGATGTAAGGAGTGGTTTTGGAGAATTTTTGTATGCTGATTCGTTCAAAAGTGAGCCGAGTCCAACCACGGTTTTTGAAGAGTTTGGCACTTCAATACCAACGAGTGATTTACCAGGGATTGGAGCTTCCACTCGAATCGTCGGGGCAGCGAGTGCGAGTGCGAGGTTGTCTTGGAGACTTACAATTTTTGAAAGTCGGACTCCTTCTGCAGGCTTCATTGCATAACGCGATACTGTCGGACCGATAGTGATCTCATCCATCTCAACATCGATGCCGAAGTTTTGAAGAGTTCGTTTAATGAGGTTTGCATTTGCTTTCACATCACCCACTCCCGGCTTACCTTTATCAACTTCAAGAAGTGAAAGCGGGGGAGCAACATAGGTCTTTGAAAAAGTATGTGCACGAAGTCCGCCGAGGTCGAATTCTGGAATCTCTTCTTTCTTTTCTTTTCGAGCAAAAATTCCTCCGATATTTGTTTTTGATTCCTCTGTTTCTGCGGGCGCTTTTTCTTTCTGCTTCTTCTCTTCGACTGCAACAGATTTTTCGATAGCATCATCAACGTCGCTTGTATCATTCTCATCCTGTTCGCTTTCAATTTTCTTTTTCCAGAAAAAGAGTGTAGATGTTTTTAAGTGTGTTTCAAAGATAATGAGAATTGAAATGACGATGAGTGCAAAAAGAAGGATGACTGATGAGTAGACATCAAAAAGTTGGATCAAAGGTTTAACCATCATTTCACCAACTGCGCCTCCAGAAGTTTTGTTTGCGATCTCTATGATACCGAGTGAGGAGAAAAAAAAGACGAGTCCAAAAATAATTTTTGTGACCGAAAATCTTTGCTCCAAAGTTTTCAAGAATGACACCCCGAGCATCGCAAAAAGAAGAGGGATAAGGAAGTAGCCGATGCCAAAAAGTTTGGAGAAAAATTCATATACGTTCACTCCGACAAGTCCCGCTTTGCCGACAGATGCAAGAATGAAGAGGAGTGCAACAAGGAAGAAAACGATTGATAGGATGCTCTGCATTGTTTCATCTTTTACTACTTTCTTTGCTGGCATATCTGGAAGCTTTTTTGTGCGAGGTTTGTCCCCATTTTTATCTCTCGGGCGCCGTTCTATCTCAGTATTATTTTTAGGCATTTTTGATTTAAATTTATTTAGTTTTGTATCACAAATTATATCACAAAAACTAACTCAAAAATTACAGCAGTAGCTGATACCTGAGAAGGTGAAAATCAAAACTCAAAAATGTAAGTCAAAAGCTCGAATTTATTTGGGTGCATCGGTGTCTATGGGGCGGATTTAGATTAAAAGGTCTGAGGCTGTGTTGGGGCCTGACACTTTTGATTTTTGAGCTTTGCTTTTTGACTCAGATCCCCTTGCTATTTTCTCCTGTCTTATATATCATTGTCCTCAACAAAGAACTCGTAAAGGACTATTAAAAACTATAAAAGACATATGGAAAATAACGATAATAAAAAAGAACTCGAAGTAATGAACTTTCTCTCAAAGGGAGATAAGTTTGTCTTTTATGTATTCAAAAAGGCGTCCAAAATTTCGTATGCAATCTATGTCATAACTGATCTCATCAAGGACACAGAACCTCTCAAATGGACACTCCGAAAATCAGCAACAGAGATGTCTGCACTCCGGAATTTCTTCGATGAAAAAAGTGTCTTTAATAACCTCGAAAAGACACTCCTTGAGCTCGAAGCTTTTCTTGATCTTGCGTCGTTCGCCAAGGTGGTGTCCGAGATGAATTCGACACTCCTTCAAGACGAGATTCGGAGACTTATTTCTGACATGAGAGCGCGAGCGAAAGAGGGGTTTTATTCTCCTCAATTGGTCCCGGGTTTCTTTGATATTCCAAAGCCTGAGGCATTCAGTATTGCCCCAGTTTCACCACATACAAAACCCGAAGATTATTCTAAAGGACATAAAGGACAAGTTAAGAATTATGACTTTTATAAAAAACCAGAAAGGGCTGAAGATGTAAAAAAAGAATTCAAAACAACTCTCCCAAATATCGCAAAGATTACAACCGAGCAACCTAAAGGACACCGAAGAGTAGAGATCATTGCGATCATAAAAGAGAAGTCGGGAGCTCCTATTTCAATCAAAGATATCAGCGACAAAATAAAGGACTGCAGTGAGAAGACGATCCAAAGAGAACTCACTTCGATGGTAGAAGATGGTACTCTCAAAAAGACAGGAGAGCGAAGATGGAGTACTTACTCACTGAAGTAAAAAGGGAGGAATTTAAAATTCAGAACTAAAGGACAATAGAGTGGTTGCCACAGGCAGCCACTCTATTTTGATTTTGGTCTCTTTAAAAAAAGAAGGAAAAAAGGGGGGGGGGTGAAATGTGAGTGGGGCCAATAACTGAAACTGGTCTAAATTTTGTGACAGACGAAAGCCTCTTTTTGGGGTGGGTGACATCGTTATCTATTGAATAAAATATTTAATCAAACACCTTCATATACGTCATACTAAATAGGCTGAAGACCCATACGTCTGAGCCTCACAAATATAGCAGCTTATTAGGTTGCATTTTGGCCCTTATTCTGCTATAATGTGACCCTGGTGCTTGGTGTAAATGCTCAGTTTTTTGAGCACTTATCCACACCGGATTCTGCAAATGCTGTTGCGTTTGCTATAATGATATGGAAGGCGGACAACCGCTTTCGTTTATCGTAGTAAACAAAAGGTATTTCACGATTAAGGTTACTTCGATATAGAACTTTGACAACTAAATAATCCCGAATTTCAGACCATATTCTTCCAAGATAGAAAGACAGAAATTCAGACCAAATTCTGCCACCTATTTTCTGATACAAAATGCAAATTTATTTTTGCATTTTATAACAGAAAAATAGTGTTTAAAAAAATGATTCGATCGTAAGATCAAGTCGTCCCTGAAACAATCCTTAGGTCGAGTCCAAAGGTGTTAGAGGGTTCCGGGTTTTAAAAGAGATAGTCGAAAACAGTCTCTCTTGAAACCTTTATTAAGAAAGGTTTTGACTTCAACATTATTAACTTTATTAATTAGTAGAAGTCAGGATCAAGTAAATTAATTTAATTATGAATAAAATCACAAAAACAATCGCTGGTATCGTAGCAGTTGTTGCTTTCGTTGCAGTTGCTGCAACAGGAGCTTCAGCATCTACTTTCACTAGAAGTCTTACAGTTGGAAGCAAAGGAGCAGATGTTACTGCGCTTCAAACTTGGCTAAACCAGAAGGGTTACCTCGCGGTAGCACCTACAGGTTACTTCGGAAATCTTACTAAGGCTGCAGTTGCAGCGTTCCAAGCTGCTAATGGAGTTACTCCTGCAGTTGGATACTTCGGTCCTCTTACACAGGCTAAATGGGAAATGGTAGCAGCTGGATCAACTGGCTCAACTTCTTCAGTTTCTGGATGTGTTGCCGGAGCAATGTTCAGTTCAACTACTGGTGCATCATGTGCAACAGGTACAGTTTCAACTGGAACACCTTCAACAATGGATGGTCAGGATGGTTCAGTAACACTTAGTTACTCTCCATACGTGACTTCAAGTCAGACTATCAAGAAAGGTGAAACTAAAGATGTTTACGCTGTAAAGCTTAAGGCTACTTCAGGTAACGTTGCAGTTAACCGATTTGATATTCACTTCAGTGAGCGACCATGGCTTGATTTCTCTAAGCTAACACTTCGAGATTCAAACGGAAATGTTATCGCTACTAAGACTCTTTCAAGTGCAGCAGACGCAACAGAAGTTACTGTTGGTTCTGACTACCTTGTTCGATTCGACAACGTTAACTACTCTGTTACTCCTGCTAACGATCCTATCCTTGTTGTTTCAGCAACAGTTGTTGCTTCTTCAGATAAGATCACAGGTCAGACAGTTACTATCAGTCTTCCATCAGGTTCAATCCGAACTGTTAATGGAAAGGGATACACAGATTCACTTGGAGGTCTTCAGTCAAACACTGTAGTACTTTCACAGTCAGGTTCAACAGCTGATCTTTACACAAGAATCAGTCCAAATACACCTGATCGACGAATCGTAACTACTTCTGTAAACACAACAACTAATGATGTTGTTCTCGGTACTTTCTCTCTTAAGAGTCAGAACCAGAATTCAACACTCAACAGTTTGAACTTCAGCATCGCGAAGAGTTCTAACGTGTCATTGTTCCAGAACGTAAGATTGGTTGACGGTACTAACACTTATGGCGCAAACGCTGTAACTGCAAGTACTACAGCTACTGCTGATACTGTAACTTTCTCAAACTTGACAATCGGTCTTACACAAGACGCTTGGAAAGATGTTAAGGTTATCGCAGACGTTCTTCAGAACGTAAACGGAGTTTCAGCTTCAACAACATTGGTTAAGTCAAGTATCGTAGGAGTAGATGCTAATTACAACACTGTAACTACATCTAACGCTACTAATGCGACTGCAAACGATGTTCAGCTACAAATTGCTGGAATCTCTGTAGGTGCTATGTCAGCAAGTTACTCTTTGACAACTGGTGGAGCTAACGGAAACACTACTGGTGCTGCTGTTACATTCACATTTACTGCTACAAACACTGGTAACTCAGATGTTTACATCAGTAAGGTTCCTGGAGTTGCTCTTGCTACATCTACTGTAGGTTCAGTAGGAAACCCTGCAACTGCTTCTTCAACAATCACTTACGTATCAGCTAACCCAAGTACATTCGCTGCTGACACAGGTTCAGCTCCTACTTCAGGTGCTTACGTAATCCCAGCTGGTTCATCACGAACACTTACTTACTCAGGTTCATTGGATAACACTAATGGAACTGCAGGTATCCGAGTATTCAAAGTTACATCAATTAACTTTGGAACTTCAGCTGCTACACCAACAGGTTCAGCTATCAGCTTCAACCTCGATCCTCTCACAGTTACTCCTTCGCTTTCAGCGAACTAGTCGTTCTGAGAATCGCTTAGCAGCTAGTCGAGCAATCGGTTAGTAAAGCTAAGGTTTGCAAAAACCCTCCGCGCAAGCGGAGGGTTTTTGTTTTTTAGTATTAAATTTCTAAAAGAAAATTTGATGTTAAATTTGTTTGCCATACTTAAAAAAAACAATTAGACCATTTCAAAAATTTATACTTAAAATTAAGGATTTCTACAGAATATATTTGAAAATAAATCAAATTTATTTCATAGAATGTTATGCACAGTTTTTATATTTGCATCTTGTGTGACGGGTGTATACTTATCTTAGGTTATTCAACAAATGTTATCTTAACTTTGTGTGTTTATCAGGGAGCATACCTTTCGTGAAGCCATTGGCTGATCATGTCGGTGCACCCACCTAACTAGCCGTTAGGAATAACACTCCGTTGGGTAGCCTACAAACAATCTCTCCTTGTGGAGGGATTTTTTGTTTCTTATTTTATCTCACATAAAAAAACAGGATTACCGCACTCTTTCTGTAGTCATGATTCGTATACTGTTAGCAAGTGCGTGGTTCAAAGAGATTTTTTTGTGAGATACACAAGGAAAAATACAGGGCTGCATTTTTGTTCGCGTGAATCTCTGATATACTATTCATATAGTTTACAAAACAACGACTCCTTAATTTATATATTAAAAGAAAATTTAAATGTCAGAAAACAATAAAGAAAATAAAGGTGGAGTAAAAAAACTAAAGCTTACTTTTGCAGCGGGGACTACGACTGTTACAGGCGCTAATTTTCTTTTGGAGACTGTTCCAGAGCACGGCGAGGAGCCAGTGCGAATGCTCATTGATTGTGGAATGGAACAGGGAGGACGAGACGCAGAAGTGAACAACAGAAAGCTTTTTGCATACGATGTGAAAACAATCGACTATCTCTTTGTGACTCATGCTCACGTTGATCACATTGGACTTATACCAAAGCTCATCAAAGAAGGATTCCGAGGCAAGATATTTTCAACTGTTGAGACTCATAAGCTCGTGCCGATAATGTTTGAAGATTCTTTGAAACTATTGGGACATGAGGCCGGAGATCATGGTCTTCCAGAACTCTACAGTGCGGACGATGTCAAAAAGGCTCTCGAGCTTTGGCATGATATCCCTTATTACACTTGTACAGATCTCAAAGCAGGACTTCAGGTTTGTGCGAAAGATGCGGGGCATATACTCGGCTCTGTAATGTATGAGTTTACCTACAATCACAAAAATATCGTATTCACAGGAGATCTTGGGAACACGCCAACTCCGCTTCTTCGCGACACTGAAGACATTACTGATGCAACATATCTCGTAATGGAGAGTGTCTATGGAGATCGAAATCATGAGCCTACAGACGAGAGACGAAGCAAGCTTGAACATGCAATACAGGATGCGTACAAAAAAGGTGGGGCGCTTGTCATTCCTTGTTTTTCACTTGAGAAGACTCAGGTGCTTTTGTTTGAGATCAATGAACTCTTGGAGCAGGGAAGAATTCCAAAGTGCCCTGTATATCTCGATTCACCGCTTGCAATCAAAGTGACAGAAATATATCGAGAAAGATTCCGAGCTTTCAATGAGAAGGTAAAAAAAGAAATGCAAAACGGCGATGATGTATTCAGCTTCCCAGGACTCAAAAGAATCAATACTGCAGAAGAATCAAAAGCATTAAATGATATGCCAAATCCAAAAATCATCATTGCAGGAAGTGGAATGTCTAATGGTGGGCGAGTAGTACACCATGAGGCGCATTATCTCCCAGACCCAAGAAGCACACTCTTGCTCATCGGATATCAATCACTTGGAACTCTTGGCCGCCACATTCAAAATGGTGAGAAATTCGTTTCGATCTACGGCAACAAAATACCAGTACGAGCAAATATTGTAACGATCGATGGATATTCATCCCACAAAGATTCAGACCACCTCCTCGAATTCGTTGCCAACTCAAAAGATACTTTGAAAAAAGTATTTCCAGTTATGGGTGAGCCAAAGTCTGCATTGTTTTTGGCACAGAAGATCCAGGATAATCTTGCGATTGAAGCATATAATCCGAAGCAAGGCGAATCTGTGATTTTGGAATTCTAGTGTGTTACAATTATTAAAAGATTTGAAGATAATTTCCGAACGATTGAAATTTTAATACTTAATACAATTTCGATGATTGATACAAATAGACACGAACATTTAAAAATAAAGATCTGCATATCAGGTTCAGCAGAAATGTCGAACCTTCCACCAAGAGTACATGAGAGTGCAAAACTCCTTGGTGCTGCGATCGCAAGCCACGGAGCGGTGACTATGACTGGAGCCACAACAGGATACCCATTCTGGGCTGCAAAGGGTGCCAAGGACGCAGGAGGATTCTCTGTGGGACTTTCACCAGCTTTGAGCGAGCGAGAGCACGTAGAAGGCTACAAGCTTCCTCTCGACTACATGGATGTCATCATCTATACAGGATTTGGATACCCAGGACGAGATCTCTTTCTTGTTCGAGCATCAGACGCGATTATTACGGGTCCTGGACGAATAGGCACATTCCATGAGTTTATGGTGGCATACGAGACTGAGATGCCAATGGGAGTACTTGAGAGCGATGACTGGGAGACGGACGATATCTTGAAAGAAATTTTGGCCAAAAGCAACAGACCGACGACTAATATTATTTTTGACAAAGATCCAGAGAAACTTGTTGAAAGAATCGTTGAAATGGTAAAGAAGAGAAAGGTGAATGATACGTACAAGAAGAAGTCCTTCTAAATAAGAAAAAGTAAATAAAAAG
>JAQBQZ010000014.1 GCA_028286725.1 Candidatus Tayloriibacteriota bacterium
ATTTAACAAAGCAAATCTGAACCTTCTGCAGAACCTCAGTAAAAACTGTGGAGATTTGACTTGTGATTCTAAATAAACCTTAGTCCTATTTTAGAAACAAAAGCCAGCTTTCCACCTCGGAAGCTGGTTTTGTTTTGTGTTATGCAAAACAAGGTTCTTTCAACATCAATCCTCACACTTGTCTTATGCAACACCTTCTTGCTCAACATTCAGGCTTCCTTAAACTCCAAAGAAGATTTCCAGGCTTTACGCTCGTTTATGCCAATAATGGTCAAAGCAGGGCGGCTGTTTTAGTGTCGGTACCGGGTAGTCGTCAGACCTTTAGTTCCGACACTAAAATGAAACAAGGAAGAGGGAGTTGTGATCGAGTTGTCAGCCTGATCAAACGCATCCTTCGTGCCAATTATAAAGGAAGCTGTTCTTCTCGTTAAAAGCTTGCTCATTTTGATGTTCACCACCACCCTTTTTGGGCAATCCCTCTCAAAGCTTATGCTATGAGAGGGGTATTTTTATCCTTATTTTTCAACGTATTTTTACTTTTTACTTTAGACTTGTGACTTTTGACTAATATATCGTTATTTTCCTTGACTTCCTAATGCGTATAAGTATAATGATGCCTACGTCCTAATTAAAAAAAGGAGGGTCCACCGAAAGGTGGATGTTCGTTGAAAATTCAATTGAAATAAGAACAATAGTGCAAGAAAATATGTTTTTTAAACATATTAAACCAATCTATTTACGAAATAAATAATTGAGCAATATACAAAGCAATTTGTGTTAACGGTAATAACAATAAATAGGGAAGAAGATAAAGTATTCTAATTTTTAGCATATTCTATTTTGTTCCGTTCGGTCACACTAATTAATATTTATGTGATTTTATTTTAGAGTTTGATCCTAGCTCAGGATGAACGCTGGCGGCGTGGATAAGGCATGCAAGTCGAACGGATCTAATCTATGGAAACTTTGATGAAGGTAGCAATACTGACTGATGAATGGAAATAGACAGATTAGTGGCAGACGAGGTAGTAACACGTAGATACGCACCCCAAAGTCGGGAATAATCCATCGAAAGGTGGACTAATACCCGATAGTCTCTAAGGAGTAAAGTTTTAACGCTTTGGGAGCGGTCTGCGTAATATCAGCTAGTTGGTGAGGTAATGGCTCACCAAGGCTATGACGTTTAGGGGACCTGAGAGGGTGACCCCCACCGATGGGACTGAGACACGGCCCATACACCTACGGGTGGCTGCAGTCGAGAATCTTCCACAATGGACGAAAGTCTGATGGAGCGACGCCGCGTGAAGGATGAAGTGGTTCGCCATGTAAACTTCTTTTATAGATCAGAAATTTTTGATCAATCTATGAATAAGGAGTTGCTAAACTCGTGCCAGCAGCAGCGGTAATACGAGTGCTCCAAGCGTTATCCGGAATTATTGGGCGTAAAGGGTGTGTAGGTTGTTCTCTTAGTCAGGTGTTAAATCTTTCCGCTTAACGGAAAACCAGCATCTGAAACGGGAGAACTAGAGGTTGCGAGGGGTCTGTAGAACTCATGGTGTAGGGGTGAAATCCGTTGATATCATGGGGAATACCAAAAGCGAAGGCAGCAGACTGGCGCAAATCTGACACTGAAACACGAAAGCGTGGGTAGCGAACTGGATTAGATACCCAGGTAGTCCACGCCCTAAACGATCTTCTCTTGTTTTTCGGAGTATCGACCCTCTGAGAGACGAAGCTAACGCGTTAAGAGAAGCGCCTGGGTAGTACGATCGCAAGATTAAAACTCAAAGGAATAGACGGGGACTTGCACAAGCAGAGGATTATGAGGTTTAATTCGACACTAAACGAAGAACCTTACCAGGGTTGGAAATCTATACGAAAGCCTTCAGAAACGAAGGACCCCGAAAGGCGGATAGACAGGTGTTGCATGGCCGTCGTCAGTTCGTGGTTTGAACTGTTCCCTTAAGTGGGGTAACGAACGCAACCCACGTTGCCAGTTATATATGTCTGGCGAGACTGCCCCCGCATTAGTGCTTAAATTTTTAAGCATTGGTGCGGGGGAGGAAGGCGTGGATGACGCCAGGTCAGCATGGCCCTTTGATACCCTGGGCTACACTCATAATACAATCGCTATTACAACACGACGCAATATCGCAAGATGGAGCAAATCGTTATAAAAGTAGCGCCAGTTCGGATTGGAGTCTGCAACTCGACTCCATGAAGCCGGATTTGCTAGTAATCGCGGGTCAGCCATACCGCGGTGAATACGTTCTCAAGTCTTGTACTCACCGCCCGTCAACTCAAGGGAGTTGGGAATACCCGAAGTCTGCCCATGTGGCGGCCTACGGTAAGCTCAATGACAGGGAGTAAGTCGTAACAAGGCACGGGTAGCGGAAGCTGTTCGTGGAATATTTCAAATTGAATGGTCTCTATTAATTTAGAGACAAAGGCCGATCATTACATTTTTTGTAATGCCTTTTCTCAGGGGTACTGAGGACTTGTCTATCAAGTAAATATAGATGACAGATGGCAAAGACCAACAACAGAACGGAACAGAATAAAGTATGTTAAAAACCACACGCGAAAGCGTGTGGTTTTTGCTTGAGGTTTTATGATTTTTCTGCTATTGTATCGGGACGCGCACATAGCTCAGCTGGTAGAGCATTCGACTGATACTCGAAAGGTCCTAGGTTCGAACCCTAGTGTGCGCACAAAGTTGAAAAATCTGCATTTTTAGGTAGTCTTGCTATCACATCAAAAGGGCTTTTATACTTAATTGAAGCCATATTTTTATCTTTCATAGAAAGGTTCCAAAGTAGTTCTTTTACTACATTGTGCCTTTTATCGTCATTACCAATCAAAAACTCATTTTGGCTTGTATTTGCTTGCATAAATATCTTTTTCACTGGTTCCAAAGTAAATTGTGGTGCCGTTGTTTCCAAATCTTTAATCTGTTTTTTAACTGAGACCTTTTGATTATGGAATTCTAAGTTTTTTTGATCGTACAATTCTTTATTGATTTGATCAGCTAAGAAGGTGTCTAAAAGCCTTGATTCTCATTCCTTAAGCGTTCCGAGTTCCTTTTTGAGGGTTTCTATAGCTTGTTCGGCATATACAGCTTTAGAGCCGTTTCTTTCTTTTGCAGACTCATACATAATTTCTATCTTCTCAGGAGTGATCTGTAGTGACGCCAATTCCTTTCCTATAATTTTATACAGTTCAATTTCACGCAAATAGCTTTTATGTTCGTTACAATTTCCTCTACCATTTGTGCAGTAGTAATAGTGATGACCCTTTTTAACAGAAGCGGTTAAAGCACATCCGCAATTATTACAAGAAAGAAAACCTCGAAGAGGGAAGAATAGTCTCTTTGGTCGTGGTCGAGATTTGTTATGCATAAGGTATTGTATTTTATCGAACATATTTCTGGATATGATTGAAGTGTGGTTACCCTCATAATATTTTCCATTAGAAACCATAAGCCCTGATGAAAAGGGGGAATCTAAGAGTCTTTGAATTTGATTTTCGTATACTTTCTTTCCTGATTTTGCACGAAAACCTTCATCGAATAAAATATCTGCAACCTGCTTCACCCCATAACTTCCTGTCGAATAGAGTTCGAAAGCCCTCGAAACATACTTTGCTTGTTCTTTGTGAATTTGAATTGTTTTAGTTGCTTTGTCATTGTAATAACCTAAAGGTGCATGATGTGGCCAACCTCCTTTTTCAAGTTTTGCCCGATTACCTCGTTTTACATTTACACTTAAATCACGCACGAATTGATTTGCCATTCCAAAATGTACGGCAAGCATTAGTACATTGTCGCTAGGGAGGTGTGTTGATTCAAAAGTTTTAATTTCTTTAATAATAGATTTTCCGAGTAAGTCCATTATTTTTCCTCCATCTATCATGTTTCGGGCGAGTCGATCTAGTTTCCAACAAATAATACCCTGAGCTTTACCTCGCATAATCATTTCAATCATTTGTTTGAATACTGGGCGACCTTCAGCTTTGGCAGACATACTTTCCTTTAACACGTCTAAAATCTCAAGCCCTTGAGCTTCTGCAAGTCTTCTAAGCTCATTTTCCTGAGAATCCAAAGATTGTATTTGCCTATCTTCGTTCTCTGTTGATTTTCGGCAGTAGATCAGATATTTCATATATTTGAGATATTACTCTTAAAATCTAATAATTCAAACTTTGAATTAGGTGAAGGGATAATTAATTGTTCAAGAATCGATGATTTTTCTAATGGTAATTCAGATGAAAACCCAATACCTGCAAGCTTTAAATCCTTTTTATATCGATAAATTGTTGTCCTATTTAGTCCACCTCTTGCATACATTTGTTTTATTGGACCATTGGCATAATACTCTTTATGAAACGAAAAAAGGCGAGTGGCCTTCTGTTTGCTAAATTTGCTAAACAGTATTGCTTCGATCTCTGAGTCTTCCATGGTTTTTGTATTAACATAAAAGAATACTTGCTTGAGATAGTGAGATAGGTTCTCCAAAATTGTTTCATTGTTAGCGATATGTTCCACAAGAACTTTGTCATATCCCAAAAGCCCTTCGAGATATGTTCTCTTCAGATTCACCTCGAATCTAAGTATCTTATCCGCCCAATTTTGTAATTCTACAGATTGTTCGATAGGTAATTTCTTAGAATCGTGTTTTTTGAATTCAGGTCCTTTCAAATAAAATTTAATTGTATAAGAAGATCCTTTATACATAATTGATGTTTCGTATTCGAATCTAGTTTTTCTAGGAAAATCTAATCTCTTAATAAAGCTTAATGCTTGTTTCGCCTGGTCTATGTCTTTCAGGATCCAGTTGTAACAGATGTCCAGGCGATAGACGGGCCACATTGAGAAATGGGGTAATTCATAATCCATATACTCACAAATTTCTACATATAGTTTTTCCATAATATTTATTAAATTATTAGGATATATCATCTCAACATTATTCCCTTTTTCATATTTAGGCACTGAGAATTCTACGAATAGACCTTGAGGATTGTCAGTCGATTTAATTGCAATAGTTCTGTGATAGGAACCAAGTTCAATATTGGCGGTAAAGAATTCAAATTCTATTTTACCGCTTTTTAGATCCTCTTTTCTGAACCGTGTAAGATTACTCTTTAGTTTTTCAACAAGAGCTGATTCAAGAGGTATTAATAATTTGATAGTATCTATCATGTTGCAAATTACAACGTTCCCAAGGTGTTACTAACACCTTGGTCACTATTACCACTTTTGGAACGCGAAGCGAGTCCGTCCGCCCCTAATGGGGCAGGACCGGACTCGCTATCCGCAAATGCCAAAAATAATCCTGAAAGACCATTCAGGTATTCATTGGCTGTTTCTTCAGAAATGTCTAAACCATCCTCCTCTTTGAAGCATTTGATAGTTCGATCTATTAATTTTTTGCTGAATAAAAAAAGCACCTACTTTAAATAGGTACAGATTAAAGTCATAAAAAGACAAAACAGTGACTGATCAGGGTTTACTGATCGTTGCTTTGCTCTTTAGACTCTCTTAGATTTGTTATTCGGCAATGTTCGCCTTGAATTATATTAGGCGAGAGTGAGACTGTCTGTACTGCTATAAGTCTGTTCCATTTCAATAATTCTGTCAACTCATATCTTGTGTTATAATTTTGGCACAACCGAATAAGCGCCTAACCCGTTAGTTTTCTAACGGTATGGCAACAAGTCAGGACATGAATAAAGAACCCATCATAGGGGTCGCATGTCCTGCCGTGTGGGGAAACCTGCACGAGTAGCTTCGGCTACTACCTTGTGGTGGGCTTTTTGCGTTGTTTAATTTAATTCATACAATTATGAAAGTAACAAAAGTTGAGGGGTTTCTCATCCTTTTAATGATCAGCATACCTTTATTTTTATTATACAAATCGTCACATTATTCTGGTCCAGGTAGTTTTTTAGAAAATCTATATTCAAATATATTTGAAGGTAATTACAAACAAGTTTCTAATGATCTTTTTGATCAGAACAAAGGCTCATTTTCACAGGCACCTCATTATCCTGATACAGTAATAAAAAATGTAAAAGAAAAATTTACTCTCTGGGATATGGAATATGAAGTAACATCAGTAGAGATTTTTCATCCCGTCTATGACATTCAGAAGACGACAGGTAAATATATTGGCATAAAAATCAAAGTTACGAATGATGCGAAATCAGATGTTGGAGTAAGCAAAATTTATATTGAAGACAGTAAGGGTAGGCAATACCAACCAGCAATGATTGGCTATCAGCAGTTAGATGTTGAGGATTATGGCTGGAACAAGATTCAGTCCGGTTTTACAAAGACGCTAGGGGTTATATTTGAAATTCCTAAAGATTCAGAGGGATTAAAGCTTGATTACCCAAGCGCGCAAGGTCCTGTAGTTGTAAGTGTAAAACTAGGTCTTTAATTTACTAAATAATTTAAATTATATGTTTAATAATAACTTGGAAAATATATTACTGGTACTTTCTTTTATAATTTTTGGATTTCTCGCTTTGCGTGAAATTTTTACTTGGTACTGGAAAATCAATAGAATTATTGAGCTTTTGGAGAAGATAGAAGAGAATACAAGGAAATAGAAACGTATTCCACCATAAAATTACTTTTTTCTTCTCCAATTCCACTTACGGTTTAAGCTCATCTTGACAGTTCACTTGTATTGGGTTTATTTTTGTGTCGGGGTAGGCTTTTTGTTGTATATACACTGTATTTTCGAGATAAGTTAGAGGTATACTATCATTTAGTAGGGTTTGAAGATTGAAAAACCCACCATCAAGATGATGAATTTTTCGAGTATTTAAATCATGGTATTAATAAATTTAAACACAAATATGATAGATCCAAATAAGATAAACTTAAGTGAATTACCTAAGAAACTTTGTGACGGTGCCATTGGTGCTTTTGGTAAGGAGTATTTTTCTTTTGTGCTAACATCGGGTAATAATCTTGATTCTTATGCAGCCACACCAAAAATAATGAAAAGTGTATCTGTTTGGATGAGTGCACAAATCCAAAATTATGAAAAACAATTTGGAGAAATTGATATGACACCATCGCCAATACAAAGTCCAATTCAAATGGCGGATTTAAAAAAACCTGAAGATAATAAATAGTATTATGAGCATACAATTAAAGAATCTATATATCTGTGAAACTGCCGTAATTGCATTTAATGGACAATTAAGTGTCATAAACCTGACATCAGAAATAGTTTCTAGCTCGTTTCCTGCACTATGTCCAAAATTGAGTGTTGTGGTGAATGTTATCGGAGATATTTCGACTTATAGAGAAACTATTGAAATAGTGGACTTAAATAGTAGCGAAGTTATTGCAAAAATTGATGGTGAAACAGAAATAAAAAATGGGGGTGAGAATAATTTTGTTGGAAACTTTTTGAACACAGTTTTTCCAAGAGAGGGTAAATATTGGATAAAAGTTTCTATCAATCGGGATAATGTAATTACAGAGCAGATAAATCATAATCATTGTATAGAAGTTAAGAAGTCTAAATAATTTATATGGAAATAAGTAACGATCAACAATCAACATCCCCTCAACCAAGTCAGGCGTATTCCATTCCCGAATCAAGTGTAAGTTTTGATTTTTTACAAAGTGAAATTAAGAAAATAGCAAAAGAGGCTAAGGATGCAGCCGACACAATTAAAACTGATTTTATAAATTTGGAAAGAAGACAGGACAGAGCTAATAATTTTATGATGTGGATGACTGGTATAATCGCTGGTGTTTTTCTTGTGACTGGAGTCTTAATAATGATTGACTATGCATATCATAGAGGAGAGGAATACGATGCTTTCAAAGTTCAGATGGATTCCTTGAAGGGGGATTATTATAAAAAAGATGAAGTTGATAAATTATTTGAATCTTTTAAAAATTGTATCTGGTTTAATGGTTTGTCTCATTGCTTAAAATAGTTCCCACTTCATCCCAGCACCTGCACAAATGATTTTGAATTAAATTAATCGACAAAAACTTTCTTTTTTATTTCATAAAAAATAATTGTTGTTATATAAAACAGAATATCTGTGGCGATTTTTCCTGCGATAAGTCCGAGTAAAAGATTTCCTAAAAGAATCGGCATAATATACATAAAAAATGGGCGGAGGAGTAAATTATCTAAACTTTCTGCTATACCAAATTCAAACACAATATCTCGTGCCGTTTTACATATTTCACCAAATGAAATTTTACCTTTTTTTGTTTTTAGTTCATGAATAATTACTGCTACATAGTAACCAATATTCTCTGACCATGCGGTAGTAAATGCAATAATGACAGGATTATTGGTTAGATAGTATGAAACTAGACCACCGACAATGGCTGTGATTGTAGCTACAATCTCAAGAGGTAAGTACCTTGATAACCATTCTTTAAGTTTTTTCTTCATTTTGTTAATTGTATCATGGAGAATTAGTGCATGACTCAAAATCGTTCTAACTTCATCTCGATAGATCATGAACTTGCTTCTTAGTGGATATTTTTATCTTCCTAATTTATTCATGTTATAATATCCTCATGCTCTCTATTGAGACTCTCCAAAACTTCAATATCTTCAAATACCTCTGGGTAGGGTTTGTTATCTTTTGGATATTTGCAGGCTGGATGACATTTGCTCTCTTTTATCACTGGATCAAATATTCTCAGCTCAACACGATTCTTTTCCGACTTTTCCAATTCATATTCATCGGTGGAATGGTATTCCTTTTCTTCTTATCATTTTTCTTTTTTATTAAGATATAATTTCATATATGATACCTCTCGAACAAGGTGAATACATTGTCGCAACATTCCGCAAGCATTGGTGGAAGATATTTACATGGGGGCTCAGCATGACGGTGCTCGCATTCATTCCTATTATATTTTTGTTTGTATTTATTTATGCTATCCCGCAGGCGAGTCTCGAGCATTGGACATATATACTCGGGCTTGGATACAGTGTCTGGCTCACAGTACTTTGGATAATGTTTTTTGTTGAATGGACGGACTTCTATCTCGATGTATGGGTAGTTACCAATAAGAGAGTGGTTGATATCGATCATGAGGGACTCTTCTCAAGAGAAATATCCGCAGTTCGGCTTGAGGATATTGAAGATACAACGACAGAGTCATACGGCATACTTGCAACATTTCTCAAATTTGGCAATGTGTTTATACAGACAGCAGGTTCTCGAAATGAATTCTATCTTCGTGAGGCAAACAATCCAGACAAGATCAGACAGACCATCTCTAACCTCATTGATACAGCAAAAAAGTTAAACGAGCATAATCCTCATAACTCTTAATAGTATTATTTTTCATACAAAATGAAATCATACACAATCACAGATTCATACAAATTCTTGGATGTTAGTCCATTATCAAAAAAATATGTTTTAACAATCCGCGATCTTCCAATTGAAGACAAGCCTCGAGAAAAGTTTTTGAAGTTAGGCGCGTCATCACTCTCGGCCCAGGAATTGCTTGCGATCATTTTGAATACTGGCACCAAAAAAGAGGGTGTGCTCGAGATGTCGGGAAGAGTCCTTAAAGAGTATGGAGAGAAAGCTCTCATTATGGGTAAAGTTGATGTGAAGAAATTTGCAACAGACCTCGGTATTCCTCTCATAAAGGCGACTCAGATCGCAGCCTCAATTGAGCTTGGAAGAAGGTTCTTTGAAAAGAAAAACGCCCAGATGCCAGTCATTCGTACTCCAAAGGACATTTATGAATACTTGGCAGATATGCGAAGCCTTCCAAAGGAACATCTTCGAGGTCTCTATCTCAACTCCCATTACAAACTCATTCATGATGAAGTTATCTCGATCGGTACGATAGATGCGAATATTATTCATCCGCGAGAAGTATTTCGACCAGCACTTGAATACAGTGCGGTGGCAGTAATACTTGCCCACAATCATCCAACGGGCAATCCAAAAGCGAGCGAGGCAGATATTGCAGTAACGGCTCAGATCATTGAAGCGGGGAAGATCATGGGCATCAAAGTTCTGGACCATGTTATTATTTGTAAGGACAAGTTTGGGAGCGTGCCTGCGGATTATTAATTTATTTTAAATACAACATGAGAAAGAAAACAAAAAAATATCTTTTACTCCCTACAGAAATCATAATGTCAGAAAACGGAGTGTCTATGTACTCGCTTGTCCGAGAAGGGGATTTTTCTCGAGACCTCACTCAAAAATATCATAATGATGTCAAAGACGTCTTGAATCTAAGACTTGAAAAAATGATGAAAGATCATAGCGTGCCTCTAACCGATATCAATAGAGTAAAGGAGCTCATAAGCGAGCTCGTACATACAAAAGAAATACTTGTTACCTATGATATGGAAAAACCGATGATCCAAAAGATCATGGACAAATAATACTTGTCCTGTTAGAAAAGCGAACCATTTACCAAACCTAAATCTGTCAAAACATATGAATGCTAAGTATAAAAATTTATTAGAAGCAATTGCTAATCTTTTGTAATTGGGATGGCTATCATCTGGAACAAAGTCACTTGGTATTCGAAGTTGCTTGCTGTTATTCTCGCGATACTTATTTTTGGTGTCGGACTTTACTTTGGAAGCGAGTTTGAGAAGCTTTCTCTTATTGTTCCTAATACTGTTCAACCAGTGATACAGAATGTTAAAACAGATACTTCAGATTGGAAGACATATCAAAATGATAAATACGGTTTCAAGATTAAATACCCAGCGACCTATTTTATATTTCAAAGTGCAGATCAAGTAAAGGAAAGCGTGACACCTGTGAGCTCAGATAGTAAGCAAATTTATATAACAGGAAATAAAGATATGTTTTTTTGCTGCGAGCCCTCGTATGTACTTATTAAAATAGATCCTGAAACCAAAGATTTGGACGTGAGGCTTGAAGAAGAAAAAGCTAAATTAGAGTTAAGATCTGTTGATGCTAATGGTATACAAGCGTTGTCTACGAATATTGCGGGTGTAAAAGCATTTAACCTAACAACGCAACCTGTGTATGGTGGAGAACTTCAAGAACTTATTTTTGATAAGGGGGGTAATTCATATACCGTTATGACAAACTTTAACGAAAATGAATCATATAAGGAAATAATCAAGAGTCTCGAGCTCACAAAATAATGTCTCTCTACATCATCGCAACTCCAATAGGCAACCTTGAAGACATCACGCTTCGCGCTATTCGAATTCTTAAAGAAGTGGATTTGGTATTGTGCGAGGATACTCGTGAGACCCGAAAACTCCTCAATCACTATGAGATCAAAACAATGACACAGAGCTATCATGCGCAGAGCAAGCTCTCAAAGATAGACTCGATCATTGCAATGCTTGCTGACGGACGAAATATTGCACTTGTCTCTGATGCGGGGACTCCTGCTGTTTCTGATCCAGGATCGCTTTTGGTCAAAAAAGTTCGTGAAGAATTGCCAGAGATGCCGATACTTTCTGTACCTGGTCCATCTGCACTTACTTCTGCATTTTCGACGAGCGGGATCGTGGGAGGAGAGTTTACTTTCTTGGGATTCTTGCCTCACAAAAAGGGAAGAGAGACTTTGTTTAAAGAGATCGCAGCTTCAGAGCGGCCATATATCTTTTATGAATCCCCTCACCGGATCATGAAGACTCTTGAATCTCTTGTGAAATTTGCGCCAGCACGACAAGTACAGGTAGCAAAAGAGATCACGAAAATATTTGAGCAATATGTGCTTGGTACTCCTGCAGAAGTTTTGGAGTATTTTACAAAGAATAGTGACAGGGTGAGAGGGGAGTTTGTAGTCATTGTCTATAATAAGTAAGTATAAAGTATTATGTATAAAATGCACGGCGCCTAAAGGGCGCCGTGCATTTTGAAATAGCCTTAAGAATAGGGTATAATTACCCTTATGAAAATAAACAGACTTCACGCGATCATCGGGTTCCTTTTGGTCATAATCCCTTTTACTGGCTTTACCCGAGGCTTCAAATATGGTTTTAGTGCCCTTGCTGGAGCTACAATACTCTACTTTGCAATGCGATCTATTCACGAAGAGATCATGAAAAAGCATCATCGGCACCGAAAGAATGATTCATTTGTAGAAAACAAGCCAAAAGATAGTCTTAAATCAGAAACAAAGTTTGAGAAAACTCATTCAGCAACTCCTGCTGAGTCAGATTCATCCCCGCAGAATTTATCTCATATAGCAGATAATAATTAGGTATCACGTTCCAGTTTTAGATATACATCGTGATTTTGTCACGGTGCCAAATCCTCTGCATTAAAATGTGTTAAAATATATTCTTATGACAAACCAAAAACCAAAAACAGTATTTGGACACTATAGAAAGGCGTTAGGGAACAAATATGTCCTCGCCTTGCTTTTTGAAGCTGTGATGTTTTCAATCCCTGTCTATATCAACAACATTCTTGCGCCAACTTACTATCAGAGAATAGTAGATGCAATATTAAAGGGTGGGACCTACGATACTGTTGTTTATTTTATCTACCTTCTTTTGCTCTTGGGGATTGTCGCCACTATCTTCGATCGAACTTACGAATATTTTATTGATAAGATAATGACAAAGTCGATCATCAAGATCTCAGACTATTCAATGAATAATCTTACGCAGCATTCGTATCAGTTCTTTACGAACAATTTTGCAGGATCACTTGTTACAAAGCTCAAGAGATTCGTCTCTTCATTTGATCCGCTTGTTGGATTTATCATTAGTGAATTCTTGTTTGCGGCTGTGAGTGTTGTCGGGATCTTGTGGGTACTTTTTTTGAACTCACCAACATTGGCGTATACTGCGCTCGTTTGGTTTATTATTTTCTTTTATACTCTTGTCTACTCAACAAGAAAACGAATCCCGCTTGAAAGAAAAAAGAGTGAAATGGAATCAAAAGTGACGGGAGTATTGTCAGATATCGTGAGTAATGTGTTGAATCTTAAGCTTTTCTCATCTCAAAAAGGCGAGAGAAATTATTTTTCTAATGTGTTAGAAGAAGAGGGCAAAGCAAGGTGGGCTTCTTGGTCATTTGCTAATAAATCATACACAGTACAGGTATTCATTACATTGTTTGCACGAACCTCTCTTATGTTTGTGAGTATTCTGCTCTGGAGTTATGGCGAAGTGTCAGCTGGAACCATTGTCTTGGTTATTTCTTATGGAGGCACACTCTTCAACAGATTGAGCGGACTTGGGAGTGCTATTAGGCGGTTCTCTGATTCATATGTAAACTCAGCTGAATTCGTAGAGATCATAGATACACCAATTGAGATTGTCGATACCGAAAAACCTGAGACACTTCGAATGAAAGAAGGTGAAATTGTTTTTGATAAAGTTGGTTTCTCATACAAAAGCAGTGCAAAGATATTGAGTGATTTTAATTTAAAGATCAATGCAGGAGAAAGGGTGGGGGTGGTTGGTACATCAGGCGCAGGGAAGACAACACTCACTAAGATACTTCTTCGTTTCGCAGATGTGACAGAAGGTGCCATCAAGATCGACGGACAGGATATTCGAAATGTTACACAGGATGATCTCCGTTCTGTTGTGTCATACGTCCCACAAGATCCAATACTCTTTCACCGATCGCTTGCAGAAAATATTGGATATGGAAGACCGGGCGTATCAGTGGATGAAATTATCGATGCTTCAAAAAAGGCTCACGCACATGAATTTATCGAATCACTTTCACACGGCTACGATACGCTCGTCGGCGAGAGGGGTGTGAAGCTCTCGGGAGGTGAGAGACAGCGAGTGGCGATAGCGCGAGCCATACTCAAGAATGCTCCAATACTTATTCTCGATGAAGCCACAAGTGCGCTCGACTCAGTATCAGAGACACATATCAAAGCTGCACTCGAAGTGCTCATGAAAGGAAAGACGACGATCGTTATTGCTCACCGACTTTCAACTATTGAAAAGATGGATCGAATCATTGTTATGGAAAAGGGTGAGATTGTAGAAGAAGGAAGTCATAAAGAGCTTGTGGCAAAGAAAGGTGTCTATCAGAATTTCTGGGAGCATCAGTACGGTGGGTTTATAAAGTAGCTTTATAAAGCAAGCTGTTAGTATCTAAAATACAAAACGCACGGCAGCATAGCTGCCGTGCGTTTTTATAGTAGATACTATATACTATTTCCAATATGGCAAAAATCACTATATTTGGGCTCGCAGGGACGGGCAAAGGTACTGTTTGTAGGCTTCTCTGTGAGAAGCTTGGCTACCGATCTTTTTCGGGCGGAGACTTCGCCCGAGAGACTGCTCGCAAAATGGGTCTCACGATAAATGAGATCGATGAGCTTTCTCGATATGACAAAAGTGTTGATATTGAAAGAGATCGGGTGATCGAAGACTTTGGTAAAACCAATGACAATTTTGTCGTGGAGGCTCGACTTGGGTGGAAGTTTATTCCTGATTCATACAAGGTGAGCTTTGAGTGCGATTTTGAAGAGCGTACTCGTCGTGTAGCTCAGAGAGAGAAGAAAGATATCGTAACTGTACAAGCTGAAACTGTACAAAGGGAAAACGCGATCTATGATAGATTTCTCAAATATTATGGAATCAAAAATGTTAATGATCCAAAACATTTCGATCTCATTATTGATACGACTCATATTACGCCAGAAGAGATTGCAGAGAAAATTATAAACGGACTCAAAGAGAATAATGTTTTTTAGAATCTAATTCAAAATTAATGAACTATACAAAACCCAAAATTTTGAAGGAAAAAACAAAGGATGAGGAAGGAGGCCTAGCGGTGCTAAGCAGACTGACGAAACTTGGTTTTTTACCAAAATTTTGGGTTTTGGATGTTAAAGTTTTATTTTCTTGTATTTATTATAAACGGTTAATTTTGAATTAGATTCTGTATGAACTTTAAAAAATTCGCATACATATTTGGTGGATTTTATATTTTGTTAGCACTCGCTTCTGTCTACCCAAATGACATCATAGGACACAACGCATTTTTGTCGACTGACTTTCTGCATAATTTTATTCATCTACTTATTGGGTTTGTGCTTGTTGGCATTGCACTATGGGACAATGATGAACATTTCTCACTTCCTCGAGTGATTCGAACTATTGGAGGAGTGCTTATTGTACTTGCCGTATTCGGTGCATGGTTTACGGGGTTAGATATCGGCAAGATCATGGGACTCATCACGGTAAATGGGACAGCAAATATTTTGCATCTTATTACTGGAGTCTTGTGTATTGTGGTTGGAACTTCACCGCTTCGAAATTATCGCAAAGGAGATGGTGTAATGCATTCACATTAATTTTTTTTAAATTCAAAAAATGAATAGACCAGTTCTTTATTTAATTATATCAATCCTTATTTCATTTGGAGCATTTTATTATGTCTCCGGAGAAATAAAAGCATTTTCAAAAGAGATTGATGCTGTTGCTTCAAAACAAGAATACTACAATCCAAAGATAGTCAAAAATAAAGTAGTAATTTCAAATCCTCAACCAAATCTGGTCATTACAAACCCTCTCACTATCAAAGGTAATATTTTAGGTACTTGGTTTTTTGAAGGGGAGATCGTCTCAAAAATAATTGATACAAATGGGGTGGTGCTCGGGCAGGGGCCGCTTGTTGCAACTCAAGATTGGATGACGGTCAAAAATGTCTCGTTCAGCGGGGTGATACCTTTTGTGGTATCGAGCGAGAAGGCCGGATTTCTTGTAATTGAGGCCCAAAATCAAGATAAAGCAGAGGATTCTTCTGCATTTAAGATCCCTATCCGATTTGGAGATATATCCGTAACGGCTTGTGTGGGAGACTCTTGTGGTGAATGTGCGCAGAAGACCATTGGCACCGATGGGGTCTGTATACATCAAGCCAATAATAAGACACTTTAAGACTTCGGGGCAACTATGCTATAATTTATATATGGAAAATATTGCAAAGTCAGATATGTTTTTCTTTGTTACTACGATCGCAGTTATTATTGTGACGTTGGTACTTGTTGTCGCTCTCGCGTATGTTATTCGTATCGCATCAGATATCAAATACATTGCAAAGCGTGCCAAACAAGAAACAGATGAAATCGCAGATGACCTTAAGAATGCTCGAGAGACTTTGAAGTCTAAAGGCAAAACAATTGCAACTATCATTTCATCACTCTGGATGCTTCGAAGTAAAAGAAGATCAAAGAGTAAGGAATAGTTTAATAATAATTAATTTTTTATGGCAAAATCAGAAAAAAGTGGAATGGGTGCAGGACTCGCGGTAGTGGCAACACTCGCGGCAGCAGCGGGAGCGTATTTTATTTATGGAACAAAGGAAGGTGCAAAGACAAAGAAGAAGATCAAGAGTTGGACACTCAAAGCTAAGGCAGAAGTACTAGAGAAGATTGAGAAGGCAAAAGATATTACAGAAGAATCTTACAACGATACTGTAGCTACTGTAATGCAGAAATATGAAAAGATGCGAGCAGAGCACGGAGACGAGATCGATGCTGTGACAAAGGAACTCAAAGGATACTGGAGTCACCTCAAGAAGCATTTGAACCCTGCAAAGAAAGTTGCACCAAAAAAGAAATAAATCTGAAAAAATAATAAAAAGCACCGCGGCGTAGCCGCGGTGCTTTTTATCTTTGGACTACTTTGTATTTTCAATTCTCATTGCAGGAAGCATTGCTCCAAGAAGAACTACAGCGAGTATGGGGAAAATATATGCAAACGGTACGTAGAGAAGCATAACGCTTCCTACAAGCGGTCCTGCGATATATGCGAGCGGCTGTGTCATACGAAAGACTTCGATGAGCTCGTCTTTACCTTCACTCTTTTTGAAAAAATAACTTTCAACCATTGTCTCCATTATTGAAGCACCGATTCTTCCCAAAAGTATGACGAGGGTCCAGAGCATAAATGCGCCTTTTGGCAAAGCCGGAAATAGAAGGCTCGCAATGATCATAAATATCATTCCACCCAGAAGCATTTCTTTTTCTCCGAGTACATTGTCTGCAAGCTCGCCTGCAGGAATCTCAAGAATGACAAATGGAAGGAGAGTAATACTTATGATAATACCGATATCTTCCCAGCTGAATCCCATTTTGGTTGAAAGATAAATCGGAATATAGATAACAAGCCAAGAAAAGAAAAACTGAAGTGCGAAGTTTATGATCCCGATCCTTCGAATATTTGGTATCGACAAGAATTCTTTTATTGAATCAAATCCTTTGATGGTTGTGAGTTTTGCTTTGGTGAATTGATCCCGGTTTATAATGATAACAAGTAAAAATATACACAAGAAAAACAGTGAGAAGAGATAGACTTGCTTGAATCCGTTTTCTGCAACCATGCCGCCTATAGCAAGAGGAGAGAGTACTGATGCGGTAGCAAGTACTGTGAGAAATATTCCGCGGGTCTTGCCCATGGTGAAAGCTTCGGCAGTGTCCTCGATTGCAGTATCAAGGCAGACGATCATGAGTACTGGTAGTGAAAGGTATACAAGGAACGCGGGGATTATAAAATTAACATTGTCGGTGATTACGATTACACTGAGTGATGCAATATCTACAAGAGAGAGGGTGATAAAAGTCTTCAAGATTCCGATTCGTTCGATTATTCGAGAGAGTTTGTAAAGTATTAGAATAGTAAGTGCTGATGCGACTGCGTAAAGTATTCCGATCATTGAGCGGGGCATGATCATCTCAAGGTATGAAGAGTTGATGTAGAGAATAAAATAATAATGAAAGGCGTAAAATATTGATGCAGAAAATATATGAAGACAAGAATGGCTCGCATTCTTTGATTTGGTGAGAAGTTTTAACATTTATCCTAGAAAATTTTATCTATTAAAAAAGTTGATTGTGCTTACAGTATATCCCATAACCTATCTAGTAGAAAGAATAATTTATTGAGTTATTTTACTACCAATCAACTTTTTCTTGTTATGCAATATTGATTGCTTTGGTTTTTTATATAAATAGCGTTTAAATATTAATTTGGCACATATTATGTAATATGGGCTTTTTGCATAACGATAGATAAAACTTTAGAGGATGAATTATAATCTATAAAAACAAAAAATAAAAATGCACCGCGCCCGAAGGGCGCGGTGCATTTTTGATTCCTGATCTATCTTTAAACTCCAAGTATCACCGGGATCACGATTGGTCTCTTTGCAGTTTTCTGGAAGAGGAATCGAGCGATGTTGTCGGTCACTACATCTTTGATGAAATCAAAGTTGATAGGATTCATTCCGACAGCATTGTCTTCAATTGTTTTCTTGATGATGATTCTTGCTTGTCTTAGAAGCTCCTGGTTTTCACGAAGATATACGAATCCTCGAGAAATAATATCAGGAGATTTTCGAAGCTTTCCATTCACCGTATTTACGCTTGCGATGATGACGAACATTCCGTCTTGTGAAAGCATCTGTCGATCTCGAAGCACCACTTCCTGCATATCTCCGATTGCAAATCCATCTACCATGACAGCACTTGATGGTACTTTTTCTTTTAGCTTAACGATCTTCTCACCGTTGTCTGTGATATCAACGATACTTCCATTGTCAGCAATCACAACTTCGTCTTCTTTCATTCCAAGTCCGTATGCAAGCTCTGCGTGAAGTCGGAGCATGTAGTGGCTTCCGTGAATAGGGATGAAGAACTTAGGCTTCAGCTTTTTGTGGAGCCATTCGATCTCACCTCTGTTTCCGTGTCCTGTAGAGTGAATAAATACTTCTGATGTTCGGTAGTGAACGATCTTCGCGCCTGTTCTTGCAATATTATCCTTCATTGCCTGCACAGATTTTTCGTTACCAGGAATGATAGATGAAGAGAGGACCACTGTGTCATTCTTTGTGAGAGTGATCACTTTGTGACTCTTGTTCGCAAGTCGTGAGAGTGCTGCGAATTCATCTCCCTGTGCACCAGTTGCCAAGATCACGATTCGATCTGGAGCATAGTTTTGAATCTCTGAAGACTGAATGATCGTATCTTTCTTGAGCTCGATGATCTTCGCTTCTTTACAGATATCCACGTTGTTCTTCATACTTCGTCCTTCTATCACCACTTTCTTGTTGTTCTTTTCACACGCTTCGATGATCTTTGCGATACGAGTCACATGAGAAGAGAACATACTGATGATTAGTCGTCCTTTTGTTTCTTTGATGATATTTGCGAGGTTTTCATGCACCAATACTTCTGGAGTTGAGAATCCTGGGTTTTCAATGTTTGTTGAGTCAGTGAGGAGGAGGAGAGTTTTTTCTTTTGCGAGATCTCCGTATACTTTTTCTTCACCATCACTTGGTACTCCGTCCATGTGCTCGAGTTTGTAGTCTCCAGGGTTAATGATGTTTCCCCAAGGTGTTCGAATGCATACACCGAGACAGTCGGGAATAGAGTGAGTCACTCCAAAGAATTTGATCTTCATTTCTCCAAGTGTCACAGTCTCATCTGTGTCCACGATCTTGAAATCAATCATTGGGAGATGAGGGAATTCACTCTGTCTTTTCTTGATCATGAGACCTGTGAGGTTTCGAGTATAAAGAGGTGGGTTACCGATTCGATCCATGATGTAAGGAATTCCTCCGACGTGGTCCAAGTGTCCGTGAGTGATGATCACTGCTCGAATTCGAGATTTGTTCTCTTCGAGATATTTTGTGTTAGGAAGAATATAGTCGATTCCAGGAGTGTCCTGATCTTTGAATTTGAATCCCATATCGATGACAATGATATCGTTTTTGTATTCGATCACTGTCATGTTCATACCCACCTCTTCAACACCTCCAAGTGGAATGATTCGAACATTTTCACCAATTGGTGGAATGTTCAAAGGTCGCTCAGCTCGCTGTGGTGAACTGTTGTCTCGTTCTCGTGCTCTTTCTGGAGAGAAAGGCATAGAGTGTCTCTGTGGTCGTCGATTGTCTCGTCCGCCACCTATGTGTGGAGCGTGATGAGGTCGAGGTGCTCCTCCTGCGGGCGCACTTTGAGGTGCCCTGTGCACCGGTCGAGCTTCTGGAGCTCGAAGTATTGGTCGTCTGTCGTTACTGTTGTTTTGTCTATCCATAATAATTGTTTATATTTTTTGAATCTGTTTTTTAAGATTCAAATGTTTTTAATAATTCTAATAATTTTTTCAAACCAAGTTCTTTTTCAAGGCTCATTTGAGGTGCAAGTTGTCTATGTAATATATGACGAAGAAGTTGTCTTATATTTACGAAACTTGTACCAAAATAAAAGCCTTGAAAGATTTTGATGTTTTTGTACGACTGATTGTAAAAGAAATCTTAATTAAACCAAGGTATATTCCACACCTTCTCTGTCTCTTTGTACCATTTGTTGATCGTAGCAAATCTCTCTGAAGATCCGGCAATATTTTGCAACGATATTCCTTTGAGATCACTTGGCACAACATATACAAGGTCAGGAGAATAAAGGAATACTGCGGGATTATCTTTGTATATTTCTTTTTCAAAATTCTGATAGAGAGTTATTCTCTTATCCGTATCGCTTGTTGTTCTGATGTCTTGAAGTATCTTATCTGCTTTGCTATTTGTGTAGTTTGCAATATTGAGTCCTGGGTGATTTCTTTCGCTTGAATGCCAGAACGCATAAAGGTCAGCATTTCGCCCGATCGATTCACCAAAGAGAAGTGCGTCGTATCTTCGAGGCACGATCACTTTCTGTTGAAGATCACCACTATCAAATACTTTGACTTCAACTGATGCACCGATCTTTTCCCAAGAAGTTTTCAAAAGATTGGCAATAGCTTTGAGCTCTGGAACATTCGATGTCGAGATCGAAAATGTGAGCGAGAGATTATCTGTCTTATTTTTCTTTCCTAATATTCCGTTTGCATCTTTGATCCATCCAGCTTTTGCAAGGAGAGCTTGCGCTTGTTCTACACCATCATTGTCAGTAATAGTTCGAGGTTCCAATATTGAAATGTTTTTTGGTATCGGTCCTTCGATAGGGGTACCGAAGCCAAGGAGAACATCTTTGATGATTTTGTCTTCTGGTGTTGCAAGTCCTAATGCTTTCCGCACGTCACTGTCGGCGAATACTTTAGCTTCATTTTGATTGAAGAATACGCCATAGATTCGAGGAAGGGGAGACTTTAAGATCTCCGATCGTCCTGTATCTACGGATTTGATATTGTCAGGCGAGATCGAATTCATGCTATCGATAGTTCCGTTTTGATACGCTTCGATAAGCTTGTCTTCGCTTGTATAAAAGTAGATATACACATCTTGAATGTACGCTTCTCCTCCTGCATATTTTTCAAATGGGGCAAGATGATAATACTCCGGAAGTCCAGATGCATTTCTCTTGATATCTTTGATCTTGTAAGGACCAGAACCTACGGGCTCAAAATTGAACTGACTAAAGAGGAATGCATCAGAATCAATATCTTTCCAGATATGCATTGGAAGGATTCCGAGTGTGAGATTTTCGATGAACGGCGCGTAAGGTTTCTTTAGTGTAAATTCAATCGTCTTCTCGTCGATCACATGGACCACGACACCTTCCCAGTTGGCAGCCTTTGGACTTTTAATGATAGGGTCTGTTGCCTTTTTGATCGTGAATTCAACATCGTATGCAGTGACAGGAACATCATCTTGGAAAAATATATTATCTTTAAGTGTCACTGTATATGTGAGTCCGTCATCTGATACTTTGTAATCCTTTGCAAGATCGGTCACAAGTCCATTCTCGCCATCAAGTTTCATAAGTCCTCCGAATACGAGGGTAGTGAGATCACGTCCAGAATCAGTTACAGGAAGAAGAGGGTTTACATATCGAGGATATCCGACGACACCTTCATTTAGTGTCCCGCCGAGTACCGGCACCTCAACACTGAGGCCATCAGAGGCCTTCTTGAGAAGAAGAAGTGCACTTGCAGCTAGAAGAAATGCAAAAATAAAGAAAATGATCTTTTCAATGAATCCCATTTTTTCAAATACAAAAAGAAGATTTCTTCTTTTTTCGAGACTGAAGATAGATTTTATTCTACGAAAGAGAGTTGGTTTTTGCACAATAATATATAGATTAGAGAACAATACAAGCCTTTAGTGGCTTAAAATGCTCGAAGACTATTTGATGAAGAATGCAGCGAATGCAGAAAGGGCAAAGAGTATTGCTACGATGATTGTTAATATAAAGATAAATTTTTCTGGTCCTCGTCGTGTGTGACCTCCGCCTCCGAGACTGTCTCCACCGAATGCAGCGCCTGCGCTTGCATCAGAATGCTGAAGTAGAATAAGACCAATAAGAAGCACTGCGAGGATTACTTGAATGTATGGTAGGTAAGTAGCGATCATAATATAGATTATTTTAGTGTAAATTTGTTAATGACTGAGGGGTAACTTCCTTTTGAAATACACCTTTGTGGCGTTTAATGAGGAGAATTACGATACATAGTATAGTAGCACAGATGGGTAAATGGAGCAAATTTTTAGGGGAGTATATCTATTCGTTTTTGGTATATTATAAAGCTTTTAGTTGTTAGCTGTCAGCTGTTAGGGAAATGCAAACTAGAGCTTAATACATGGTTTTTTCTGGTCAGAAGCTAAAAGCTAGTTGCTAACAGCTAACACCTACTTCAGACTTGCAAAACTATATTTTTAAGCTATAATAGCCAAATCATGAAAAAAGAAATCCATCCAGACAATTTTAGACCAGTTGTATTCGAGGACACTACTACAGGTGCCAAATTCCTCATTTCTTCTGCAGTTGTCACAAAAGAGACTACAAATTTTGAAGGCAAGGAATATCCACTCTATCACGTGGAAATCTCTAGTGCTTCACACCCTTTCTATACAAATACAGAAACTCTCATCGACTCAGCCGGACGAGTTGAGAAGTTCAAGAACCGAGCGTTGAAGTCAGGTGCAACAAAAGCTAAATAACTACTTATAAAAAACAAAGCTTCTTTAAGAAGCTTTGTTTTTTATTTTCTCCCATCCTTTATACTAGATACCAAATACTATATACTAAGCATTAATTATGACCGATATCACCAAATACAAAAGCAACAACAAGACCCGCTTTCTCGCGGAGGATTTTGAGCGACTTCAAAGAGAAGAGGATGAGATCAAGGAGCTTGCCGAAAGCGATCCAACAATGAAAGAACTCGGAGATGAGGATATTGCTCGGATCGAATCACAAAAAGTGGAACTCATTCGACAGATGGATGAGATCTTGAAAGTGGACGAAGCGGAGGATGAATATCCAAACGAGATCATTATGGAAGTGCGTGCTGGTGCCGGAGGAGATGAGGCTGCGCTTTTTGCTCATGAACTCGCAACTATGTACAAAGGTTATGCGGTAAAGGAAGGCTGGGGTTGGAATACTGTGCATGAAGCAGAGACTGATGGTGGCGGATACAAAGAAGCGTCTTTTGAAATAAGAGGGCGGGATGTATACAAGAAAATGCGATTTGAAACAGGTATTCACAGAGTCCAAAGAGTTCCTGCTACAGAAAAGAACGGACGAGTGCATACATCAACTGCGTCTGTAGCGGTTCTTCCAATTCGAAAACATTCTAAAGTAGAAGTAAAAGAAAGTGATTTGCTCATTGAGACATCACGATCAGGTGGAGCAGGAGGGCAGAACGTGAACAAAGTTGAAACTGCGGTTCGAATGGTACACAAGCCTACGGGTATCGATGTGCGATGTACTTCAGAGAGAAGCCAGCTCAAGAACAAGGAAAAAGCTCTCTCAATTCTTACTGCAAAGATCGAAGAAAAACAAAGAGAAGAAGAATCGGCAAAATATGCCGATGATCGAAAGGGGCAGATCGGAACAGGTAATCGTTCAGAAAAGATCCGTACCTACAATATTCTTCAGGATCGAATCACGGATCACCGTATCAAAGAATCATGGCACAATCTTCCGAACATAATGCTCGGGAACATTGATGAGATCATCGACACACTCCAAGAAAAATCAAAAACAGGATTTGAATCAAGCGGAGAGGACGAAGACTAAAAGCAAGCTTTTAGGAAATAAAATGAATAAAAATATCTCAGAAATTTTAAAAAAGGACTGGATTAAAAATTGGTCAGGCAATTGGAGCCTGTTGTTCGCATCTTTCTATGGAGATAACTATTCGAAGGGTTTAAAAACGCTTGTCGGTAAAGGTTTTGATAATAACTTAATTACTTCCGAGAATGGTGTCAGGTCAAATTATTTGCCACAAAACGAACTTGATAATCTGGGGCAACTATTTGCCGAACAAATTGCAAAAGAAGGTGTTGCAGAAGAATGGGCGAGACTCGTTTTTGAAAGAACTGACAAAGTCATGGCACTTATTTCAAAAATGGATAAAAAGGATATTTTCGATAAAGAAGATTACTCTCTACTTCGAGACGCATACGAAGAACACGTTCCACCGAATTTTGCTATTAAAAAAGTAGCCGACTATCTCTCGGCAGATTTGATGGAAAAGTACATGGAGCTTTTCAGTAAAGTCAGAGTATACACAGAGCCTGTGTATGGTGAGATCAGTCGAATGCTTGCGAAGGTAGTAGGATCTTTAACAAATATTTCTCCAGAACTAGTTTCGTTTATAACAAAAAAAGAAATAGAAAAATTCCTGGATAAGGGTAAAATAATTTCGATTAAAGACCTGGAAGAAAGAAAAAAAGGCTGTGCTTTTTTATTTGATTCTAACGGAGAAGTAACCTATTTGTCGCAAAGTGACTTGATAGAAATTAATGATACTCTGATCGGAAAGCGTGATGTGTTGGAAATAAAAGGCCAGATTGCTTATAAGGGTGTTGCAAAAGGAGTCGTAAGAATTATCTCTGATCCATTTAATTACAAAATCTTTAATGAAGGGGATGTGCTCGTCACAGGTATGACAAGACCTGAATATTTGGCACTTATGCAAAAGTCTGGAGCTTTTGTTACAGATGCTGGAGGATTACTTTCTCATGCTGCAATTGTTGCTCGTGAACTCAAAAAACCTTGCATAATTGGAACTAAAATTGCAACGAAAGTGTTGAAGGATGGTGACTTGGTGGAGGTTGATGCGGAGAAGGGGATTGTAACAATACTAAAGAAAGTAAAATAAGACAGTTTGTTTGTATTTCATTTGGTGCTTCTGTATACTGTCTTTATGACTTTTAAATCATTTGATATCGAACTTTTGCATATATGCCGAAGAGTTTCTGTGCCCCTTGCACGATTTGGACTTTTTGTTGTTTTTTTCTGGTTCGGGTTTTTGAAATTGTTTGGCCTCAGTCCTGCAAATCCTCTTGTTGAAGCCCTCTTGAATTCAGTGATGCCTTTTATGTCATTCGGTACGTTCATCATTTTCTTTGGAATGTTTGAATGTATTATTGGCATCCTTTTTCTTATCAAAGGATTGGAGCGAGTGGCGATTCTTATGCTTTTTGTTCACATGATAACGACTCTCATGCCTCTTTTTCTCTTGCCGCAGATCGCATGGAGCGGATTTATGATCCCGACTCTCGAAGGTCAATACATGATCAAAAATATTCTGATCATTGCAGCAGGAATTGGTATTGCTGCGCATCTACATCCATTAAAAAAAGGTCACCACATTTGTTAATTAAAATTTAAAATAAATAATGCGAAAAACACTTATCATTACTGCCCATCCGAGTTCAAAAGGATTTACTCACTTGATCGCGGGTGTACTCAAAGATGCTCGAACAGAGAAAGGTGGAACTGTGGAAATATTTGATCTCTACAAGACAGATCTCAAGCAGGATTTTCTCAAGTTTGAAGATCCGCGAGAGATGAAGAATCCTGATCCCGTTCGAGATGCTATACAAGCCAAAATGGCATGGGCAGATGAGCTCATATTCATTCATCCTCTTTGGTGGCTCACAATGCCCGCTATTATGAAGAATTTTTTGGATCATAATATCGCTTCACCTTTTGCTTTTCATTATGATAATGGCAAGAGAATTCCAGGACTTTGTGGCAGATCAGCACGTCTTTATATCACTTGCGACGGTCCGATACTCCTCTATATTTGTTTGGGATTACCGTTTATAATTAACTGGGTTATTGGAATATTCACTTTTTGTGGAATTTCGACCGATTATTTCAAGATCATTCGAATGCTGCCAATGCGAGGGGATGATGTCAAAAGAAAGAAGGTGCTTGAGAAGATAAAAAAGAATTCATTTCGAAGATCTTTTTCACTCAAGGGACTTAATTTCTTGGGGAATATGTTTCAGTAGAGAACTAATAAATAATAATAAATCATATGCTTAAAGGTTTTGAAATGGCACAAACGGAAAAAGGTCTCACTGATATGTTGAAAGACTATGATGAGGCTTTGGGTAATTTGCCAAATGAGGTGGATGCTGAATTAGCTGCGAGTGGTAGTGAAAATTGGCTTGGTTTATGGACAGAAAAATATCAGGCATTCTCGCTTCCGCTATCGACTTGGAATAAAGACTATCCAGGCCGGCTAAGTCAAGAAACGCTCAATAATGTAACAGTGTTCAATGATGTAATCATGGCGGCTTTACGCAATGCTAACGAAAATAGCGATCGTGATTTGCTTGAAAGGGAGGTTAAAACTATGATTGGTTTGATACAAGGCGCTTTGCAGAAAGAAATTAGTAAAAGTGCGGAAGCGGAAAGTGTTGAAACGTTGCCAGCAAAAGAAAAGATTACTTTACCTGGAAATGGAATGGAAATAATTGCTAGTACCCGAAAGGCCATATCTGATTTTGAAAAAAGAGTAGAGGAAAAAAGACAATTGCATGAAAGTAAATATGCTCATTTATCTGCCGCTGAGAAAAGTGGAGATATGAAAAATAATATTTTTATGCCAATAACAGAAGGTTTGAATTTGATTTTACTTCTTTATAAAAATAATATTCCTGATGAAGTTGTCAAAAAAATACAACAGATGAAAGCGGACTTGGGGGCAAAAATTGCAGACTCTCGATCGTTTGATGAGTTAGAGCCAGAGTTAAAGCAGGAGCTTCAAAAGATCGAAACAGAATTGTCAGAAATATTCTAATAAATATGAAATCCGACGACGAAATCAAAAAAGAAAATCCTGAGCTATACAAAGTTGCGCGAGAAGGTGGAACTGAAGCGCCTTTTACGAGCGAACTTCTCAAAGTCAAAGATGATGGGAGTTTTGCATGTGCTGTTTGTGGACAGAAGCTTTTTATGTCTGATGCCAAATTTGATTCTGGTACTGGCTGGCCGTCATTTGATAAAGCGATCGAGGGCAGTGTAAAAGAAATAATTGATGATTCTTTTGGCATGCATCGTACAGAAACTGTCTGCTCAAACTGCGGTTCCCACTTAGGTCATGTCTTTAATGATGGGCCGACCAATACTGGCAAAAGATACTGCATGAATGGAGTATGTCTTGAATTCAATAAAGAAGATAAATAACATGCTTACAATTCCTACAAAGGTTCCAGAGAATGGATTTTATTATCACTACAAGCATAATCCAGAAGGTGTCATAAATGATTATGTTTATGAGGTGGTTGGAATTGGTCATCATACTGAAGATGATTGCAGACCAGAGGACACGCTCATGGTCGTCTATAGACCGATATATGAATCGACTGTCTATACAGCCGGTAAGCTTTTTGATCTTTGGCCACTCGAAATATGGATGGAAGATGTGACCAAAGACGGAAAAACTTTTCCTCGGTATCAAAAGATAACGGATCCGAATACCATTCAAGAATTGAAATTGATTAGAGATAAAATGTATAATTCGTAATATGAAAATCACTAAATATGGACATTGCTGTCTGCTCGTAGAAGAAAAAGGAGTGAGGGTACTCACAGATCCTGGAAGCTATACGACTACTCAAAATGAGGTCAAGAATATTGATGTTGTGCTTATTACTCACGAGCACGGAGATCATTTCCATATTGAATCAGTCAAAGAGATTCTGAAGAGCAATCCTGAGACTTTGATTGTGACTAATAATGCAGTCAACGAACTTCTAAAAAAAGAAAATATTTTAAATACAAAGATCGTGGAAGATGGAGAAAGTTTTGAATATAAAGGAATAAAGCTAAGTGGATATGGTAAGACTCATGCAATTATCTATCAAGAATTCGGAAGTGTAGAAAATACTGGGTATATGATCGGAGAAAGACTCTACTATCCAGCTGATGCTTTTCATAATCCTCAGGTGCCAGTAGAAATCTTGGCATTACCTGTTGCTGGTCCTTGGATGAAGATATCTGAGGCGATTGATTTTGCACTCGAGATCAAGCCAAAAAAATACTTCGCAGTACATGATGGGGGATTGAATGAAAGCGGGAGAGGGGTTGGAAATAGAGTTGTGCCTTCAATCTTGCAAAAACATGATATTGAATTTGTAAATCTTGAAATAAATACAGAAACAGAATTCTAATATGTCTCGCATTGGTATCTTCGACTCAGGATTCGGAGGGCTTTCAATTCTAAAAGAAATTGTGAGAGTGCTTCCTGAGTATAGCTATATCTATCTCGGTGACACAGCTCGTGCACCATATGGGAATAGAAGCCAGGAAATAATCTACGAATTCACAAAAGAAGGAATCGAATTCCTTTTTCGAAACGGTTGTGATCTTGTGATCCTGGCTTGTAATACTGCATCTAGTGAAGCCCTTCGAAAGATTCAGCAAGAATTCCTGCCTAAGAAATATCCATACAAAAAAGTGCTCGGGGTTATAATCCCTGGTGCTGAGGAAGCGGTTTTGAAAACAAAGAACAAAAAGATCGGAGTACTCGCAACAGAGGCAACTGTTTCATCGGGCGCATTCAAAAGAGAAATACAAAAATTGAATAAAAGTATAAAAGTGTTTGAGGTAGCAGCACCGATGCTCGTACCACTTGTTGAAGCGGGGGAGGACAAAAGTGAGAGTGCAAAAATACTTATTAGACAATATGTAATTGATGTGTGTCGACATAGTATCGATACGCTTGTCCTCGGCTGTACGCATTATGGAATACTTGAAAGTGAAATTAAAAAAACTTCGAAAGGTATAACTATTTTGTCAGAAGGAAAGATCGTCGCAAAGAAACTCAAAGAGTATCTGGAACGACATGATGAAATAAAGAAAAAACTCACAAAGAAAAAAAGTATTCAGTTCTACACGACGGATTCAAAAGATAAATTTGATCGATTAGGAAGTCGATTCTTTGGGGAGAAAATAAGTTCTAAAAAAGTAGATTTATAAGGAATGGATTCATTTCTGACGGCCGTCAGAAATGAATCCATTTATCAGATCGGTAAGAAAACATTGGACCATATTGAATCGTTGAATTAATCCAATTTTTGTGGTATAAATTGGCAGCGCTGGATAGCTACTGTATATGTAAATATATAGAGGAAAGTCCGAACACGGGCTGAGTATCACACTCTGTGTGATACGTATTTAAACATTTAAATATTTAAATTCGTATCGCGCGCAGCGTGATACTCGGGCGGGTAGTGGGTAATTCCCATCATTAGGAGGTATCCTATAGAGGTGCGAGCAGAGACGCTCAAAGCGAAATGCTGAGAGTGCCCTGGAAGAGTTCATTCATAATCTAATGTCGAGATAGAATTCCAAAATTTTGTGCGAAAACCAGGAATTTAGACGAATCATATCGGTGATATGGTAAGGAGAAATTACTGAGTTTGCAGCCAAAATTTTGGAATTCTATACGGCAAGCATTGTTTTGAATTTAAGTTTGCGTTTAGATTATGAATGAACTCTTTAGGGTAAGTTTTGTGGCAACACAAAAGTGAAACGGCAAAACCCTTACTTCCGTGCAAGACCGTACCCGTGCATCGCACTTCGTGCGATGCACGGGGGTGTCGCTTGATTCGTTTGGTAACAAACAGAACAGATAAATTGCTATCGTTGCCGCAAGGCAGGCACAGAATTCGGCTTATAGGCGCTATACAAAACACTTCAGGCAACTGAGGTGTTTTTTTAATCCCGCACTCAATTTTCCAAAGAAAAAATGAGTGCGGGATTTGTTTTTGTTGTGATATAATTAGTTCAAATTTAATTTGCGCGAAGAATTTCTTTACAAAATATTTTTAATAATTTATATGGCAGAAAAAATAAAATCAATAAAAGTGCATGCGGTCGAAAAGGTAGAAGAGGAAACGGTGATTCCACAGGTGAAAGAAAAAAAGAAATTTAATTTTGAGAATCTTTCGTTTTGGACGATTGGAGCTGTGGTATTTTTGATGCCGATTTTTTTTCTCCCTGTCTCAATAATAGGATCTTCTCAGGCAAAGCTTACACTCCTTGCACTAGGCACGCTTTTGGCATTTTGCTTTTTGCTTATAGACAGAATGAAGAAAGGGGTTGTGACTTTAACTCTCAATCCTATTTATATTACAGCAAGCATACTTTCTGTTGTTTATTTTGTTTCTAGCTGGGTGGGCATTTCTCAATATAAATCTCTCATTGGCAGTATGACGGAACAAGATACATTCATTACGATATTTATTGGATTTCTTTTTATGTTTCTTTTGTCTCGCCTCGCTAAGACTTCAAAGAAGATATTTACAATCCTCTCTCTTCTTTTTGGTTCTATTGTGGTTGCGATGTTTTTCCAGATTGCTCGAATTATTGTTGGCAATCCTCTGTCGCTTAGCGTTCTTACTTCGCCATCAATAACTCTCGTAGGAAGCTGGGGTGATATTACAATACTCTCACTTTTACTCCTCGCATCACTGGTGATTATTCTTGAAACAGTCAAACTCAAAAGATGGGTTGCATTGTCTTTAGGACTGCTTCTCATTGTTCCGTTTTTGTTTGTAGTGCTTTCTGGACTTTCTTTTGACTTTTATTTCTTCGGCATCGGCTTACTTCTTCTTATTGCTATTGCATCTATTGTTATCTTTGCGTATCTTTTCTCTCTCAGACGCAGTCATAAGGCTATCGAGAATGCAGAGGAGGTTGTCATAAAAAAGAAATCAAAAGTATCCGCATCACTTGTTCTGCTCCTCATTTCTATTTTGCTTGTACTCTTTGGTACGCAGGTTAATTCGTATCTTTCAAAGATTACCGGTGTGACATATGTAGAAGGACGACCAAATTGGCAGGCAACACTTGATGTATCATCAAAAGTTCTCGCACAAAAGCCATTCTTTGGATCAGGGCCGAATACATTTGATGTTGAGTGGGATCTCAATCGCGCTCAAGAAGTCAACAATTATATTTTCTGGAATAACGAATATAACTTCGGTGTAGGATTTGTACCGACATCACTTACGACCGTGGGAATTGTGGGATTCCTTTTCTGGCTTCTGTTTTATATTTTTGTTTTGATCTTGGCATCGAAGACATTGTTCGGACTTGGCAAAAGAGAAGAGGGGACAATCATGAGTATTATCATTTCTGTAGGTGCTATATTGTCATCTCTTGTTCTCATGTTCTACGCGCCAGGAATAGTCGTCGTGTTTGTAAACGGCGTATTAATCGCACTTCTTGTAGCACTCAATGCAGGAAGCTTCAAAGTTCGGAATATTAATTTCCACGGAAAACAGTGGCACAATTTTGTTTCAACTATCGGATTCGTGATTCTTCTTATTGTCACTATTTATGTTATGTATATTGTGGCATTCAAGGCTCTTGCGAATGCGTACTACAGAGCTGCAATCCTCAGCAGTGATGTTGACTCAGCGCTTGGACTTATTCAGAAATCTGTAATTTTGGATCCGACACAGTCTCTCTATTACCAGACAGAAGCTCAAGTGTATGCGGCAAAAGTTTCTTCGGCTCTATCCCTTTCTGATGCTGACCTTGCAAACAAAAAAGATGAGATCAACAAGAGTATCGTAAGCGCGGTAAACGCTTCTGTTTATGCAGAAGGGGTTAATCCTACGGACTACAAAGCAAAGGTGATGACTGGAAAGATTCTTGAATTCTTTGGGTCTATTGGGCTCAAGGATGCAAGTCAGGGTGCGATTCAGAAATATATTGCAGCAAGTGCTCAGGCTCCGACAAATCCACTCCCACTTTTGTTTGCTGCTAATGTCGCACTCAATATAAATAACAAGCCTCTCGCTAAAGATTATTTAACTCGAGCTATCACACTCAAGTCTGATTACACTGATGTTCCAGAATTAGGTAAGGAAATCCAAGGTCTCGTGGATCAGCTCAATAAAGCGTCTGCTCCTGTAGTAGTTCCTGCGGCAACAAGTACATCCGCGATCAAAGAAAAGGTGAAGGAGAAAGCTAAATAAAAGCCTTAAGAAAAATGGTAAAAAAACTTTTCAAGGTATTTGGCGGAGCAACCGATAGTATTCATGAAGCCGCATACCTTTTGGGTTTTTTTGCGCTCCTTTCACAATTTTTAGGACTTTTCCGAGACAGACTCTTGGCCCACTATTTTGGTGCGGGAGCAATGCTTGATGTGTATTATGCATCATTTCGTATTCCAGATCTTATATTTGCAACTGTCGCATCGCTCGTTTCTGCGTCGGTTATTATTCCGTTCCTTCAAGAAAAGATGAATGAGGGAGAAGGAAAGGCGAAGCAATTCATTGATGAAATGTGGAGCGCATTTTTTGTACTCATAATGGCTGTATCTGTTATTGCATTCTTCGCGATGCCTATGCTTGTAAAGCTACTCTTTAGTACAATGCCTCTCGGGTCACAATTAAATGTCATCGCTCTTTCTCGAATCTTGCTTCTGTCACCAATATTCCTTGGGCTTTCAAATTTTCTTTCAAGTATTGTTCAGTCTCACAAAAGATTTGCGCTCTATGCACTTTCTCCAGTTCTCTATAACGTTGCGATCATTCTGGGACTTATTGTTCTCTTTCCTATTTTTGGTATTGAAGGTGTTGTAGTGGGGGTAGTGCTTGGATCAATTCTCCATGCGCTGATTCAGATTCCATTTGCACGTTCGGTACTTTTATTTCCAGATCTTATTTTTCCAATTGTCTGGTCTCGTTTAAAATCTGTTGCGGTGATTTCGCTTCCACGAACGCTCACTTTGGCGTTTGTAAACATTGTGCTCATTATCCTTGTATCGCTCGCATCTCGAATGGCCGAAGGGTCTATTTCAATATTTACCTTTGCATACAATCTCCAGTCGGTGCCAATGACTATTATTGGAGTCAGTTATTCAATGGCGGCATTTCCGACGCTTTCAAAACTTTTTGTGAGTGGTGATAAGAAAGAATTCGTTCGTCATGTGTCTGTTGCTTTACGACATATTATATTTCTTTCGCTTCCGATAATGGCGCTCTTTATTATCGTACGTGCGCAGATTGTCCGAACTATATTTGGTACAGGTGCATTCTCGTGGAGTGATACGCGCCTCACCGCTGCATGCTTTGCACTCTTTTCTATTTCAGCTGTTGCGCAGAGCGCAAACCTGCTTTTTGTTCGCGCCTACTATGCATCGGGAAAAACGAAGATTCCACTCATTATTTCTGGCGTTTCATCTCTTCTGACAGTTGTTGCTTCTTATTCTGTTTATAAATTATTTTTTGCCTGGCCATATCTTAAAGATATTATAACGATTGTATTTAAAGTGAGTGATGTTCCAGGAACAGAGATCTTGGCGCTACCTATTGGATTTACAATTGGAAGTCTGATCGGGCTTATTCTTTTTGTAATTTATTTTGACCGACACTATAAGGGTTTTATTTTAAGTATTAAAGAAACATTTTTTCAAAGTGCTGTTGCGTCGATACTCCTTGGCATCTCAGCATACTTTGTTCTTGGCGGATCTTCATATGTGCTCGAGACTAAAACTTTGGCTGGAATCTTTAGTCAGGGATTTGTTGCTGGAATGGTAGGACTCATTGTGTGGTTCATTACACTCAAACTCTTGGGCAATAAAGAAATAGATGAAATGGTTAAAAGTATAAAAGGCAAGGTGTGGAAGGTTGCAGTTGTAGCTCCAGAGAAGGAGGAAATATAAAAGTATTCAAATTTAAATAAAAACACCCTGACTCGGAAGAGTAGGGGTGCGACGTGTGAAGCGATCAAGGATTTTGCTGAGGTTTTTGCTTTCTGATTGTGAGAAACTTCCCAAGCTTATCCTCACGATATACTACTTTAATTTTCTCGTCTTCGGCCACTATATCGGTGCGACCATTCATGTCTTCAAGGATGCTATACACAACAAAGTCTCCCGGACTTTTCTTTAGCTTCTGAATAAGCTCTATTTTTTGTTGAGCGGTGTAGGTGTGGGTGATATCATCACCTTGATCCATGCAAGGACCAATAATGCAAAGGAAGGTTGCGGCGATTGAGGCAATAACGATTAGGAAAGTGCGATCAGGTTTCATGGGGTTTTGTTTGGTTATGGAATCAAGACAATAATTTATTTATGATCTAAATTCCATAACCAATCCTTGATTTAAAAGAGCTGACAATTCGTTTATGATAATGCAACTTTTGTATCAAAAAGTCAATAATTACAGTTTATGTTCAGTAAACATCTTTATACTCTCCGCTTCTTCTGCTATACTCACTAAATGTTAGAAAACATAAGAAATTTCTCGATTATTGCCCATATTGACCACGGAAAGTCGACTCTGGCTGACCGTATGCTTGAGATCACGGGGACTATCGAAAACCGCAAGATGCGGGATCAGGTACTCGACAATATGGAACTCGAACGTGAAAAAGGTATCACTATCAAGATGCGGCCTGTTCGAATGTCCTACAAAATGGATGGTAAAGATTACATTCTAAACCTGATTGATACTCCGGGGCATATCGATTTTTCATATGAAGTATCTCGCGCGCTCAAAGCAGTTGAAGGATCAATTCTCTTGGTGGATGCGACTCAGGGTGTGCAGGCGCAGACACTCACTACTCTTGAAATGGCAAAAAAGGCAGGGATCAGAATCATTCCAGTGCTTTCAAAGATCGATTCGCCGATTGCTCGGATCAAAGAAGTAAAAGAAGAAATAATGAAGCTTCTTGATTGTGAGGAATCTGATGTAATGGAGACATCGGGAAAGACTGGTGCAGGTGTTGATGCTTTGCTTCAAGAAATAATCAAAAAAGTTTCAGCGCCAAAAACAGAACTTGTAGGCACAAAAGGTCTTCGGGCTCTTATTTTTGATTTTCAATATTCAAATCACAAGGGGGTGATCGTGTATATACGTGTGATGGAAGGAAGCGTCAAAAAAGGGGACGAGCTTGTCTTTAAAGTTGCAGGTAAAAAATTCTTCGCACTCGAGACTGGTGTGTTTTATCCAGAAGAAACTCCAAAAGAAAATATTGGAGCAGGCGAGATCGGATATATCGTAACAGGGATCAAAGAACCTGGTATCGCATCTGTGGGAGATACGATCACTGGATTTAAAAATCAGCTTGAGCCTCTCATGGGATATATGAAACCAGCACCGGTTGTATGGGCATCGATCTATCCTGAAGACACAGATGACTTTGAACTCTTAAAGCAGGCGCTCGGCAGACTCTCGCTTTCTGATTCCTCTTTTTCTTATGAAGAAGAATCTTCAGGATCTCTTGGGCGAGGATATCGTTGTGGATTCCTGGGACTTCTTCATCTTGAAATTATTGCAGAGCGATTGAAGAGAGAATTTCAGCTCGAACTTGTTATTGCAACTCCATCTATTACTTATGAAGTGACTTTGAAAAATGGCAAAGTAGTCATGGTGTATTCTCCGTCTCTATTTCCTTCTCATGGAATGTACCAGTCAGTTCGAGAACCTTGGGTCAATGTTACTATCATTACGCCTGCGCATTACACAGGACCAATTTACCAGCTTCTGTATGATCATGAAGCGGAGCTTGGTGAGGTATTAAGTTTTGGTGATGGGAGAATGTCTCTATCTATCAAGATGCCTTTGCGAGAACTTATGCGAAATTTCTTTGATGAACTAAAAAGTGTGTCATCTGGATATGCATCACTTTCATATGAATTTGATGATATGAGGAGTGCTGAAGTGACGAGAATGGATATTCTTGTTGCGGGTGAGCCTGTTGAGGCATTCACGCGAGTAGTGGCACTTCGAAGAGTGGATGAAGATGCTAACAAAGCGGTAGAAAAACTAGAAAAGATTTTGCCAAGACAAATGTTTGTGACCAAGATCCAGGCAGAAGCGAATGGACGGATTATTGCATCTCGAACACTTTCGGCGATGCGAAAGGATGTGACAGGATATTTGTATGGAGGTGACGTGTCACGAAAGAATAAATTGCTCGACAAGCAAAAAAAAGGAAAAGCAAAAATGAAGGAGAGAGGTCAGGGGAATGTGAACATCTCACATGATGTGTTTATGAAGATGATGAAAGGAGGAGAATAAAAAAGTTAATAAATAGCACGGCACCGTAGGTGCCGTGCTATTTATATTTAAAATAAAAAAAAGCGCCACGAACTTGATGAGTTGTGACGCCGGGGGATCAAGGATTTTTCGCGACAGCCTTTTTAATTTCTTTTGGGTTGCCGGAAATACATTCTGAAATTTTGCGAAGGGCGACTTGATAAGTTCGATCAAGATTCGAGTTTCCTGTCTTTCCTTTAATTCCAGGATCTTTGTGAATAACTCCCTCGCTTATGATTGTCAGTATGGGAGGTTCGTCAAAGACCTGAGACCAAGTCAGATTATACTCAATGTTCTCGATCGTGACTTTGGCGGTCACCATCTTGAGAGCACCAATTTGAAGCTCGTTTTTTTCTTTGAGAACTTTTTGGTTCTTGGTTCGCAAATTTGACGCGATGATTTTCGCCATCTCTTTCGCATCTTTTTCCAGTGCTTTGGACACGGTTGTGAATACGAGGAGGGTGAGGAGGACGATTGCAGTCTTCATGTGTATTGGGGGTAGGTGAGGAGAATGTCTGGCTCTTTTGTAGAGTTGCAGAATGCAAATTACATAAGTATGTATATAATCTATATTCTAAAACCTTCTATCTCTGAAACCCATTCATCCTTTGGCCTTATCCTTGATTTGAATGTACTGAACTGCTTATATAATGACATCATTTAATTCTAAAGTCAATTACCAAAACGAACTGTACCTTTAGGTGCAGTTCGTCTGGTTTTACTGTAGATACCAATTATTTATACAATGCTGGCATGTAGAGGAGTATCATACTAATGATGATAAGTACTCCGAATACAGAGAATATGACTTTAATGTATTTCTTTGCTCGTGTTCCGAATAAAAACATGTTTTTTCTTTAAACTGATAGTGAATAGAGTATAACATAGCTTTAGGTTGTGATAAAATGAGCTAAATCATGAGAAAATTCGAAGCTCAAAAACAAATCAAAAGCAGGGTGTATTCAAGAGGTGTTCTCATTGCTCTTTTGATTGTTATTATTTTTACTGCAAAGGGGGTATTTAACATTTATCTTCGTAACAAAGAGAGTGCTACGGCTCGTGATGAGACGGCAATGAAGCTTAAAGATTTGAATGATCGTAAGGATCTTTTGAATACCGAAATATCCAAGCTCAATCAGGATGATGGTGTTGACCAGGAGATCAGAGAAAAGTTCAATGTGATTAAACCTGGAGAGAACGTGGTGATCATTGTGCCAGAAGAAGTTGCGACAACAACAGAGGAAAAACCAAGTGCTTTGAGCAAGTTTTGGCACTGGCTTTGGTAGGTGATATAATAACCACCCTTTTACTAATTAATTTAAATACTTATGGCAAATAAAGTAATCATTTACAGTACACCGACTTGTACATACTGCAAGCATGTTAAAGAATTTTTCAAAGAGCATAATGTAGCTTATGAAGAATTTGATGTTGCGGCAGACAAGGATAAGAGAGCTGAGATGGTAGATAAGAGCGGGCAGCTTGGAGTACCAGTGACAGATATTGATGGACAGATTGTTGTTGGATACGATGAGGCGACACTTAAACAGCTTCTCGCAATATAAACAAATAAAAAGCACTCGCTCTGGCGAGTGTTTTTTGTTATAGTGCAAATACGCCCTTGTAGTTCAATGGATAGAACAGTCCCGTCCTAAGGGATAGATGCACGTTCGATTCGTACCAGGGGCACAGCGAACGAAGTGAGGTGTGACGGTGAGGAAGCCTGGGAGGCTTCCGTGTACGAATCGAAAACCTTTTGAGCCTAAAATGAGTTTACGAAATTTTAGCCAAAAGGTGTACTGAACCTGTAAGGTTCGATTCGTACCAGGGGCACAATGTTATTTTTTTGATATACTTTATTTATGAAAATCTTAGTCATTGGAAGCGGGGGAAGAGAAAATGCACTCGCATGGAAACTCAAACAGTCACCAAAAGTAACTGGTCTTTTTGCTGCACCTGGAAATCCTGGTACAAAAGATATTGCGACAAATGTACCACTTAATTCACAAAGAGAAATCATTGAATGGCTCAAACAAAATCGAATGGATCTTGTGGTTGTGGGTCCTGACAATTATCTCGCAGATGGAATTGTAGATGAAATACAAAATTTGGGTATCAAAGTATTTGGTCCAACCAAACTTGCGTCAGAGATCGAATGGTCAAAATCATACGCAAAAGATTTGATGAAAGAGATAGGAATTCCAACCGCATCTTTTGAAACGTTTACTGATTTTGAAAAAGCTTTGGAATATGTAAAACAAAATAAATTCCCGACCGTCATAAAAGCGAGCGGACTCGCACTTGGTAAAGGGGTTATCATTGCAGAAAATTTTGATGAAGCCGAAAAGGCACTTAGAGAAATAATGACTGACAAAGTATTTGGCGAGGCGGGAGATGAGGTGGTGATCGAGGAATATCTCATGGGTCGTGAGATATCAACTCATGCATTTTGTGATGGTGAGACCGTTGTGATGTTTCCATCTTCACAAGATCATAAAAGGATCTTTGAAGGGGATCAGGGTCCAAATACAGGAGGAATGGGAACGATTGCGCCTGTGCCATGGGTGACAGAGCAACATATCGAAGATATAAAAATACAAATAGTGATTCCACTTATTCAGGCTTTGAAAAAAAGAGGGCGAGAATTCAAAGGTCTTTTGTTCCCGGGAATTATGATCACAGAGACCGGTCCAAAGGTGATTGAATTCAATGCACGATTCGGAGATCCAGAAACTGAAAGTTATATGAGAATTCTTGAGGGTGATTTGGTAGATATTCTTTTGTCTTGTGTTGATGGAACTTTGAAAGATACAGCAATCAATTGGTCAAAACAATCCGCTGCCACAGTAATATGCGCATCAGGAGGATATCCTGGAAGTTATGAAAAGGGAAAAGAGATAATAGGACTTGATAAAATAACCGATAATGATGTTGTTGTATTCCACTGCGGCACTAAACTTATTCAAGATAAGCTTGTTACAAACGGTGGGCGAGTGCTTGCGGTTACAGCTGTAGGAGATACAGTGTCAGATGCTCTGGCAAAATCCTATAAAGCAATAGAAGGAATTACTTTTGAAGGAATGCAATACAGAAAAGATATAGGGCAGAAATCTATTTAACACTCTCTAGTTTTTGTAGTAACTTTCTCATAAATCTATGAGTATTTTTGTTGAATTTTGAAATATCTGTATTTAGTATTTCTTTAAAATCAAACCATTTATATCCATTAAATTCTCCAGGGTCAAAAATAATCTTATTTTTTGAATCTCCATTTAATATGTACCATAAACTTACATCAGTATGTCCGGCAGTTTTGCCGACGGTTATGTCTTCTGTGAGAAAAAGAGGCTCAGGATTTATAAAATTAGCCGCAATATTTAATTCCTCTTTGATTTCTCGCTCAACCGTAGTTTTAGGATGCTCATCTTTTTCTATGTGACCGCCAGCAGGCAACCATAATTCTGCTTTGATATGATCCATGAATAGTATTTTCCTTTCATTTAAATCAATGAGAGTAAAAAAGGAGACGAGATGTTTTGGTGGTATAGCCGGCTTTTTAATTCGAAATATCTCTTCGCCACTATTTATCCACTCAATCGTATTGTTGATCTGCAAAGCTTCCAGATCATCATACGGTTCTATCGATTCAATTATTTTTCTTATTTCGTCTCGCATGTTTTTATTTCTCAATATCCGCACCGCGCATTGATTCTGGATTCTTCCCATCCCAACTTATTTCTCCATTTACTATTCGATTAGTAATAATTGGCTGCCATTTGTGTTCAAGCGCATTCACTCGAGCGAACAATGTTTCTGCTGTGTCATCAGGAAGTATCTCGACTTTTCGTCGGAAAAAGATTGCGTTCGGATCATCGTAGGTGTCAGTTACAAAATGCATTGTGACACCTGTGTATGTGAGCTCTCCTTTTTTGTATGCATCAATCACAGCTTCATGAATGTGATGTCCGTAAAATCCAGTACCTCCAAATTGAGAGGGAAGGAATGCGGGATGAATATTAAAAGTTTTTTCAGGAGGCAATCCTTCAACAAACCCAAGCCAACCTGAGAGGGCTACGAAGTCTGCTCCGGTCTCTTTATAGATTCTTTTGTAGTCTTCCGCAGCTCTGCCTTTTGGAGAATATATAAAAGGGATGTTGAATTTGGCGGCTTTTGCTTTCACTCCGCCGTTTTCGTGATTTGATACGACACCGACGATCTCAGCACTTAAAACCCCATTTTGACTTGCTTCACAGAGTTTTTGGAAGCCTGAGCCTCCTCCATCTTTGGATCCTGAAGCGAATATGAGAAGTTTTGGCTTGCGCATGGATTTAACTATAGCATATTCTGTGTTGTAATTACTCCATTGTTGTGCCTGCCTTTATGCTCGGGTATACTAAATGGTATAAACTAAATACTAATAAAATGGCTTCACGGATCATTATTTCTCAAAAAGTTAGAGATGCCAGAGCAGAAACTAAAAAGATTCAGTTCAATTCTTTGAATCTAAAAGGAAAGATAAATGATGTACTCGTTCTCGATTCATATACAATAGATACAAATATAAAAAGCGATGCTCTTACAAAAATTGCATCTGCACTCACAAACAAAATTCTTGAGGATGGAACAATAGGAAAGCTTGATCTCAAGAATGCATTTGATTGGATTCTTGAGATTGGATTTTTGCCTGGTGTTACTGACAATATTGGAACAACAACAAAAGAAACAATTGAAGATCTTCTAAAATTTAAATTCTCCGAATCTGTGTATTTTTCACAGATTTTTATTTTGTCTGGAAATATTTCAAGACAAGAAGTTGAAACTATAGGGCTAACATTGCACAACCCGCTCATTCAAAGAATTCGAATCAAAAGCTATGCTGAATTTGTAAAAGAAAAAGATCTTGAAATTTTGGTTCCAAAAGTAAATCTCAAATCTGAAGACGCTGTGATCGAAGTCAATTTGAATGTGACAGATGAAGAACTCATAAAGATCGGTAAGGGAGGGGTTGTAGATAAAAATGGGATCTCACGAGGACCGCTCGCACTCGATTTGGCGTATATGAAAGCGATTCAGGAATATTTTAGATCAAAGAAAAGAAATCCGACAGATATTGAGCTTGAATCAATTGCGCAGACTTGGTCTGAGCATTGTAAGCATACGATCTTTGCAGATAAGCTCGACGAGATAGATAAGGGTCTTTACAAAACATATATCAAAGAGGCTACTAATATCATTAGAAAAAAGAAAGGCAAACGCGATATTTGCGTTTCTGTTTTTTCCGATAATGCTGGAGCGATCGCATTTGATGATAAATATTTAGTAACTCACAAAGTTGAAACTCATAACAGTCCATCAGCTCTTGATCCATTTGGAGGATCTATCACGGGTATTGTAGGGGTAAACCGCGATACGATTGGATTTGGTCTTGGTGCAAAACCTGTTGCAAATATGTACGGATTTTGTCTTGCGGATCCATCTGACACTCGTGCGCTTTTCCGAGACAAAAATCTGACACAAAAGATGCTTTCTCCAAGGCGAATTATGGATGGAGTGATTGCTGGAGTGAATGTGGGTGGAAACTGTTCTGGTATTCCAACTCCGCACGGCTTTGTATATTTTGATGAACGATTCAGAGGCAAGCCGCTCGTGTTCGTGGGAACTGTTGGCATCATTCCAAGAAAGATCGGCAAGAACTTTTCTACTGAAAAGGAAGCAAAGAAAGGAGATTGTATTGTTGTGATTGGTGGTAAGGTGGGACAAGATGGAATCCATGGTGCCACATTCTCATCTGAAGTGATGGATGGTGCGAGTCCTGCGACCGCTGTACAGATCGGCGATCCCATCACTCAGAAAAAACTTTCTGATGCGATTGTCAAAGAAGCAAGAGATTTAAATTTGTATTCAAGTATTACTGACAACGGTGCAGGAGGAATCTCTTGTTCGATCGCTGAGATGGCAAAGGAGTGCAATGGATGTAAGGTAGAGCTTGAGAAAGTTCCGCTCAAATATCCAGGCCTCACTCCTTGGAAAATATGGATATCAGAATCACAAGAGAGAATGACGCTTGCAGTGCCAAAATCAAAGTGGAAGGCATTTAAAAAACTTATGGATATGCGAGGTGTTGGCGCAGATGTTGTTGGAGAATTCACCAACTCTGGCAAATGTGTTGTGACATACCACGGCAAGAAAATCGTTGATATGGATCTCGAGTTTCTTCATAACGGATTACCTTCAAGAAATCTTGTATCAAAAGATGAAAAGATAACTTACCTTGAAGCACCAAAGCAAACATCGAAAGACCTGACAAAGATTGTGAAAGATATGCTTAAGAGACTGAATATCACAAGCTTTGAATTTATCTCAAAGCAATATGACCACGAGGTGCAGGCGAATTCAATTTTGAAACCTCTTCAGGGGCGAGGGCAAGTGAATGCAGATGTTGCTGTGATTCGTCCGGTGCTCGATTCCAAAAAAGGGGTGCTTCTCTCATCGACTTTAAATCCAAGTTATTCAGAAATAGATAGCTACAAGATGGCTGCATCTTCAATTGATGGTGCAATACGTAGTGTCATTGCGGCAGGAGGAGATATTGAAAACCTCGCAATTCTCGACAATTTCTGCTGGTGCAGTTCAACGGATCCTGTAAGATTGGGACAGCTGAAGTCTGCTGTAAAGGCGTGTTTTGATTATGCTGTTGCATTTGGTACGCCATTTATTTCTGGCAAAGACAGTATGTTCAATGACTTTAAAGGATATGATGAAAAGGGGAATCTCATAAACATTTCTATTCCACCCACACTTCTCATTTCGTCTATAGGGGTAATGAATGATGCCGAAAAGGCGATCTCGCTTGACTTTAAATTCGAAGGAGATCTTGTGTATGTATTGGGGGGTACTTTAGAGGAACTTGGAGGATCAGAATATTTTAAATATGTAAGTGAAAAGACAAAGAAAGAATTTATTGGCAACATTGTGCCAAGTGTGGATGCGGTTAAAAATATGAAACTTTACAAAGCGTTTACAAAATGTGCAAACAAAGAATTAGTAGCAAGCTCAATAAGTATCGGAAGAGGAGGGCTTGCTGTCGCTTTAGCTAAGTCTAGTATAGGTGGAAAGCTTGGGGCAGAAATAGAGCTAAAGAAAATCTCAAAGAAAACTTCGGGCGATGATAGGGCACTCTTTTCTGAAAGTCAGGGGCGAATACTTGTAAGTATAAATCCAAAGAACAAAAAAACTTTTGAGGATATAATGAAAGGCAATAGCTTTACGCAGATCGGTAAAGTATCAAAAGATTCGAAGTTTATAATCAAAGGACGGGATGGAAACGAAATTGTAAACGCTGGTATTGATGCCTTACTGACAGATTATAAATCTACTTTTAAAAACTTCTAACATGGCAAACAAAAAAGTTAAAGTATTGGTGTTTTCGGGATATGGGCTCAACTGCGAAGAAGAGACCAAATATGCTTTTGAATTGGCGGGAGGTGATGCCGATATTGTGCATATCAATGACCTCATCGCAGGTATAAAGAAGATCAAAAATTATGACATCCTTGCTTTCCCCGGAGGGTTTTCTTTTGGTGATGATACAGGAAGTGGGAAGGCGTACGCAAACAAGGTTCGAAATCACTTATGGAAAGATATCGAAGAATTCATTGCCAAAGACAAGCTTATTATTGGAATTTGTAATGGATTTCAGATTCTTACAAATCTAGGTATTCTTCCAGGAGCTTTGATGTGGAATGATAGCGCTCGATATATCGACCGATGGGTTGATATCAAGATAGAAGGCAAGAGTCCGTGGCTTACAGGTATCGACACGATCTCACTCCCGATCGCACACGGCGAAGGAAAATTCTATACAGATACTGAGACATTGAAGAAAATCAAAAATGAGAATGCGATTGTTGCTCGATATGTCAAAGGCGAGACTTGTGAAATGACAGGACTATCCTCGAATCCTAATGGAGCTCTTGAAGATATTGCTGGCGTACTAGGCAATAATGGAAATATCATCGGTATGATGCCACATCCAGAAAGAGGATTGTTTGTATCTCAATTACCAAACTTTCCATATCTAAAAGAAAAAAGTAGAAGAGACGGAAAGAAGCTCCCTAAATATGGTCCTGGTTTTCAGATATTTAAAAACGCAGTGGAATATTGTGCTAGAACCCGTCTCAAAATTAACCGTTAATTAAATTCAGATGCAACTTGAATATTCAAAAGCTAAAATTTCGGTAAAAAATAAAGTTTCGTCAGTCAACATAACGCAGTTATGCCTCCTTCCTCATCCTTCATTTTTTTCTCGAAATTTTAGCTTTTCTATTATTCATTAATTTTGAGATGGATTCTAAAAAATAATTTATGGATTCAGTAAATAATAGACCAACAGTTGGAATGGGTGTGGTTATTTTTAAAGGAAATAAGATACTTTTGGGTAAAAGAAAAAGCTCAATTGCTGGAGGATTGTATGCAAGTCCCGGTGGCCATGTCGAGTACATGGAAACATTTGAGGAGTGCGCTATACGAGAAACTCGTGAGGAGTGTGGTATTGAAATTCAAAATGTTCGATTTCAAAGATTGGCAAATGTAATGGCTTTCAAGCCGAAACATTTTGTTGATATTTCTCTTATTGCAGATTGGAAATCTGGAGAACCTCAAAATTTAGAACCAGATAAAAATGAAGGATGGGATTGGTATGATTTAGATAATTTACCCACAAACCTTATGGCGACTACGAAACTCACTCTTGAAAGTTGTAAAACTGGCCAGATGTATTTTCCTTTAATTGATTAATAATATATGCAAAAAATTGGAATTATCGGTGGAGGGCAGCTCGGGAGAATGCTTGTAGAGGCGGCTAAGAATCTTGGGTTCTATACTGTGGTTCTCGATCCAACTCCAAATGGGCCTGCAGCACAAGTGGCAGACAAAGAGATTATCGGTGATTTTAAAGATGCATCAAAAATAAAAGAAGTTGCAGATCAGGTAGATTTTGTGACATTTGAGATCGAGTCTGCGAATGCAGATGCATTGAATGATCTCGTGGGAGAAGGAAAAGACATCAATCCTCATCCAAAGATCTTGGAAACAATAAAAGATAAATATCTTCAGAAAAAGTTTTTGGAAAAAAACGGAATCCCGGTCGCTGATTCGGTTGAAGTAAGTGATGAGGAAGAAATAAAAAAAGCAGGAACTGTATTTGGATATCCATTTCTTCTTAAAGCACGAAAAGATGCATACGACGGGAGAGGAAATGCTTTAATAAAAAATGAAATTGATATAAAAGATGGAATAGTAAAGCTTAAAGATCGAACACTCTATGTAGAGAAATTTGTTCCATTTGTGAAAGAACTTGCTGTGGTCGTGGGACGATCAAAGAATGGAGAGGTCAAAGTATTTCCAGCTGTTGAAACGATTCACAAAAATAATATCTGCCATATTGTCATTTCTCCTGCACCTGTTAAAAAAGATATTACACAAAAAGCAGAAGAACTCGCGACAAAAATAATAGCTGACTTTAAAGGTGTAGGAGTATTTGCTGTTGAAATGTTTTTGACAGAGAAAAATGAACTTGTAATAAATGAGATCGCACCTCGAGTACATAATTCTGGACATCATACAATTGAAGGCAACAAGACTTCGCAATTCGAACAGCATATTCGAGCAATTACGGGGATGCCTTTGGGAGACACTGGCCACACAGCCCCGTTTTCAGTAATGATAAATATCTTGGGTGAAAGAAGTGGAGAGGTAAAACTCGAGGGTGAAGAAAAGTTGAATGAAATTAAGGGTGCGACCATGCATATATACGGTAAGTCCGAGACTCGTCCAGAGCGAAAAATGGGGCACATCACGGTTGTGGGTGATGATCTTATAGAGGTCTTGGAAAAAGCGAGACTCGCTCGGTCAATTATTTCAATTTAATTTTGAATCTTCTTATGTCTGACTTGATCAAAATAGTAGAAGACAGTCGAGATAGAGCCACACAAGTGGCTTTAGATTCAATATCAGATTTGATAGGTTCTTCTGAAATTGAAGTGCGAGACAGGATCCTCTCAAAGATTGCAGAACAAAAAATATTCTTCCCCTTAGGATGGTATGATCCACCGTTCGGGGGAGTGGCTGTGCTTTTTGGAAATGATCCGTATGACAGACTAAAATTTGAAACTCTTCGAGATCCACTTTTCTCTCCAAGTGAATCAGATTTTTATAATAAAGAGAGCGTCGGCATCGTCTATTTGTCTCCTATTGAAAAAGAAACAGGGATGATCGGGGACATTGGATTCACGATCTATAATGGTAGAGATGAGAAAATAAAAACTCATATTCGAGATTGTTATAATTTGTTAATCGAGGTTGCAAACTTTGCAGAAGTTGGGCAGTCATTTGGTGATCTATATACTTATGCAATGGATGTATTTGTAAACAAGGGGCAAAAAAGAATTGGCTGGATGTCTACCAATATCTGGAAAGCAACAAATGATGATAAGAGAAAAATAAATTTTGGACACACGATTCCTGGGTCTTTTGATAATTTGAATCTTGGAAACTCTTTTGATGAAATAAAGGAAAATATTAGAACAAAAAGAATTTTTATTGAAGAAATTGAAACATTTAAAATTCCAGATACCTGTGCGTTTACACTCGAAGCCAGATTGACAGACAGGGATCATATTTTACCGAACACATTCTTTCATTTTGTGGTTGTTTTTAATGATGGTAAAAAGAAAATATTGGCTAATTTTAGCGAAATTTTTATAAAGACAGGTATGGATTATATGCTATAATCGATTTATGGAAAAACCACTAATAGGCATAATTATGGGCTCGGATTCTGATCTTGCGGTAATGCACGAAGCGGCAAAGATCATTGAAGAATTCGGTGTAGAATTCGAGATAACTATTGTCTCAGCGCACAGAACTCCTGACAGGCTTGTAGAATATGCAAAAGGGGCAGAGAAAAGGGGGCTTAAGGTCATTATTGCGGGTGCTGGAGGCGCAGCACACCTTCCTGGAATGACAGCAAGTATGACAGTGCTTCCGGTGATTGGAGTGCCTGTGAAGGGTAAGAATCTTGAAGGGATGGATTCACTACTTTCGATCGTTCAAATGCCCGGAGGAATACCTGTTGCAACGGTGGCTATAAATGGCGCAAAGAATGCCGGACTTTTAGCGCTTCGAATTCTTGGCACTTCAAATAAAACCCTTCAAGAAAAATTGGCCTTGTATGCAAAAAAAATGGAATCAGATGTAAAAGAAAAGGCAGAAAAATTAGAAAAGAATGGGTATGTTAATTATTTAGGACTATAAAATTTTATGAGCGATCAAAAACAAAAGAGTTTGTATTCAGGTGATGGGGTTGATATTCACGACGAAGCAGATTTCAGTAAATACGCAGGCTCTATTTGTAAGCAAAGTTATAACAACTCAAACTTTGTGGACGTGCACGATCTCTCGGAGGGTCAGTTCCGCGGACCTCGACCTTTTACATTCAAGAATCTCCCAGAGGGCTTTCTCATTGAAGCCTCAACTGATGGGATAGGAACTAAAGGTATTATAATCGATGCTGCAAAGACTCATGCTGATGCTGCATATGACATCATTGCAATGACCTCAAGTGATATTACTCGATATGGAGGATTGCCGCTCGTTTTCATTAACGTGCTCGATACTGTTTCTGTTGGAATTGTTGGAAGCGAAGCGAGAAATGCATACAAGTCTCTTATGGATGGATTGGGTAAGGTTGCAAAAGATGAAGGTCTTGTAGTGCTCAAAGGTGAGACGGCACAAATGGGTGTGTGTCTTGGTTCTGAAATTGCTGATTCGAAAACAAAACTCAATTGGTCTGGAATGATGATTGGAGCGTATCATAAAGACAAGATGATCACGGGCAACACGATCAAAGAAGGTCAGGTGATTATTGCTCTTAAGGAAAATGGTTTTCGAAGCAATGGGATCAGTTCTGTCCGAAAAGCGCTCGTAATGAAATATGGGCAGGAATGGTGGAAGAATATTGAAGCAAAAGATGATATCAAAAAAGCTGCAGAAAAGTCGGTGCTTTATGACAAGTTTATAAATACACTTCATGGCTGGTATGATAAAGAATTTAAAGCAGAAATAGAGATTCATTCTGTTGTACATCTTTCAGGTGGAGCAATGAGGGAAAAGCTCGCTCATGATATTTTGTTCACAAAGGGACTCGGGGCAAATATTACAGACCTATGGGAACCTGCAGAGATAATGGCAAACTGTGCAAAGTGGCGAGAAATGTCAGACGATGAATTTTATGAGACTTGGCACGGGGGACAAGGAATGCTTTTGGTAATAAATAAAGAGGATGTGGAGCATTGCTTGAAGCGGGCAGAAGACTTTGGCATCAAGGCAAAACTTGCGGGCGTCATCACAAAGACAGAAAAGCCTACAATAAAAATAATTTCAAAATTAAATGGCAAAGAGGTTATTTATCAATAATAATTAAATATTATGAACCTACTCAGGGAGACTCACTTTAATAATCTTGGAGAACAAAAAATAGGTAAGGTTCGAGATATTTATATTCAACCCGACAAAATAATTCTTGTTTCAACTGATAGGCATTCTTCTTTTGATCGGATCATAGCTCACATACCTCACAAGGGACAGCTTTTAAATCAAATAAGCGCATTCTGGTTTGATGCGACAAAGGATATTATTTCAAATCATTTTCTTGAGGTTCCTGATCCAAATGTATTGGTGGCAAAGAAATGCACTCCGCTTCCAATTGAAATGGTGGTTCGTGGATATATGACAGGAGTTACTGGCACATCACTCTGGGTTAATTATTCTAAAGGTCAGAGAGATTTTGGTAACTTCACGCTTCCAGATGGAATGGTCAAGAATCAAAAACTTGAGATCCCAGTCATAAATCCCACAACAAAATCAGATGAGCATGATCAACCTATTACCCCAAAAGAAATCCTCGAACAAAATCTTGTTTCAAAAGAAGTCTGGGATGAGGTGGCAGACAAATCTATTAAACTTTTTATAAGAGGACGAGAGATTGCTGAGAAAGCAGGATTTATTCTCGTGGATACAAAATATGAATTTGGAATAGACGAAAGTGGAAGGGTGGTACTCATCGATGAGATTCATACTCCTGATTCATCACGATTCTGGCAGAAAGCGGTATATGAAGAACGATTCGCAAAAGGGGAAGAGCCGGAATATTTTGATAAGGAATTTCTAAGGCTTTGGTTTAAGGATAATTGTGATCCATATAATGATCCGGTACTTCCTGAAGCTCCGAAGGAGATGGTAGAGGAGTTATCAAAAAGATACATTATGATCTATGAGGGAATTACTGGAAACAAATTTATTGGAGCAGGGGAGAATGAAAATATTATTGACAGAATTGAAAATAATTTAAAAAAGTTTAATGTCTAATCTTAAAGCAATAAGTCCGATAGATGGAAGATATGCGAAAACAAGCGAACCACTTATAGACATTTTTAGTGAGAAGGGTCTGATGAGATACCGGATCATTGTAGAGGGCGAGTATCTTATTGCACTGTCAAAACTTAATTTGAAACTTCGGAAGATCACCGAAAAAGAACAGAAATTAATTCGTTCGCTTTATGATCTTTCAGATACTGATGCACAAATCATAAGTGATATTGAATGGAGGGGGTATAAAAATATCAAAGCGACAGATCACGATGTGAAGGCTGTGGAATATTATTTGAAAGATAGACTTGGCAACACGTCGCTTAAAGATGTTTTGGAGTGGATCCACTTTGGACTAACGAGTGAAGACACAAACAATCTTTCTTATGCTTTGATGATCCAAGACGGGGTAGAAGTGATTTTAAATAAACTCAATGAAGTGCAAAAGGAGATAGATCTTTTGGTCAAAGCAAATGCAAAGCTTCCAATGCTTGCGCGAACTCATGGACAGAGTGCATCGCCGACGACCTTTGGAAAAGAGTTTAAAGTGTTTCATGCTCGAATCGATAGACAGATGAAAGAGCTCCGATCAAAACATATTCTTGCAAAACTTAATGGTGCAACAGGGAATTATAATGCGCATATTTCCGCATACCCGAAGACAGATTGGGTCAAATTCACAAAAGCATTTGTTGCTGACTTGAATAAATTAAATCCAAAGACAATAAAACTTGAAGCAAATCTCTTTACTACCCAGATCGAATCTCACGATTCAAATATAGAGATCTTTGATTGTGTAAGACGAATCAATACTATTCTCATCGACTTTGATCAGGATATGTGGAGATACATTAGTGATGAATGGATCGTTCAAAAACAAGTTGAAGGTGCGGTAGGAAGTTCAACAATGCCACACAAAACAAATCCTATTAAGTTCGAAAACAGTGAAGGAAATCTAGGTCTTGCAAACTCTCTCTTTGAATTCTTTGCTCGAAAACTTCCGATCTCAAGACTTCAAAGAGATCTCACAGACTCAACAGTACAGAGAAATTATGGTACTGCTTTTGCTCACTCATTCATTGCCTATGAATATCTTCTCAAGGGATTGAGTAGAATAAGTGTAAATGGCACCAAGGTTGTAGAAGTGTTGAATAGTCATCCTGAGGTCATTGCAGAGGCAATACAGACAGTTTTGCGTCGAGAAGGGGCACCGATGCCATATGAACAGTTGAAGGCTCTCACAAAGGGGAGAAAGGTTACTCTCAAGGATTTTGAAGAGTTTATCGATGGGCTCAAGGTAAGCGATATGGTCAAAAAAGAACTCAAAAAATTCACGCCTGAAAACTATATTGGGATCGCGGATAAATTAGCAGGAAAATAATTATTTGCCCATGTTCTTTAATACCTCAAGATACAGTTTCTCAACTATCTTTTCTTGTTTCGCGCCGGATGTTACATAATGGTCAAGTCCTGGAGCAGCATTGATCTCGATGATCCAATAGTTATTGAGTTTGTCTTCTATATTTCCATCGATCATAATATCAACTCCACAAAGTCGAAGTCCCATATCTTTGGTCAATTTTACAGCAAGTTTTTTCACACTTTCATGCATTGTGTCTGTAACATCGACTGAATCACCGCCGGTCGAGAGGTTTGCGTTATCAAGAAGAAATATTTTCTCTTCTTGTTTTAGGATCGAATGCATTGTGAATCCTTGGTGGAGTAACTTGTCAGCTATTCGAGGATCCTTTGTCTTAATTTTTGTGTCACGTCCTTTAATTATAAATTCCTTTTGTTTCGCTTTGAGGAGTTGAATGATCGTTGATTTGCCGTCCCCGGTAATACTTAGTGGAATTCTTTTGTATGCTGATATTACTTTTTTATCTAAAACTACAATTCGATAATCTGTCCCCACAACGAGCGATTGAACGAGCGCGATCCTGTCGTATTTAAAAATAGCCTTCATTCCTTTGTAGAATTCTTTTTTGTTGTGAACGAGACTCACGTGCGAACCTTGGGTGCCACTATTTGGTTTTATGATAACAGGGAATTCTAATTGTTCCGCGTATGTAAACCCGTCATCAATAGTTCGATGTTTTGCACCTATAGCTTTGTGCCATCGTGGAGAATAAAATGATTTGCCGAGGATCGTGTTGTACCCAAGATTTTTCATGAAGAAAGTTGAATAGTCTTTATCAACCGCGATTTCAGTGGATCCTAATGTGTTTAAATCCATTCGTCCATCACGAAAATATTTGATATTTCCATTCTTAAATAGTATTTGACCTACAACACCCCACTCCGGTTCCATAATAACTTTGGCACCGATTTTCGGCGCTAGTCTTTGGAGCATTGGGCCTAAGAAGGGGATGAATTTTCGTTTTTTCTTCGGCATATTGTTTGGTTACTCTACCAGAAAATTGCTATTTGTATAGAGGTGGATAATGTTGTTTGTAAGACTTAAATTGGGATATAATATGTTTCTAATTATATGAAAAAAATAGGCGAAAAATGTGCAGTATTTGGAGTCTATGGAAAAGGTATGGATGTAGCCCGTCTTGCCTTTTTTGGTTTATTTGCGCTCCAGCATCGAGGACAAGAAGGTTCAGGCATTGCTGTTACTGATGGAAAGAAAATTTCTTGCCATAAAAGAGAAGGACTCATGGCTCAAGTCTTCAATGAAGACATCATCAAAAATCTTGGCGGATCAATTGATGTGCCTTCATTCGCTGCCATAGGACACAATCGATATTCAACATCTGCTGGAGGAGGTGCTCACTATGTACAGCCAGTTATTGCAGGAGGAGTTGCAACTTGTAAGGTAACAATCGGAAGTGATAATTGTACGGAACATGCGATCTCTGAATATTTTGATAATGATGGTGTGAAACAAACTATTGCTTTAGTACACAATGGGAACATTCCATCTGTCACAGCGCTCACAGATTTTCTCAAAGAAAAGAATGTTGATCTTTGTAATTGTGCTCCTGATCCTTGTATTGAAAAGACTGCGCACAATCACAAGATAGTAGAAGGTGTGTGTATTACGCCATCCGATTCGACACTCATTACAGAAGCGCTCGCATGGTATGTAGGACAAGGGCTTGATATTGAGGATGCAGTGAAGAAAGTTTTTCCACTCATGACAGGCACATTCTCAATACTTGTTATGACAAAAAATAAAATGATTGCAATAAGGGATGCACATGGAGTGCGTCCTTTTTCTGTTGCAAAGCTAAATGGAGGATTCGTTTTCTCTTCTGAGACCTGTGCGTTTATCCCAATCGGTGCGACACATCTCCGTGATGTAGAACCGGGTGAGATGATTGTTGTTGATGATGAAGGAATGCGAAGTGAAACTTTAGCTCCAGCAAACCAAAAACTTGATATATTTGAATTCGTTTATTTCTCGCGACCAGATAGTATTCTTTTGGGACAATCGATCTATGGAGTTCGAAAAAGATTTGGCGAGATACTTGCAAGAGAAACAAAGATCGAAGCTGATGTCGTGATCCCCGTACCCGAAACTGCAATGGCAGTAGGTATTGGATTTGCGAATGCGTCTGGCATTCCTTTTGAAATGGGGCTGGTAAAAAGTCGGTATATCAATAGAACTTTCATTCAGCCAGAACAGCATATTCGCGATCAGGGAGTAAAGCTCAAGCTATCACCCTTAAAAGAGGTTATAGATGGAAAAAGAGTTGTTGTGATCGATGATTCGCTTGTACGTGGGACTACCTCAAGACAAATTGTAAAAATGCTTTTTGAAGCGGGGGCAAAAGAGGTTCATTATATGCTTGGTTCTGCTCCGATCAAGTATCCTGATTTTTATGGAATCGATATCCCAAAGCAAAAGGATCTTTTGGCATCATCAAGGACGATCGAAGAGATGAATACATACCTCGGATCAACATCGCTTCACTTTTTGTCATTTGAAGGTATGATAGAGGCCACTGGGATAGATGGATCGAAATTCTGCACTTCTTGCTTTACAGGTGAGTATCCAATTGATATAAAGGAGCGCATATTAGAAGTAGATTTCACAAAATGATTGATATAACAAAACAACAAAAAGAATACGAACTCCTGGATTCAGGAGATGGAGAAAAGCTCGAAAGATTCGGAACTTTTGTTCTTCGGCGCCCTGATCCTCAGGCACTTTGGCCAAAGATGCTCACTCCAAAAGAATGGGCAGATGCGAGTGCGAGTTTTCTTCGTGCGGGAAATGCTGGTAAATGGCAGTTCAAGGAAGGGGTACCAAAAGAATGGGAAATAAAATATGGGGGACTTAAATTAAACATTTCTCCAACACCTTTTAAACACACCGGAGTTTTTCCAGAGCAGATCGTGAATTGGGCTTGGAGTCAGGAAAAGGTTACAGCTTATAAATCAAAAAATAAAGAAAGGGAAATCACAGCTTTGAATCTCTTTGGGTATACAGGAGGGGCAACACTCGCTCTTGCAAAGGCTGGGGCTCAGGTGTGTCATGTAGATGCATCAAAGACTTCTATCACTTGGGCACGTGAGAATGCAGAAAGCTCAGGGCTTAAAGATGCTCCGATCCGATGGATACTTGATGATGCATATGAGTTTGTTAAAAAAGAAATAAAGAGGGGAAAGAAATATGACTGTATCATCATGGATCCTCCTGCATTCGGACATGGACCAAATGGTGAGGTGTGGAAGATCGAAGAGCAGTTTATAAGATTTCTTGAAGACACCAAAAAACTTTTATCTGATGACCCGATACTTTTCTTGGTCAATGGGTATGCTTCAGGATATTCATCAATTGCATACAAACAAAATTTGACAGACTTAATCGAAAAACATGGAGGCACGATCGAAGATGGGGAGCTTGCAATAGAAGAAAAAGATGGAGGTCGACTTCTGCCATCTGGAATATTTGCAAGGTGGAGTAAGTAAGATTTATACAAACAAATGAAACGCATCCTACGGATGCGTTTCATTTGTTTTGAAGGCTATTTTTTGGTATTATTATCTTTATGGAAGACAATGAACTCCGAAAGATGGTAGAAGAAACGATGGAATTATCTAAGGATAATAATCGAATTCTTCACTCTATTCAAAGAAGGGAAAGAATGACTCAGGTGTTTAGAGTTGTTTATTGGCTTATTCTCCTTGGAGCTGGTGCCGGACTCTATTACTATATTCAGCCCTATATAGATGAGCTTGTAAAAGCTTATGGCAATATTGTTGATACTCAGCATAAAGTTGCTGATATATCGGGCAAATTTAGTCTTGATAGTATAAAAAATTACTTTAAATAACTCCGTTCTTACTTCGATCCAGATTTCGGTCACGGGTTGTTAAGTCTGCTTATGTGATAATGAGAGCCAGAATTTCTCCTCCGACCTTTTCCTCGTCGTCTCTCGGAAAGGTCTAGGCGCCAGCTCGCTTGTTTCTGAAGCTTCAGAAACATAGCGGCGCTGTTCGAATCTGGACGCAATCAAAATTATTTGATTGCTCTCTCGGCACAAAATACAAAAAACCACACAGAATCTGTGTGGTTTTTTGTATTTTGTGCCGAGAGCCAGATTCGAACTGGCGACCCCTTCCTCTTCAGGGAAATGCTCTACCAACTGAGCTATCTCGGCATGGCCTGTTTTATAAGGTTACAGAGCCATATTACACGATTTAAGGCATATTATCAACAGAGGGCGGTTTCCATTTTCCAACCAAAACAAAACCGCCCTTTCGGGCGGGTTTCAATCTATTGTTTAAATATCTTTCTTGCTGCCACTACTCCAGCTCCCAAGAAGAGCATGAGAAGTGATTGGCTAATATCGTTGATCTTTGCCTTGTCTCTTGATTCTTTAACTCCATCAAGACAGTTTTGTTTTTGAATGTCGAGATTCTTCTGCGCCTCTGCCTTTTCTGCTTCTGTTTGAACTACCGGTCTGCCACTTGCATCATATGTTGGATAAACGATACTGTTGTTTGCTATACAGTCACCTTCACGTCCATAATATGGTGTTGGTGCGTACACTGGCTGTTGGAAGAAAGGAAGTGCAGGGTAGACGCCTTCTTGTGGATATTTATCAAATGCCAATACATTAATACTTGTTCGCGCAACACCATAAATCCCTGCGAGGATCAGTATAACTCCGATAAATGTTAACCACTGATTCTGCTTTTTATTTTGATCCATATTTATAAATTATTATTAATTATATTGATTTAACTCGTATCTTCGCCTGTCTACCTTTATCTATCTTTGGAAGCTTGAGTGTTAACATTCCTTTGTCTTCAAATGCGTCAGCTTTTTCAATGTCTACTTCTTGAGGAAGAAGGATAGTTCGTGCGAATCCTCCCCAGTATAGCTCTTTGTGGAAGTAATCTCCGTCATCAATATTGCTTTCTGATACTCGGCTGCCCTTGATTGATACTATGTCTCGAGAAAGTGAGATATCAAGATCTTCTTTTTTGACTCCAGCAATGATCGCCTTAATGATGATGTTAGTTGCAGTTTCGTAGACATCAACAGAGAGCTCGCCCTCAACATCATCGTCATCTTTCCAGCTAGGTTTTGAGCTCACAACTTCTTCGTCGGAATCAAAAAGTTCCATCTCTTTGTCTTCTGGAGAAAGTGCGCCTTTCAGTCGTTTGAAAAATCCTTTTTCTTTACTCATTTGATTATATTTTTATCTTTTTAATGTTCTTAATTTTCTCGAGTATGAATATTACTCCAATAAGTCCGATCCACAATGCACAAAACACCCAGATCGTATGCTGTTCGCCTAATATTATAAAACTATTGAATGCAGTATGCAATATTGTTGCGAATATGATTCCTCCAAATACCGCGAGTTGTTGAAGTGTTTTTGATTTATAAAAAACAAATCCCATTGCGATACCGATAGTTCCTGATGCAATTATATGAAGAAGAGTAGCGCCGACAAATCTGAAGGAAAGAGTCATGATACCTTTCTCAATCTCGCCATTTGCAAGCGGTTCAAAAAGAAACAGAATATTTTCTGCAGCAGCAAATCCGAGTGCGCTTGTGATCATGTAGATTGTTGGATCAATTGCTTCATCTACAAATCTTGTTTTGAGGGCAACGATATTGGCCGCGAGGAATTTGAGGAGTTCTTCGATAAATGCCCAAATGAAAAAGGAGAAGGTTGTGTATTCGAGGATATAAATACTGACACTCTTTTCGAGAAATCCTGCTACAAGGACCGAAAGCATACCTAAGGCAAAGGTACCCACAATAAGTCGGCGAGGCTCTCTGTGTTTGGCTTCACGAAGCCAGAATTGAAGCCAGAGGACAGCTGGGATTATACCACCGATGAAACTGAGTAGAACTGCGTATTTCATAAAGATAGTATAGCAAAAAAAGCATTAAGTATCAGGTATAAGTTAAAGCAAAATGCACGGCACCCCTCGGGTGCCGTGCATTTCTGTGTGATATTTTATACCTTTGGATTTCCAGGCCATTTTTCTACCATGAGCATTGAATCGTCGGTATGAATTGTCTGCCAAATCTCTTCGGTTACAAACGGCATAAAAGGATGGAGAACTTTGAGCATGTTCTCAAGTGTGTGAAGAAGAAATTGGATTCGCGATGTCTTTTCTTCCTCTGTCCCGTCTTTAAATATTGTTTTACTTTCTTCAAGTATCACATCTGCGAGATTACTCCAGATATAGTGATAGATCTTTTCTGCAACGATGTGGATCTTGTATTCCTCGAGCTCCGCTGTAATTGTTTTTATGAATTCCTGCTGTGCTTTGATAAGTTCAAGATCTTTAGGTGTTGGTGCACAGAATTTGTAATCGATCTCAGTCTTCAGCTCGTCTTTAGAAGTCAAAATAAATCGAGTAATGTTCCAGAGCTTGTTTCCAAAGTTTCTGTAACCCTTGATCTTGTCATCTGAAAGAGAAAGATCGGTTCCTGGAGTATTACCCACCACAAGTCCAATACGGACTGCATCTGCACTATATTTTTCAATAAGTTCAACAGGACTTATAACATTGCCTTTTGATTTAGACATTTTCTGACCTTTGGCATCATTCACCATTCCATGAAGATACACTTTTTCAAACGGCACTTGGTTTTTGAGATAGAGTGAAAAGATAACCATTCGTGGGATCCATTTGAATATCAAATCTCGCCCTGTTTCCATCACCTGTGTTGGATGATATACATCGAGATCTTTGGTTTCTGGATATCCGAGTGCTAAAAGCGGCCACTGACCAGAAGAGAACCATGTGTCGAATGTGTCAGTATCAGTAACAAGGCTTGTCTTACAATCTGGACACTCTGTTACATTGTCAGTATCGAGAAATCCTTTGTTACATTTGTCACAAACTTTAGCAGGTATAGGAATACCCCAAACGATCTGGCGAGAGATGTTCCAGTCGATAGTATTCTCCATCCAGTAAGTAAAGATCTTCTCAAAGTTCTCAGGCATAAAAGAGATCTGTTTTTTTTCGATTGCGGTGAGTGCGAGCTTGCCGAGTGGCGCCATTTTGACGAACCACTGATCTTTTACTTGAGGCTCGATCTGAGTCTCACATTTGTAGCAGCATTTTAAGTTGTGAACATAATTCTCATCAACTTTATCTAGGAGACCTTTTGATTTTAGTTTTTCGACAATGAGCGGTCGAGCTTTACTGATATGGAGTCCGGCGAATTCACCTGCGATAGGGAGGAGCTTTCCTTTCCAGTCGATCACTTGCTCCATGTCGAGGTTGTGTCGTTTTGCGATCTCGAAGTCTACTGCATCGTGCCATGGAGTGATGGTCATTACACCAGTACCGAATTCCATATCAACAGATTCATCTTTGATGACAGTTGCAGTGATTGGTCCATTGATCCATTCAAGATCAATTTTTTGTCCATGTTTGTATTCGCTGTATCGAACATCTTTTGGATGCATTACCACATATTTGTCTCCAAATTTTGTCTCTGGTCGAGAAGTGGCGATCGTGAATGGTCCATATTTGAAGTAATAAAAAGGCTCTTTCTTTTCTTTAAATTCTGTTTCAACTTCTGAAAGGGAAGTCTGGTGCTTTGCGCACCAGTTTACAATTCGCTTACCGCGGTAGATGAGATCATCTTTGAACATCTTTCGAAATGTCTCTTGAACGGTCTTTACAACATCTGCATCAAGCGTAAATTTTTCTCGCGACCAATCACAAGATGCACCAATTCGGCGAACATCGTCTTCCATGAACTTTTTGTTTTCGATCGTGAAATCAAAAATTTCTTTGTAGAGATCCTCGCTCTTCATTTCAAATCTAGAGCGGCCTTCTTTCTCAAGTTTCTTTTCGTATACGATCTGTGTTTCAAATCCTGCATGGTCAGCACCTGGAACCCAAAGTGTTCTTTTGCCCTGCATACGAGCAAAACGGATGAATATATCCTGAAGAGTGATAGTGAGTCCGTGACCTGCGTGAAGGCGACCGTTGGCGTTTGGTGGAGGCATGATGATTGTATAGGGTTTTGCATCTTTGTCAGTCGCGCCCTTTTCGATACATATATCAGGATTGAAAAAGCCACTCTCTTCCCAGAGTTTATAGATCCGACCCTCTGTCTCAGCAGGGTTATATGGCTTTAAGAATTTGTCGTTCATACGAGAAATACTAGCATTTTTATTGATTTTTTTCAAAAAAATGGATATAAAGAGTATATGAACATTTGTCCGTACCATCCAGTTAAAACGTTAAAAATGTCAGAATTGGAGCTGGGCGATATATTTTGTTTTACGGCAGCTTCCGCAAAATACTATTGTGAGCAGCACAAGGGTGTGGCTGTCGAAAGATTTAATTTTCGCTTTTACAGGCTTAGATGTTTTGTTCTTTACAACTTCCAAACCCTTGATAGGGATATTGAAAGAATCGCCTATGTTGGCGAGGGAATGGAACGTGATTATGAGGTGTTGTTACTATTACGAGGTGACTCTTAGCTTTTGGCGGGGTCACTTTTTTATTTATGATATAATTTCTTTTACTTATGAAAGTGCTCAAAAAGATTTTAAAGATTTTGGGATACATTATTCTCTCAGCGGTTCTCATTATTGCTCTTGCACTCTTTATCGTATCTTTTAAAAAACCTTCAAATGACAAGGTGTGGGATAGTGCGGTCAAAGTTCTACCCGAGATCTCTTTTGATAAAAACAAAGTAACCATAAAGAATCTCCGAGATTTTTCTTATTCTGCTAAAGATAAAATAAATAAAGAAGAATACTATAAGGATGTATTTGATACCGAAAAAATCAAAGACGTGTATTTTCTCGTAAATCCATTCGATGGTCATCCATCTTTTGCTCACACTTTCTTTTCTTTTGTTTTCAGTGATGGCAAGACTGTCTCGGTATCAATTGAAGCTCGAAAGGAGGTGGGTGAGTCATACTCATCAATAAAGGGAATTCTCAATGACTACGAACTCTCGATTCTGTGGGGAAGTGAAAAAGATTTTCTTTCTCGAAGGGCTGTCTATTTCGATGAAGATCTCTATCGCTACAAACTTCAAGTGGGCAGTACTACGGCGAAGTCTCTTTTTATGGATATGCTGGACCAAACAATAAAAACAGAGTCACAACCAAGGTTTTATAATACGATCACTGACAACTGCACCAATCTTCTTGCTGATAGTGCAAACAGGGTAAATCCAGGAAGTGTGCCATGGACATGGGCTCGAATATTTACTGGACGGTCTCCGGAAGTTCTTTATGATTTGAAGCTTATTGAGAATGATCCAAAAGGATTTGAATATGTAGAACAACAATCAGATATAAGTCCTTTGATTAGAAAGATAATAAGTGGAAATCCAGGGCTAACAAAATTTGGGTTTTCAAATATTCCGGGCATACATTAAAAAACAAGCAGCCAATAAAGCTGCTTGTTTTTTATAGAAGAGAATTTTCTATTTCTTTGTCATGATAACGACTCCGTCTTTATCTTTCGAGAACTCATAGTAAGTTACTCCATTTTTGTCTTCGCTTTTAAGGATCAGATTTCCTGAACTTTTCTCTACGCTAAGTTCAACGGATGTTTGAGGATCATTATCATCTTCTGCATCCACAACTACATCAATAATTTTACCTTCCTTTTCCAGAGATAAATTTGCTGAAAGCTTAAGGATCTTTCGACCATCTTGAGGAGTGTAACTGAACCAGTGTATACCAAGCTCTTTTGCTCGTTCTTTAGCGCCTTCACCTATTGTAAGCTCCTTTTTTGGTTCTATGATTTCGACTTTTGAGTCGTATTGAATCTTCTTGTTATCGAGTATTGCCTTTACTCCATTCTTGAAATCAGGTTCTGTAAAGTCTTTTTTTTCTGAGTGCAAACTTCCAACATGTTCATCTTTATAATAAATTCCGATTTTCTCACCCATGCCACGACTAAATATTCCTTGAGGCTCACCAATTTTTAGGTCGCTATTACCAAATTCTTTCAACCAAGCTGCAGCATTTTGGTGTCTTTGTTCAAATGTGAGTACTTGTTCAGGGGCTTTCGGTGGGTGTTGAGTTTCCACAATAGCACCTTCTGATTTCTGTGCTGGCATGGCACCAGCAAATGCTGCAACTGCGAGTGCAGAATTGAAAAGACGTCTTATTTTCCGCTTCCGCTTTTCCGTTCAGTAACTGGATCAGGTGCCACATCTAATGCCGGTGCTTCTTCATGAGTAATATGAGACTGATCTTCGGGCTGTGGATTATATGATTCCATAAATGATTAGCTATTAGCTATTAGATAATGGATAAATTATAGCACCTTATCTAAAGAGGAAACAAATGGTGTATACAGGTAAATTAAAATTTTAGATGTCCCTCAGCTTTAATATTCCTTTGATTTATAATCTTTTTCTTTTTGTACACATTTAGATATCCTGCGATAGCAATCATGATTGCATTGTCTGTTGAGAGTGCTTTGTCAGGGATATGAAGATTAATGTTTAGTTCATTCACCATTGCCTGAAGATTGTTTCTTAAATGTTTGTTTGCACTTACACCACCCCCAACAATAAGAGTTTTGACTTTGAAATGTTCTATAGCTTTCTTGGTTTTGTGAATGAGCACATCAACAGCTGCATCTTCAAATTCTTTGGCGATCTCTGTTTTGATTTGTTCTGTAATTTGAGGAATATCTCGAACCGTATAAAGTACTGCGGTTTTGAGACCGGAGAATGAGAAGTCAAAATCCTTTGTATACATCATTGGACGAGGTAGTTTTATATCTGAAGTTTGATTTTCTTTATTTCGAATTGTTTCGGCAAGAGTTGAGATCTGTGGTCCGCCAGGGTACGGGAGTCCCAATATCCGTGCTGCCTTGTCGAATGCTTCGCCAACCGCATCATCTTTTGTTTGCCCAATGACTTTGTATTTACCCCAGTCTTTGACGAGTACCAATTCTGTGTGACCTCCGCTTACAAGAAGTGAGAGTGCAGGGAACTGTTTTTTATTGGAAATATTAAATTCCGATTTGGAAATTTGCTTTTTGTTCATGAGTACTGAAGCAATGTGTCCCTCCATGTGATTCACACCGATCATTGGAATATCCCAAAGTTCGCTTAAAGCTTTTGCAAAACTTATTCCTACCCATAAAGCAGGTTCAAGTCCCGGACCTTTTGTAACAGCGATCAGGTCTATTTTTGGAGCTTTAATATTGAGAATATGATTTGTGATATGTTCAAGGAGTTCCGGCTCGCGGATAAGAATTGTTTTGAGTTTATTTATTTTTTTATCATCAATTTTTGACTTTAAATATGTGAGATTTTTTGAATCTTTGAGAACTTTAATGAGAAGTGGTATTGAATTCTTTTGGTGCTCTCTTCGAGCGAGGTTAGGGAAGACACCTCCATATTGTTCATGTAGTTTTGCTTGTGATGCCAGTGCGTCTCCTAATACTTCTATTTTATTTTTTGAAATAGAAAGAAGGGAAATGGCTGTTTCGTCGCAAGAGGTTTCTATAGATAATATCTTCATATGATAGGTGAGTTATTAGAAAAGCAAAAGATTGGCACTTCGTGCCCCTGCAGATTTGTACTCAAATGTGCTTTGGGGTCGCACGAAGTTTCGATTGAGAGGATTTTCATATAAAAAGTGATGGTCTACGTGGAGATTCGAAACTTACAGTTTCAGTATACCTTTTGAGTCTACGGGGAGATTCGGTCACAGATAATTTTCTGGTGAAAATTTCTGCGACCCCGACTCCTCCGCCTTCGCGGAGTCCGTCTTTCGACTCATTTTTTAAAGCAATCCCATTGCTTTAAAAATTCAAAATATCTTCGATATTTATGAGCCCATTGTACCTTGAATGGAACACAGTAGAAAGCACGGTTTTAGAGTGGAAACAGGCTTTTGAACTTATGGGACGACAATGGATCGTTGCCTGATTCCTTTAAAACAAAGCCATTTTTGCGATATGCCGACTCGGCATCATTACCTCTCTGGGTATAGAACTCTATCATTATCAATGTATGTAAGGAAGTAGAGCACGGCATCCGTTTTATTTACGCAGACAGCGCCGGAAAGTTTGAAAACATCGCACTGCAGAATGCTCTCAGCTCTGCAAACGATGGCAGAGGCGTTCCTTGCAAAGTGATCGAGGTAGTTTTCTCAAAAGAGAAAGACGAAATGGTGGGCAATTTGCGAGCTCACTTCGAGCAAGGGAAGATAAAGCTACCAAAGAAATATCGCGATGCCTTCTACCAGTTTAAAAACTATCGATACCAAGAGGGCACCGACAAGCCAGTGAAGAAAGACGACCACATCCCCGACTCGACAATGTGCGCACTCCAGCACTTCAAACTCGGACAGGTGAAATTAATCAGAACAGTGATTCACTTTCACCATTGGAGTTTTTGTAGCTTTTTATTGATATATTCTTTATTTGCAAGGTAAAAAGGGTGTTTTGCCATCAAACCCTATGGTGATTAACCGTGATTTTAAAGGGTGTATGGCAGTTCAAAAACTATCTTGTATGTTGGCGATCGCTGTCCGTCTTACGATATCCCGGAGTTCTTCATAAGTAAGTGAAATATCTAGAGATATCCTTCTTTTCTTACCTTTCTTGCCAAGACTGCTCGATGTGATAAATCCCCAGTCTGTATACCCAGCACGTTTAATTTTATCTGCCTCATTAGGCAGGGAAAAACTATAATAATCCTCGCCGTGGACCGCTTGATTTCTTATTTCATAGAGAATCCTTAAAATAGAGCTAAACCTGAGACTGTGGTGCTTTGGACTTAGCAGGGTTCTTGTAAATCCTAATAAGATTTTTTCTTTATCTTGCTCTGAGGTAAAGGCAAAGAATCTTTTTATTGCATCAAACGATCCGATCGCATTTCTTCCAGTTTTCATTTTTGTAACTGCTTCAGCCAAAGCAATTAGGAAAATTATTTTAAGTGCAGGTCTATTTTGTCTTACTAGTTCTTGATCGTCCGCAATATCCAAATACCACTGAGCACGCAAAAGCATACGCCGAGTTTTTAATTTTCTTAAACACTTTTTTATAAACTTTTTACGCTCCTCCTTATCTGCAAGCAGCGGTGTCAAAAACTGATGGAGCTCAGTGTCTTCAACAAGCGCTTGTCTGGTTGCGTCCTCAACAGGTTTCCATATAGATGAAGTTGCCATGTGTTTACAATAAATTATTTATTCCAATCTACAGGCTGGATATGAATATTTACACTCCTCATCTCATCATAGAGTTTTTTTAGTTCTGTTTTGACTCTTTCTTTATCCTCTTCAGGAACCTGAGCGTAGCTTTCAAATATCTTAGGAATGTCCCCGATGTATGTTCCACCCACAAGCCATATCTTTTTGAGATTATTTACAAGTTTCAGTAACCTATCAGGTTCATTTGTCAGGAGAGCAACAATTTCCTCTGTTCCATTTACCCACGCTTGGTGCCTCTCCTCCGGATGATCTTTAAGGCGTATTTTCAGAAGCTCAGCCATTTTCTCAAACAGGTCTTTTGCGTCTTCTGGAGCAATAATCGCTAATTGCTCAAAAACCAGTCCAAACATCGAGGCGATGTCAGAGTCATAGCCGTTCGCCCAAAACAACAAAACATACTCTCGTATCTGATCGTAGGGCAACATCTTTTCTTCTAGCATTTTCCAAAAATGCCACGTAAGCGAAGACTTCAGGGCTGGTTTCCCATTAGCTATTTGATCTTTTAATATAGCTTCAAAAACTCTTGGGTTAAAAGTTCCCATTCGGGGAAAGTCATTCTTTCGAAATAATGCGAAGTATGGAATAAGTGCAGCTAGATCGTGTAAGACATCATCATGCTCGGTAGCAATGCAGGCATGTAATACCTCTTCCGCTTCTGCTTCTGTTAAATCTCTGAACATAAGAAAAATATTCAACAGCGCTTCTATTACGCGCGGATACTGAGCATTGTCTCGTAACATTTTTAAAGGCATCTTTCTTACAAGATCACGCTCCTCCTGTTTCCAATCAAAAGGATTTCCGTCTTGATTTTTTATGGCATCTTTTCTTTTCACAAGTTCTATAAGGGGGTAGGTTGCTTGAGCACGAATGTAAAGATTATCTTCCAATACATAGCGTTGAATGATCTCAATTATTTCTGTGTAGTATTCTGGTTTATTCTTGGCAACTATTCGCGACATAAGCCAGCATAGATTTCCGCGCACAGTAGTTATATTCCGCACGTCTTCATTTCTTAAAGCTCGAGCATGATAATTGTGTTCTCCCTCAGGATCGTCTGGGTCATTTGCACCAGACGGATTAGGGTTGGGGTCATTTTGAAGCATTCTTACTACCCACATTGCATCATCAATGCGCTCGTCAGGAAACTCTTGCGCAAAACGGATTAGGTTTTCTTTTGCGCCATTATCAGATAGCCAATCAAGGTTGCCAGAAGCTGTACCTACAGTTTTTACAAAGTCGAAAGCGTTTTCGCTTTTATCATCAAGTTGGCTCCTCAGGTATCCCATAAGAAGTTTAAGGGCGTCAGGATTTTCTACATTCGCTCTTGCTTTTATTGCATCAACAACAGAACGATCAAAGATAAGTGAAAAGTTATTTTGATTTTCCTCAAAATATATCTTGTCTATATTTTCAAACTTTTCAAAATCAAAAGAAGAGAGTGCTCGAATAGCGGCATGAGTATCAACAAAGAACGCCCAATTTACTACCAATAAAACTCTTTCGTGGTCTTCCACATCAACTTGCTTATTTTTTGTAGGCAATTTATCAATGAAACTTGTTGTTGCTGCGCCCCTACTATCTACTGATCTGACACCATCACTGTACGACAGAGAAATATTTTCTAAGGATTCTATTTTATGAAACTTAAATCCCTCATGATCAAACTTTTTCACAGTCGGGTTATCTTTTATTCCTTTTTCTATAACATCTGCCATTATCACAGAATTAGCCTGCATCTGATTTTTCTTAAAAGAAAATCTGGGAGTATAAACAAGATATCCCTTCAACCCTCTCTTTTTAATTTCTTCTCTGAGTAGTCCTGTAAATTGGTGCCAAAATTGGCTCCGAGCGAGATCTTCTTCATTTTCAACAAGACGAAAAATCTCTACCGCAACTTTTTCGTTGTTTTCATTTTGAAGTTGATAGTCAAAGTTTTTTCCTGACTTTACAACAACATCTCTGTTCGTAATACCGTAAGTGAGTTGTCGATTTTGACTCAGATATTCTCTAAATCTTTCTATCGCTTCCTCTTCCCATTGATCTTTTGCCATTCCTGCATTATGCAATAAATATCTTCATATTTCTAGGAGTCATCATAGGTCTCAGTAAATGCTTTGTTTACTTCGTAATTTTCAGTTAAAAGTGCTAAACTCTTATTTATGAATGAGGCATATTCACGCGTCATTATCGATAAGAAACTCAGAGAAGCTGGGTGGGATATTGAGGATCCTGCCCAAGTCATTTTTGAAGATCACGGTGATGCAGGACGTGCCGACTATGTGCTCAAGGATTCCTCTGGACATGCTATCGCCCTCATTGAGGCAAAACGCCCAGACGTAGATCCGTACAGCGCCAAGAAGCAGGCGTTTGATTATATTCAAGCTCAATATCCAAAAGTTCGCTTCATTTATCTTGCTAACGATAAGTTGGTGTATTTATGGGACCTCGATGGAGGAGGAGATGCGCAGATCGTGCCAGCTTTTTTCTCTCGTGAGGACTTAGTGCGTCGTCAGAGCTCACGAGCAATGAATCTTGCAAAGAAGTTTAGCGAGGAGAAAGTCACAGAAGGATATTTCAGCGACGTAGCAGACAATGTCACTCTCCGACCATATCAACTCGCAGCATGGGAATCGATAGCCGAAAATTATGATAAAGGTAAGCATGCATTCTTGCTCGAGATGGCAACGGGTACTGGCAAGACGGTTTTAGCTTCACTTATCATCTCGCGTTTTTTGCGTACCAATAATGCTCAGAATGTTTTATTTTTGGTGGACCGCAAATCTCTCGCAATTCAAACTAAAAATACTTTTGAGAAATTGCTTCGAGGTGTTTCTGCTGTCGGCACATACTGGGGATCAAACAGAAAAAACCTCACAGGTGCAAATGTTGTTGTCGCTACAATTCAGTCTTTGATGCTCCACGGTACTCGGGACTTTTCTCCCGGCTATTTTGATTTGATTATTCACGATGAGGCGCATAGAAGCATTTACTCGCCTGAGGCACGTGCAGCTGTAGATCATTTTGTCGGAGCTACAAAGATTGGACTTACAGCAACACCTCGAGATTTCTTAAAAAATATTAGCGTAGAGAAACTTTCAGAGAAGGACCCTCGTAAATTGGAGCGCCGTGTGCAACGAGATACGTATCGATACTTCGGCTGCGATGATGGAGTGGCAACTTACCGATACACAATCCAAGATGGAGTAGCTGAAAAGTTTTTGATCCCACCGAAGTATCACAAGATGAATACTTCGGTCACTCAGCAGGCACTTTCGGAAGAAGGAATAACTGAGCTGTCGGACGTAGAACTTGAGGAGGGAGAAAGCATCAAGATCCGTGACCTTGAAAAGAAAGTACACTTTCCAGTTCGCAATCGCCGCATGATGGAGGAGTTTCTTGAGCATGCTCTTCGCACACCCGATGGAGAGATTGGTAAGACTCTTGTTTTTGCAGTATCACAGGATCATGCGCTGGCACTTGAAAAGATTTTGAATGAACTGAAACCCGAATACGGCGGCAGATTCGCTATGACCATTACTTCACGTGTACAAGGAGCACATGACATCGCTAAAGACTTTGCTCGAGACACAAACAAACTTCCACGTATCGGTGTGACAGTAGACATGCTTGCTACAGGTTTTGATTGTCCTGAGATCTTGAACATCCTCTTTGCTCGCCCTATTTTCGATCCAATCACATATCAGCAGATCAAGGGTCGTGGTACACGGCTTTGCCCAGCGATCGGCAAGAAAGAGTTTGTTGTTTTCGACTTTTGTGGAGTCGTAGCCTACTTTGACGAAAAGTACGACTGGGAAGCTCCGGCGAGATTGGCGCGTGAGGGAGGCTTTGCCACGGGGTTGGCTAATGGAGCGATTGAAGGAGGTTCAAGCAACGTGAGCGAAAATGAGGGCATTTCTGAGCCTCGTGTGTCCCAAACCCCTGACGTAGTTCTCACCCGAGACGTTATGACCCTGCCTGAGGGCGACACTGTCGACCGAAATATGTACCGTGACGAATGGACGAAAGCGGTCCAGAGCTTCATGAGCAACAAGACCAAAATGGTATCTGGTGCACTCGAAGATCCAGAGAAAGTCGAGGAGCTCATCGAGGAAATCAACACCACCCTCCTAAACAAACCTAGACTTTATTTCAATGAAGAAAACTTGCAGGAGTCACATCGCATTGTTGCTGGTATTCGTGAGTTCTTTTTGTCAGCGATCGGTCGGCAGTCACTCCCGACTCGTGATGAGCAGCTAGCTTCATTCAAAGAAGCTCTCATAAACAAGTTTGCTAAGACAGACAATCCCGAGAGCTCTTTCAAAAGAGCTGTGATGGTGGAGTTTATCGCAGACCAAGCAATTTCAAACGACAAGTTTCGAACTACGGTCCAAGCAAATCCAACTCTCGACTTCCTGCGGTGGGATGAGTTCGCTCAGGCATACTCCGTTACAGAATGGCTTGACGTATTTTCAAAAGAGGAGCTAACTGAGCTCGTGTCGGATATTTCAAACGCAAAGATTTTGACACTATAAATTATGGATACAATTTCACTCTACAAAAGCAGAATCGATGGATTGATGGACATACTCTTCGGAGCAGGAGTATCAAATCCTCAGACAATCATCGAGCAACTAAACTATTTACTTTTTTTACGAGCTCTTTCAATCAAAGATGATGAGGCTGAGCTACTTGGAATTACAGATGAATCAGAAAAGATTTTTTCAGGAGAGCTAAAAAAATATCGATGGCAAAATCTTTTAGCACTGAATGCTGAGGACCTATTCAAAACGATTGAAGAGTCGTTTGACCTACTCCAGAAGAAATCAAAAAATCCTACAGTAAAACTACTTTTTCGTAATGCTCATGTGAAGATTTTTGATAAACCAACTCTTCGCCGCGTATTGCACGAGATCGAGATATTTTCTAAGGAGCTCGATACGATTGCTCATGATGGAGACAAAGATGTGTTCGGAGATATGTATGAATATCTTCTTTCAAAACTTTCTTCTGCTGGTACAAACGGACAGTTTCGTACTCCACGACACATAATTGACTTCATGGTTAAAGTCGTGGACCCAAAGAAAAACGAAACGATACTAGATCCTGCGTGCGGTACTGCTGGCTTTCTTGTTGCAGCATACCGATACATGGCAGGAGAATATACAAGCGAGAAAATGAAAAAAGCTGGCAGCCCTCGAGCGATGGACAAACTATCAGCAGACGAGAAGAACTTCCTCTTCAATCACATGTTTACAGGCTTCGATAGTGATGAGGATATGATCAAGTTTGGAATGATGAACCTGCACCTTCATGGTCTTACGAAATCACGACTATCTCGTCAGAACTCACTGACTGATACAAGCGGGCTGAAAGACAAGTTTGATGTCATCCTCGCAAACCCACCATTCAGTGGCAAAATTGATGAAGAAAGTGTATCCGAGGAACTCCGCATGGGAACCAAAGCGACAGAACTTCTTTTCTTACGATTTATGATGGAGCACCTTTCACTCAAGGGGAAACTGGCTGTCATAGTTCCTGAGGGCGTTATTTTCAATCCATCACGAGCACATTCAAAAACAAGAGAAATGCTTTTGGAAAAAGGTTTGTGGGCAGTTGTCTCATTGCCTTCGGGAGTCTTTAATCCATATTCACCAGTGAAAACGAGTATCGTCTTTATTGATGCAGCAATATCTACCACAAAAGATGAAATACTTTTCATAAAAATTGAAAATGACGGCTTTGATTTAGGTGCTCAACGTAAGCCTGCGGGAAAGGATGATCTTCCTGCTGCATTAGAAGTGTTGAGAAAGTGGAGGAATGAGGAAAGAGTAAAAAATGCTGCGACTGTTTATGTAGAAAGATCGAAGATCATTAAGAAGAATAATTTTAGCCTCAATGGCGATCGGTACCGGGAAAAAATTGCTTCAGCTAATACTAAGTGGTCTATGGTGAAGTTAGGAGAGATATGTGAAATAAATCCTAAAAAGAGCGAGGTGTCCAGCTTATCATCAGATACAGAAGTATCATTTGTTCCAATGGCAGATATTTCGGAAAATGAAAGTTTTTTTGTTCCTAAGCAAATAAAAAAGTTAAAGGATGTTTTAATAGGGTATACCTACTTTAAAGATGATGACGTTTTACTTGCGAAAGTAACTCCTTGTTTTGAAAATGGAAAATCAGGAATCGCAAAGAAACTGCAAAATGGAATTGGTTTTGGCTCTAGTGAGTTTATTGTTTTAAGGGCGTCAAAAAAGATTTTACCAGAATTGATCTATCAGTTTGTCACCAGTATTGATTTCAAGGCAGAGGGAAAAAGACGCATGACTGGCACAGGAGGACTTCAGCGAGTTCCGATTGAGTTTGTAAAAGAATACGAGATTCCTCTGCCTCCTATAAACGTTCAAAAGCAAATTGTGGCAAAATTAAATATGCATCGGAAAAATATCGATAGAACGAAACATCTCATTGCTGGTTTTGAAGAAAGAATAAAAAATGAAATTGAAAAACTTTGGGATTAGATAATTCAGATTCCAAGTAGTTGTTTCTTTTTTGCAGAAAACTCTTCCTCGGTTAGAACACCTTTTTTCTTTAGTTCCGCCAACTTCTCGAGATCGTCAAGTGATCCCTCGTTGTTGCCCCAGCGCCCTGATCGAGCGTCATTGATAGCTTGTTCCCATGATGCAAAGTAAGATCCGCTGAGACGAGAGAGATTACCGATGGTAGCGAGTGACATGAGCGAAGAGTGTTGTATCTTTATTCTTTTCTCCTTGCCATCCAGCTTATAGAATATAAACATGTTCTCATTACCTGTACCGATTCCTTTTTTACAGTTCACACTGATTATGTCCTTCAGTGAAATACAGAAGAGCTGCTTCTCTTTGATTTGAAAAGACAAATCTTTCTTTGTTAAAACTAGATCTCCACGTTTTGCAATAAATAGTCCTGACCAGTATGTGAGCCCTCCTTCCTTTTTTAAGATTTGTTCGTTTGTCATAGTGAGTTGCATTAACTAGTAACCCTATGGCAAACAAAAAGCCCACCACAGGTAGAGACCGAAGTCTCTCGTGCAGTTTCCTACACGGCGTATAAGGCGACCCTATGATGGGGTTTTTATGCCTTATACGACTTTCTTTCACCATGCCGGTCCTGCAAATCAAGACCGGTTTAGGCTACTTACTTATTCAGTTGTGCACCCATTTTAGCATTTTTTACTCCTATAACCAATTTTAGTAGTTTGACTAACTTATGAAATAAACTACAATGTAGTAGTCCCGCTCATTTACAAATCAAAGACTTTGCGGCATCAGGCTGCCATGTTTTCATATCGAAAACCAAAGAACGACCTTTTGCATCATGCCCTTTCGTAATGCAATATAAAGTAGGTCCAACACATTTTATTATGTGGTGGATTTACTTTAGACTGGATTACAATCAAAAAGACTCTGCTCACATTTTTATGTGGACGGAGTCTTTTTGATATACGAGGTAATCTCGAACGCCACAAACCAAGAAGCCCCTTGCTTACTAGGTGGGTACTCAAACTGGCGTTCGAGAACTTTCCTAGTAAAGAACGGGCTTCTTATGGAGCCTGAAGATCGAAATAACAAAAAACAAAATACTGGAGTTTCCTTTTATGATTTCAAAAAGGCTCTAGGTCCAACTGCCAATAATCTAACTGATTTAGAGATTGAGCATATTCGTGTTATCTGTGACAAAGTCGCTGATGCCTTTTTTGACAAGTGGTTGAGGGATAAGAATGTCCACTTATCAAACTCGCTTATAGATCAAAATAGCCTTACAATCAAAAAACAATGAGCACTCACGAAAAAAGAAAAAATTGCGTTGTCCACTGCAGAGTAAGCTCACTGAAGCAGTCTTATGAGGGAGAAAGTTTAGAAAATCAAGAAGAATCCATACGTCGATTTGTTGCTAATAGAGGATGGCATATTGTACCAGACGGAAAAGTTTGGAGTGCTACTATTTCTGGTAGGAAAACAGATAGTGAGTATTTCAATGAAATCCTTGAATATATAAAAGCAAATCCCGGTTACATAGATTTTTATTTATTTAAAGCAATCGACAGATTCACGCGCGCTGGCACACCTGAATATGACAGAATGAAAAAGATACTAACGGCTCTAGGTGTACAAATGGTGGATCTCCAAGGTGTCATTCAGCCTGAAAGAAATATGCTTGAGGAGCAGGGTTTTGAATACGATTGGAGTATGTACTCTCCAAGTGAAATTACGGAGAATATAATGTCAACAAACGCCAAACAGGAAGTCGGCACAATATTAGTTCGAATGATTGGACAACAAATTAACTTGACTAAACAGGGATACAGAATGCGTAGACCGCTCGATGGGTATGTAAACGAGCACGTGTATGTTGAGGGAAAGAAAAAGCCTATTCAAAAACCTGACCCTGTGCGGGCACACTTTTACACAGCAATGTTCGAAATGCGTGCACGAGGGGTTCTAGACATAGAGATAGTTGAGAAGATAAATGCGATGGGTTTCAAGTCCAGAACAAACCTTAAATGGGACAAGGATCATAGAAATATCATAGGTAATAAAGGTGGTTTGCCTTTAACAATAAAACAGCTGCAAAGGATCATAATCAATCCTGTCTATGCTGGTGTCGTCTGCGAAAAATGGACTCATTACAAACCAATAAAAGCAGCATATCCGGGACTAGTCTCGGTCGAGCTTTTTAACAGAGCAAATAAAGGAAAGTGGGTTCTTAAAATATATGAGGACGACAGTGTAGAATTGATACAAGGCAAAGATAATAAAAGTGGAAAAACTAGATTAAGAAATAATCCCTTGTTTCCCTATAAGTTTATATTGGATGAATGCGGTTGCCCATTTTTAGGGAGCTCACCTAAGAGTAAGTCTGGCAAGTATTTTCCAACCTATCATTGTGCAAGGAGTCATAAATACTTTGGGGTACCCAAGGATGATTTTGAGGAAAATGTTGAGAAATACATCAAGAACCTACAATTCCATTCTGGATTTATTGACGCATTAGAACTGACAATGATGAACAAATACAGGGAACGTGAAAAAGAGATAGTTCAAACCTCAAGTGATATTCATCGAAGTATAGCAGATCTGCAGGCTGAACAAGCTGCAAAACTTAATGCTATCGTCGCTACAACAAGCAGTATCGTGCGTGAGAAGCTCGAAAATGATATTGAGGGACTAGAGACAAGGATTAAAGCCGCAAGAAAAGAACGCCTGAGAATTGAGATCACAGAAAGTGATATTCAGGCTTTTAAACGGGAAGCTAAGAAAATAATGGAACACCCGGCAGAATTGCTTTTGAATCCAACGGATATTGCGATACAGCGTGGGCTTTTC
>JAQBQZ010000001.1 GCA_028286725.1 Candidatus Tayloriibacteriota bacterium
CTCGAAGGGATATTATGAAAAAAAATACAGGAATTCCTGTATTTTTTTTCATAATATCCCTTCGAGAGGAATCGAACCTCTATCGCATCCTTCGCAAGGATGTGTCCTATCCATTGAACGACAAAGGGGTGACATCAAATTATCACATGTCACCCAAAAACAAAACCCGCTTTCGCGGGTTTTGTTTTTGTCTTACTTTGAGTTCTTTATAAACTTTGAGAGTCTACTTTTCTTTCTTGATGCTGTGTTCTTGCTGAGAGTATTTAGCTTTGCTGCCTTGTCATACGCTTGGTATGCCTTCGGGAGAAGCTTTGTTGCCTCTTCCTTTTTGTTAGCTTTGACTAGTTTTTTGATCTCGTGAACAACAGTATCAACCCCCTTCTTTCGGCGAATATTGTATACCGCCTTCTTCTTAGAAGCTCGCTGTGCTTTTTTTGCTGATGATGTAATTGGCATTGGAGTAATATAACATATCCTCATTAAATATCAAGCGTAATAGGTGTCCTGACATAGGGCCAAAATACTAGATACTCTATAGCACATACTATATACTATATTTATGATAATTCACCTCAAAGGCACTGTTTTAGACCGATCAGAGCGTTTCCTCGTCCTTGAGGTCAACAATATAGGCTACAAGGTATTTGGGACCACAGAAACAATAGAGAGTGGCACCGTAGGTCAGACGCGGTCTCTCTGGATACACCATGTCGTTCGTGAAGATGTAGAAGATCTCTTTGGATTTGATACCAAAGACGAGCTTGAGTTCTTTGAGCTCCTTATCGGCATCTCAGGTATTGGCCCACGAACTGCACTCGGAATACTCAATGTCACTACAATTAGTGCCCTCAAAAAAGCGGTCTCCTCTGGAGACACGAGCCACCTCACCAAAGTTTCCGGTATCGGCAAAAAGAATGCAGATAAAATAGTTCTCGAGCTTAAAGGTAAATTTGAACACGATGATAGTATTGGGCACGGAAGTGGAGATGTGGATGTGGTTGAAGCCCTCCAATCACTTGGATACAGTCAGAACGATGCACGAAAAGCACTCAAAGAAATCGATGGAGGAACAACACAAGAAAAGATCAAGCAAGCACTAAAAATACTTAATAAGTAGAATAAAGATTTTTGATTATAGATTATAGAATAATCCAATACTTAAGAATCCGAATTCATTCAAAATTCAATAATCTATAATCTAAATTCAACCCAATATGTCTCGACCAAAACCACACAACCATCATCCCCTACCCGACCATGCCAAGAAAGTTTTTCAAGGAGATCGCTGGTCTATATATCAATGGGAACAAAAACAATTTGACGACAGCACACTCATATTTGAATCAATAAAGAGATTCGACAGCGTGATCATATATCCAATCATTGATGAAAAGGTGGTAATACTTGAGGAACAGCAGCCACACTGGGCAAAACCGAGCGACTCAATAGTGGCCGGAGGAGTGAATGATGATGAAGATATATTTGATGCTGCTAGGCGAGAACTAGAAGAAGAAACAGGGATGGTATTCGAAAATTTTTATTTAGTAAGTTCAGAGCAGAAATCAAAAGATATCCATTCGAATGTCTATGTATTCATAGCAAAAAACTTGATCGCAAAGAAAGATGTAAAACTAGATGCAGGAGAAAGAACAACACCAAGAGAAGTGAGTTTTGAAGAGCTCATCGCACTCACGAGACAAAGAGTATTTTTTCACAAACCAACATTCGTTGATGAATTCATCATCCAAGATAAAATTGATACCCTCTTCGAGGTATTCAGAAACCCAGAAAAATATAGCATATTATAGTCTTGATTTTTGATTTATCATTTTTGAATTATTTCTATGCCCGAACTCCCAGAAGTCCAAACAACAGTAAATGGAATCAATACCTATCTCAAGGGTCTCACTATTTCTGATCTCTGGACCAACTACAGCAATATGAGCGGATTTCACACAGGCAAGGATCATATCAAAGATCCTAAATTCTTTACCTATTTCAAAAAACAAGTTATTGGTAGAAAAATACAGCAAGCCAAAAGACGAGCCAAGAATATTTTGATCGAACTCGATAATGATGGAACGATCCTTGTTCACCTCAAAATGACTGGCCACCTTATGTACGGTACATATGTTTTTGATAAAACTGATAAGAAAGATCCGTGGAAAGGTGTCTTCCCCGAATCACTCAAGGATCCGTTCAATAGACACATCAGATTCATCGTTACTTTTTCTAACGGCAAATATCTCGCACTTTCAGACATGAGAAAATTCGCAAAAGTCACCTACATAGCAAAAGACCAAATAGAGAAAACACTTCACCTGAAAGACTTAGGACCTGAGCCACTCGATCCCCTATTTACAAAAGAGGTATTAAAAATGAGATTATTAAAGAGACCGAATGGCAAAATAAAAACGGTACTCCTCGATCCAAAGATCGTTGTTGGAATTGGAAATATTTATTCTGACGAAATACTTTGGCGTGCAGGAATTCACCCAGAAAGAATTGTAAAAAATATAACTGACAAAGAGTTCGGTATCATATTTGAAGCAGCCCAAGAAACACTTAAAAAAGGAATTGATTTTGGTGGAGACTCAATGAGTGACTATCGAAATATCTTAGGTGAAAGAGGTAAATTCCAAGCCGAGCACAAAGCATATCGAAAAACAGGAACCAAATGTGAAAAGAAAGAGTGCGGAGGCACGATCAAAAGAAAAGTGATTGGTGGAAGAAGTGCGCATTTTTGTGATATGCATCAGAAATAAATCTATTAAAAAAACGTTCACACTTTCGTATGAACGTCACATTTCCTACTTTTTCCAAGGACACTTTCTACAAGAAGCAGATACCATCTTGTAATTGATAGGGCCTTTTTGTATACGAGACGAAGTTCTAATTTCAAGTAAACACTGCTTGGAAGCAACAATCACTTGATATACAGTTCGGACCGTCGGTCCGCTTCGTTTCGATCTCAGCACACGCCATCCCGTACCAACAATAATCGAAGAATACGGCACACTTTTTTTCTTAATGATCGCTCCAAAACGTAAAAGGGTGCGCACACTTGGATCAATACTACCTGAGAAAAAGGTAATTCTTTTTCGTTTTGAGACCTTCTTTCTGGTGGGCACAATCTTCTTTTGTGTCTCGAATCGCTTCTTCATTACCACTTCACGAGCCTTTTTCTTTGCTACATGAGTGGGGACGGTCTTTGAGGCTCTTGCAGGAACAGATTTTGGTTTCATGGGAATATTAAGGTTGTTCTATTTCAGAGGATACTCCTAAAACTCAAATTTGCAAATAGTGTGGTATATTGTCTAAATATGAGAATAAACAAATACCTCGCAGACCAGAATATTGCCTCTCGTCGAAAAGCAGATGAGATGATCAAAGCTAAAAGAGTGTCGATCAATGGCAAGATCGCACAATTAGGTGACGATGTAAAACCGACCGACAAAGTGACTGTCAAAAAGGATTCCAAAGAAATTGGACATCTTTATTTTGCATACAACAAACCTCGAGATGTGCTCACACACTCTGCCAAAGGAGATGACATGGATATCAACAAGATGGTCAAAGGCAAGACAGAAGGTGCCAAGGTCTTCCCTCTTGGACGACTCGACAAGGATTCGCATGGACTCATCATCCTTACTAATGACGGACGAATCACAGGCAAACTCCTGAACCCTGAGGAGAATCATGAAAAAGAGTACATCGTAGAAACAGATACAAAAATAGACGAAGCCTTCGCCAAAGCACTCGAAAAGGGCGTGGTCATCAAAGAAGAATATTCAAAACTCACTTACAAAACAAAACCTTGTCTTGTAACCATTCTTGGATACCGAAAATTCAGTATCGTCATAACAGAAGGAAAAAAGAGACAAGTTCGAAGAATGGTGGAAGCACTCAAACACCAAGTAAAGGACCTTACTCGAGTTCGAATCATGAATATCAAAGTTGGCGCAATGAAAGAAAACACCGTTCGAAGAATCACTGGGGGTGAGCTCCAGCAGTTTCTTACAGATTTGGGAATGAAGAAATAGATTTAAAAAACAAAAGAGCGGCAGCCTACGGCTGCCGCTCTTTTGTTTAAATATTCAGCATTCTAAACATCGCCACACCACAGGCAACTGAAACATTCAAAGACTCCTTCCCTCCTCTCATCGGAATCTCTGCGACAACATCACAAAATTTTAAAATATTTTTGTTTACTCCATCCACTTCGTTTCCGAGTACGAATGCCACACACCCTTTCGGTTTTATTTTTTTATAATCAATCGAATTTAATGATTGCTCAATTGCAATAATCTCTACTCCACTCTTTTTTAGTTTTTTGATTACACTGCCTGTTGTTTTTGAATACTCCCAAGGAATACTTTTTTCTGCTCCGAGAGCAGTCTTTGCTATTTCCCCTACAGGTCTTTCAAATCTATCAATCGGTTTTGGTGTTGTGCCACAAAGGTATATCTTTGATACCCCGAGCGCATCCGCAGTACGGAAAATAGAGCCCACATTATGGTTGCTTCTAATGTTGTCTAAAACTATATATATCTGTTTTTCCATTTGTTGTATACTATACCTATGCAAAGCATATTTCCATACCTCTTAAGCTGGGGCCTTATCGTACCATTTATCCTCCGAATTGTAGGTGGAGCGTATTTTGTTTATTTTGGTTACAAAGGCATGACCTCAGAGTGGCAGCACAAACTCACATTCTTCAAAGAGATTCATTTCAAACCTGCTGAATTCTTCGCTTATGTCATCACTATCGGGGAACTCTTGGGAGGAATAATGCTCCTTATGGGATTCATGACTCAGCTCGTCGCTCTCATACTCTTTATTATTTGCATCGTAAGCCTACTCATTCAAAAGAGCGGATCAGCAACAATTGAGAGAGATCTTAATCTTTACATACTCCTTGGTGCAATAATGCTTTCCCTCTTTATATCTGGAGCGGGATACTATGCGATTGATTTGATGATTTAGACGTCTCAGAATTCTGACTTTGATTTTCAACGATTTTTCGTATTTTTGTGCCCAAGTTGGACAGTATTGGAATCAAATTATTAAAAGTATAAATTTATACGAAATAAAAAGACCTATCCAACAATTGCTGGATAGGTCGACTTTTCTTGGACTATGCAATCCAAGGTGAAACTGATAGGTTACCAGGCAAATGAGAAACGGCGAGGCGAATACTCATGAGTCACGGGGCGCCGCCGATTTTCATCGTAGATGCGTTCATCAAGAGTCGCTGCCCGTTTTTTGTAAACGTCCATCCAGTTATGCTGACGATCCAGGGGGAGACGGTGAAACCACCGCTTTGCACTTTTCGAGAAAGCTTTTGGAAGTGGGCGGATCTGAGTGTCACTAGGCTTCCCCTTGTTGATGAGAGTGACTTCAGCCGTTGTGAGGCTTGTTGTTTGAGATTGAGGATGTCGATAGTTCATAATGATGTTGGAGTTGACCAGCACGCACTTCTCACTTGGTAGTTCAAAGAGCGTTGATTAAAATGGATTATACATTTAAAATATTGTATGTAAAGGGAGTGATTTTAGTTACATATTAATTGGAATGTTCTAAAGATTTTATTTGGTTTCAAAAAGAGCGGTTGGTCCAATTGGACCGCGAGTACGCATATTGAATTTCTGGTCACCAGTTTTTGCTTCACTTGTCACTACAAGCCCAAAGTAAAAACTGTTCGATTCCAACGCAAAAACCTTCGATTTTCTTGGATGCACACATATGAAAAAATCTCACCAAATTGGGTGAGATTTTTTCATATGTGTGCATCCAGTTGGAATCGAACCAACGACCGTCTCCTTAAAAGGGAGCTGCTCTACCGACTGAGCTATGGATGCGATAGGAGAAAATATATCAGAAAATCAGAAAATGTCCATGTTCTATATTGATTCAGATCGAAAGACTCTTTTTCTATAAATACAAAATATAATCACTGAATCCACAAGGAAAAGATAAATTTGAAATGCAGTGTTTTGAATATCAAATACTTTTATTGTTGGAATAATGACAATAAGGCTTAATATACCCATAATGTAATTTATTCCCGTTTCGCTCTCTGGATTTGTCCATGATTTTCTTATTGTAGGAATCGAAGCAAATAGATCCGCCGTTACTGCAAATAAGATTGCGTAGATTGGAAGATCAGCGATGAGCCAAAGGACGATGGCTAGCAAAGAAAAAAGGCCACATACATAATCAAATTTTGTGGTTTTCCAATAGCCGATTTTATTTGCAAATGAAGTAATAAAAATAATAAGCGGTACGAAACCTGCCATGAATATTCTTACAGTCGTCAAAACTTCTGCGCCAGAAGCCAGGGCTGCGCCTACGCCAATAAGGGAAGTCAGAGCCCAAAGACCTTGAGAAACTCTATTAGGTCTCGTAGTTCCCTTAATTGTATCGCGGACATAGTTATAACTACCGAATAACGAGAGACAGACTGAGATTAAAACTAAAATAATATCGAGTGACATAGGAGTGATCCAATAGTATCACTTTCTGCACAAAACAAAACCATGTAATATTTAGATCTTTTTTTATGCTATTATTTATTCACCATGAAACGAAAGCATTTCATACTCATTCCCATTTTATTTGCAGTAGTCCTATTTTTTCAAACAAGAATAGTTGCGGTTGCGTCAGTTGATTCTCAATTCCTTACCGATCTCCACCTAGGCTCGACTCACCCTGATGTCCTACTTCTTCAAAAATATCTCAACGCACAAGGTTTTATCGTAGCACCAACTGGTCCTGGATCAATCGGAAATGAAACCTTACATTTTGGATCCGGAACAAAGAGCGCGCTTATCGCTTTTCAAAATACACACAAAAATGAGATCCTTATTCCTTCTGGATTGATCCAAGGTTCTGGCAACTTTTTCTCCGCGACAAGAAATTTTGCAAACACTCACCCCTTAATTACTGCAACATCAACTCCCATCATCCTGTCTTCGTCTGTAGAAGTTTATCTATCTGGCGCTACCACGACATCAGAAGCAATATCTTTCCCACCTCCTCCATCTTTTGGAATAAATCTTACTCCATCTACCACTATCTATCGCAACCATCATCGCCATGTATCAACACCAACACTTATAGATCCGACTATTATGTTTAGTGGTACGTCTGGTTTAAACGATGGAGTATCTTTCCCTTACCTTGTCGCTACCGTTCATGCTTTTTCAAACAGCCCTGGTGCAATAACTTATTCCCTTTCATCAGGCGACCCATCACAGTTTTCAGTAAATGCGACAACAGGACAGATCTATGCACTCCGAGCAGATTCATCAGGAGCAATTCAAATCCAGGCAACGCAAGCTGTATCAGGATCTTATGGTACAAAAATAGTGACAGCCAATGTAACTATTTTCTCACTCTCTTAAAAAAACCATCTCTCTCGAGATGGTTTTCTTTTAGAATTTATTTCTTATCAGGTATAAATACGAGCGCTACACCATTCATGCAATATCTGTCCCCTGTCGGTGTCTGCGGAGCATCGTGAAATACATGCCCCAAATGACTATGACAAATTGTAGAGACAACTTCAGTTCTCTCAATACCTAGAGACATGTCGCTCCTTTCTACCACCGATCCTTTGATCGGTTCAAAGAAACTTGGCCATCCTGTGCCAGAATCAAATTTTGTTTCTGATCTGAACACTGGCTCACCACAATCTGCTGTAACAAATGTACCTGCGCGAGTTTCATGCAAAAGATCACTACTATATGGCGACTCTGTTCCGCCTTCTCGGAGTACTGAATATTGATCTGGACTTAGGATCTTTTTCCATTCTTCATTCGTTCTTAAAGAAGAATCTTTTGTGATCGAAGTTGTCGTTGCCTTAGACTTCAAGAGAGACACCTGTGGTGCTACCATCGCGTTTTGAACCACCTGATCCTTACCTTCTGTAACCAAAGAATCTTTTACATTCTTCATTCCACTCATCACTGTCCACTCATAAATCCCAGCCCCCAAAATAATACCAACAACGATAATAATTGATAATATACCTTTAGAGTTTTTCATATAATTTATTGTGACAATAGAATTAAATTAATAACGTAAGTCAAATCATTTAAAGAGAGGCACCTATCGTTCCGATCACTGAGCTGCCATTCAACACAAGTCTATCATTAACTTTAGTTATTTTCAGCAGCATATATTCAATGACTAATTAATTCTTAATGAAAACAAAACCACCTTTCTCAAGGTGGTTTTGTTTTCGAATGTCATCTTACCTTTACCCTAAAACATCCAGGCTCGGATGTTCAGGCTATCAATTTTGATTACAAAATTGATTTAGTTAGAATCCGAAGATCTTTCCAAAGAATCCTCTGATTGCCCCGAAGAATCCCGGATGCTCCTGTCCACCATTCTGACCTCTCTGACCATTAGAGTCACCTCCATTATTTGCAGGTGCTTTTTGATCAATCACTGTTGTTGCAGTAATCGCATTTCCATTTACTGTCCCCTGCACAACAACATGATCACCGAGAGCAACATCTGAGAGAGCTCCAGCATCTTTTCCTTTCATCACCTTTGCATTAGTTGCATCGATTGTATAAGTCACATTACTTGTATTTGAGATTGTGATTGTAGAACCGCTCACTCCAGTAACGCTCCCCGCAACCACAGGCTGACCATTGCCTGAAAATCCTTCTGGCATTGCACCCTCACCTTCCTTTCTCATCATACCCATTCCGTCACGAATTGTTTTTGCTACCACATTTGTACCTGTTACAGTTCCCTGTACCATTACATTATCTCCAACCACAAGACTTGAGATCGTACTTGTTGCATTTGATTTAAAAACAGTCGCGTTTGTTGCATCAACTGAATATGTAGTTGTCGCAGTATCTTTGCCGAATCCTCGAGCTGCTACTGTAAGAGTATTGCCTGAGATAGATTCGATCTTGCCCATAACAGCAGGCCTTTGCATTGTTCCCTTGCCGCTCTGACCCATCATTCGAGGACCTCCTCTCTGCCCACCATTTGGACTGCCTTGATTACCCTGATTTGTATCTGCTGAAACATTTGAAACGGCAAAAACCGCCATCACTGCTAACATTCCTAATGTAAAAATTCTTTTTTTAAACATAATTTATATATTACTAGTAGTACCAAGCTGGACTACAGCTTGTGATAATTGATACGAAGCAGGAGCAAAAACGGGTGCAACAAAATAAGTGAGAGTTTCCATTTTAGATAGATATATGTTAAAAATAACGAGGTTAGGAAACACTCAACACGCTCATTCACCATGTTCTATAAAAATATCATCCGCCCACTACTGTTTCGGTTGTCCCGCAAGGACCCCGAAACCGCGCACCATCTGGTCATCACTCTGTTGGCCCTCATGGGAAAACACCGAACTTCCTGCCAGCTTGTCTCGACACTCTGGGGAACAAAACCAGAAAAGAAACTCGAAAGGACTGCAATGGGGCTCAAGTTCCCTCACCCAGTCCTGCTGGCTGCAGGCTTCGACAAAAATGCTCTGGCAATTCGAATGCTTGCCGAAATCTTTGGTGGTGTCGAGATTGGCACCGTCACAAATGAACCACAAATCGGCAATCCGAGACCACGGATGTTTCGTCTCTCTGAAGATGAAGCACTCATCAACCGTATGGGTTTCAACAACGATGGAGCAACGCAGGTCGCAGAAAGACTTGCAGAAATCTTGAAAGGAGGCCAACTCAAAGTGCCCCTCGGTATCAGTTTTGGAAAGAATAAAGACACACCTGCCAATAACATCGATGCGGTCATCGACAATCATCTGGAAGGTTTTCGAAAACTGGCTCGTTTTGCGAACTACGCCGTACTCAACTGCGCAAGTCCGAACACACCAGACCTGAGAACGCTCCTTGAAAGGGGTCCGCTCGGAAGCCTGATTGAGGAAGTTCAAAAAACTAAGCGAAGTCTGGGACTAGCCTCATTGCCACTTGTCGTCAAACTCTCGCCAGACATGGATTGGGACCAGATCGAAGCCGCTCTGGAAGTTTGCAACCAGTTTGGTGTGGCAGGAATCATCGCTGCCAACACCTCTCTTGGTCGCGAATCGCTCAAAAGTTCTACACGAAGCGAAATAGGTGGACTCTCCGGTGCACCGATTTATCATCGTGCCCTGGAATTGGTTCGCCATGTTCGTAAAGAGCTTCCCAATATCTGTGTGATTGGTTCCGGCGGTATCAACAGCCCCGAGCGAGCAACCCGGATGCTTGATTTTGGTGCTGATCTGATTCAAATCTACACAGGATTTGTGTACGAAGGACCATCCTTTGTCCGCAGTATTACACAAGCAATCTGATGCAACTTCTGGATTGATATTACGTGCTCATCTTTTCGGAGATGGGCACTTTTTTTTATATTTGCAAAATATTGTTGAAAGAGTAGTATTCGATTCAGTCGCTCATTGAGAGCTCAATCCACTCCATCAACTCCACCACTATGTCCACGCCCGCCATCAACACACTCGAGGTTTCCCTCTTCGATCGCCACACTCACACCAGAAACCTTCCGTTCTCAGAACATGTGATTCCATTCGTCACCAAGCATTCTTGGGGCAGCCTCGCAATGCCGAACACCGCACCCAAACTCAAAACTTGGCAGGAGGCAGCGGAGTATAAAAAAATGCTCCAACGCTTCTCACCACCAGGATACGTTTGGATCGTCACGTGCTATCTCACCGATATCACCGATCCGAGCAACCTTGAGGAGGGATTCGCAAACGGAACCTGGCAAGCAGCCAAGCTCTACCCCGCCGGTATGACGACCAATTCTGACGAAGGAGTGACCAATGTGCGTAAGCTTCAGAAAGTTTTGGAACGTATGGCGAAAATCAATATGCCACTTCTCGTGCATGGCGAAAAAGCCTGTGCCGAATGTCATCCAGATCACGCCGAAGATCGTTTCATGACCGATGAACTTCCTCACCTTGTTCAAGCCGGTGGTCCAATCATCCTCGAGCATGTGAGTGCTGGTGCGACTGCAAACATGGTCGCAACGGAGCAATATCCGAACATTGTCGGTGCCACACTGACTCCTCAACACTTACTCTTCGACAGCGGCGCTCTCACTCAGACCACACGCTTTCATCCCAAATTTGAGCGTGGTGGAATGACGCACATGGTTTGCATGCCCACACTCAAAATGCCATCGCATCGAAACCAAATCCTCGACGCGGTCAGGAAAAATCCTAAAAAGTTTGGTGCCGGGTCCGACATCGCTTTCCATCAGCAAGCCGCTAAACACAGACGAGTGGCTGCCTGCGGTTGTGCGACACCTCGTCGAGTGGAACTGTGGGCAACAGCCTTCGATGGGGCCGGCATCTTGCCACTTCTGCCAGATTTCTTGGGGAAAAATCTTTTGGAGTACTATGGTCTCGCACAAGTACCAAACCATCTGATTTTGACTCGCGAAGATTGTGACAGGGAAGAAGCGATCGGCATCGATGAATTCACTGTGGACAGCATGTCTGCGGGAATGAAACTCCCATGGACCTGTCGCCCCCTTTGGTGAGAGATGGGTTTTGAGCATCACCCACGCCGGCACGATGAAAATCGTGTCGGCATTTTTATTTTTATATTTTCAAAACCCACCTCTCAAGTTCTGTTTCAAAATTTACTTGTCCTCGATGAGCTTTGTGATACATATCAATGAGGCTTGATATTGCATTATTTAATTCCTGCTCTTCCCAATTTCGAGAGAATGATTTTGCCTTGCTGTAGACATAGGGATTCAATCCCGCCTCGTCTGCACCTTTTGTTTTCTTTGCAAGAAGGATTGATTTCATCTGCCAGAATATTGTTCCATGAAGTTCTTCATCGGCAGTACCGTTATCGAGCTCACTTCGCAAGAGCACCCACGCATTCTTTTTGTCTTTGTCCCCTATCGCATCAGTCATCTTGAAAATGCTTGGGAATTTCTTTTCGGCTTTTTGTTTGACTCCGAATTCTTCCACCTTCTCTGCGTACTTTTTTATTTTCTCAAGCGGTGCTTTGTTTACTTCACCTTCTGACCAAACAATAATATTCTCCGTCGCTTTCATTTCTTTGAGGAATTTTTGTATCATCTCTCCTTTTTCTTTATCGTCCAAAATGTCAGCAATCTTCGCGACAACCTTTCGTTCAAAAAGTCCTTGAGAAGCCGTGATCTCCTGGAGTACATTTTCGTCAATATTTTCTACACCAAAAGAAACAAAGCTCGCATCTGGCTTTTTCTTCTGCAACGCATCAAAAGTTGCTCGTGCAGTCTTTTGAATCTTTTCTCTGTCTGTTCCGTAATAAAAAAATATCATTTATCCTAGAAAGTTTTATCCATTAAAGGCTTAATAGTAAGCATATTATGCTATAAATTAATGTTAAATTTAAGTATAGAGTTATTGATGTTATTTGTCGAACAGCCTTTTTGTTATGCAACAGTGGTGATTAAAACATAAATATTACAAACTCTTCTCCATGTACAAATTAATCCATTCGCTATTAAGGGCGGTTGCATAACGATGGATAAAATTTTAGAGGATGAATTTATTTCAAATTCCCCCAATCATCTCCACATGATGCGTTCGCTACGATTGGTACACCCTTGGCCATCTTTGAATCCATTATATTCTCCATCACACTCTTTATCTTTTCTGACACTTCTTTAACTTTACTTTCCTTGATTTCATAGATGAGTTCGTCGTGAATTTGAAGGAGGAGTCGCACATCTTTATCTTCTCCATAAATGCCGTCTATTTCAGTCATCGCAAGCTTCACAATATCTGCCTGTGTCCCCTGGATCGGCGCATTGATCGCCATTCGCTCTGCCGCAGCACGGATAAACGGAAGATGGGATTTGATACCTTCAAAATATCTACGTCTCCCGTACATCGTTGTCACAAAGCCATTTTTGAGCGCGTCTGCCTTTACCCCTTCGAGATATAGAGCTAAAGTCGAGAATGTTTTGAAATAGTCATCATAAAATCTCTGTGCTTCTTCACGAGAGCTTCCAAGGTTTGTTTTCAAGGCATTTACTCCCATCCCATAGAGGATTCCGAAGTTAATCACCTTTGCCTTTCGTCGCATATCTTTAGTGACCTCAGTTATCAGTACTCCAAACACTTGTGATGCAACCCCCGCATGGACATCCTCTCCACTCTTAAAAATCTCTTGAAGCTTCTGGTCATCTGAAAGAATCGCAGCAATTCGAAGCTCAATCTGTGAATAGTCAAAAGCGCAAAGTTTGAATCCTTTTTTTGCAATGAATGCATTTCTGATTGCTCGTCCAAGTTCTGTCTTGATCGGGATATTTTGTACACCCGGATCCTTTGACGCCATTCTGCCTGTCGCAGCCCCTGTCTGAATAAATGTTGGATGGAGTCGCCCCTCTTCATCAAGAAGAGTTGGAATGACATCAATATAAGTACCGAGGAGTTTGGCGAGTTCTCGATGTTCCATAATGAGAGAAATGATCGGGTGCAAGTCTTTGAGTTTTTCGAGCTCGCTTTCTTTTGTCGACTTCGCTCCTCCTGCAGTTTTTTTCATATTCTTGCCGACGAGATTTAATTCATCGTAAAGCACAACACCAAGCTGTTTTGGTGAATCAACATTGAACTCATGTCCTGCATGTTCAAATATTTTCTTGTCTATTTTGTCGAGTTCTTTGTGATAATCTTTTGCAAGTTTTTTAAGATAGTCAGCATCAATAGCAACACCTATGTCATGCATCTTTTTGATGATTGGAATGAGCGGCAGCTCAATCTTTTCGTATACAAATTCAAGCCCTTTCTTTTTGATCTCGTTTAAAATATTTTTCTTTGCTTCATCCGCATCCTCATGTTCAGAATATGCGAGCACATCTGATAGTTCAGGATTACTGATCGTTGAATTTAATACGAATGTCGCGATCTTTAGTTTTTCGATTTCTTCTTCGGAAAGATTGTGAGTTATTGTTTTAATCTCTTTTTTTGAATTATCTTCTTCACTTTCACCCACTTCACTATTTCCATTCCCAAAGACAACATCGACTCTTGGTACCATACTTCGAAAATCAAATGATTTCAACATATTTTTGACATTATCAATCACAATATGTTCTCTCCAGGTTGTTTCAGGGAGTTTGAAATCGATCGGTGCATCACGACGAATCGTTGCGAGCATCTTTGAAAACACCGCTTCGTCTTTGTTGTTGGCAAGAAGTTCATAAATTCTTTCGGTTACTCCAATCTTTTTGAATTCTTCTTTTTTTCCTGCCTCAATCTTTTCATACATTTTTTCGATCGTTCCAAATTCCTGAATGAGTGTTGTTGCAGTTTTCTCTCCGATGCCTTTGATACCGATAATGTTGTCAGATGTATCTCCTCGAAGTCCCTTGTAATCTGTAAGTTGTAGAGGCTTAAATCCAAATCTTTCTACCACTTCTTTTTCACCATAAGTCACCGTGTCTTTCACACCTTTTTTGAGAGTAAATACCCTCACACGCTCTCCTTCAATGAGCTGCATCGTATCCATATCCCCTGACGCGATCACAATCTCAATTCCTTTTTCATCTTTCATTTGCTCAACAATAGTTCCAAGCATATCATCAGCTTCAAATCCTTCTTTGTCATATTCTGGAATTGAAAATGCGCGAAACACTTCTCTTGAGCGAATGATCTGAGACACAAGAGCATCATCAGTTTTTTTACGCCCCGCTTTGTAAGCATCATATGCGAGATGTCTATAGGTAGGCTTTGGAAGATCAAAACAAGCCGCAATGTAATCCGGCTTAAAATCTTCAATGAGTTTGAAAAGCATGAGACAAAGACCATAGAGAGCCCCCGTCGGTTCACCTTTACTCGAGGCAAAGTCAGGCAACGCATGATATGCACGGTGAATAATTGCATGCACGTCGAGGAGAACCAGTGTCTTTTTGTTGGATTTTGACATAGGTCTATTTTAGCAGAAAAAGTAGAAAGAATCTTACAAGAAATTATCCCCTATTTCATATTGATGCTCGTCATTTTCGAGCAGCTCACATCGGACTTTTATAGCAGCTTCCGGTATCACCTCTTTGATTTTCTCTGCCCATTCAATACAAACAAGATTTGTAGGATCAATAAAGATATTTTCGAGTTTCAAGATCTTAGCTTCATCAATATGTTCTATTCTATACGCATCAATATGAACCAATGTCTTAAATAAAGGATGTTTAGTCTTGTATGACTTCATTATGACAAATGTCGGACTCTGTATAATTTCCGTTACTCCGAGCTCGCTACCTAACATCTGCACAAGAGTCGTCTTCCCTGCACCCAAATCCCCTTTCAAATCCAAGATGGTGGCTTTGTCAGTTATTTTTTTTGATATTTCAATAATCAAATCCTTTGCGAATTGTTTTGTATTCTCGAGAGTTTTGGCGATTATTTTCATACACACATATTAGCACGTCTTTCTTACATTTTTATACTCTCCTTTTCGGCAGACGGGCTAGATACTACATACTATATACGATATACTATTCAGCATATGACAATCATCTTCGATGAAGATAAACAAGGGGCGCAAATAGATACTCTCCGCAAAAAGGAAGAGGAAGAGCTTGCCGAAATACTTTCAAAAAAATACGGAGTTGAATATGTAGACCTCTCAGGAATCACGATCAACACTGATGCGCTTCGACTGATCCCGGAAGATCGAGCTCGAGCTACAAAATGTGCAACATTTAAGATGGTGGGTAAAATTCTCTCCATCGCAGTTCAATCTCCAAATAAAGAAGATGCAAAAAAAATAATAAAAGAGCTCGAAGAAAAGGAATACCGAGTAAATGTGTACATGGTATCTATGGCGAGTCTTGAAAAAGCATGGGGGCGATACAAAGATCTTTCTTTTGCAATGGCAACAAAAGCCGGGTCTCTCGATATTTCAAGTGAAGAAATCCAGGACTTGAGCGCAAAAGTAAAATCAATTGCAGATATTCAAAAGCTTGTTGACGAAACGATTGCAGTCAAAAGAGTATACCGAGTATCAAAGATTATTGGGATCATCATGGCGGGTGCCATATCGCTTCGAGCATCCGATATTCACATTGAGCCTGAAGAAAAGGTCACGCGCCTCAGATACCGACTCGATGGTGTGCTTGTAGATATCATTAATTTTGATAATGAAACATACGATCTCCTCGTTTCTCGTATCAAACTTCTTTCAAACCTCAAACTGAACATCAAACAGAATGCCCAAGATGGGCGATTTAGTGTGAAGCTTGAAAAGGAAGAGATTGAGATCCGAACATCATTACTCCCAGGAGCATATGGCGAATCGATCGTGATGCGAGTTTTGAATCCTGATTCTATCTCTACCCCGCTTGATGAATTAGGAATCCCAGAAAAGCTTTTGAAGATCTTTACTCACGAGATGTCAAAACCATCAGGACTTATCCTCACTACAGGACCAACAGGATCTGGTAAAACAACCACTCTCTATGCATTCTTGAAAAAAGTATACGAGCCAGGAGTAAAAGTAATCACCATCGAAGACCCTATCGAATACCACCTCGAAGGAATTGTGCAGACACAAGTGGAATCTGAAAAGGGATACACATTTGCGGCCGGACTTCGTTCCACTTTGCGACAAGACCCTGATGTGATTCTTGTGGGAGAAATTCGAGATGCAGAAACAGCAGAGATTGCGATGCATGCGTCTCTCACTGGACACTTAGTGTTCTCTACCCTTCACACCAACAATGCTGCAGGAGCATTTACTCGTCTTATCGACCTAGGTATTAATCCAAAGATTCTGACATCAGGTATCTCTGTATCAATCGCTCAGCGACTTATCCGAAAAGTATGTAGTGGATGTGCAAAGAGAGTTCCAATCCCTGAAGACAAAAAAAGTGTTATCAGCTACCATACTGCAAATATTAAAAGAAAAGGCGAACAAGTTCTCCAAGAGATTGAGGTATTCGAGGCTAACAAAACTGGATGCGAACTTTGTAACGGTACAGGATATAAAGGACGAGTAGCAGTGTATGAAGCGATCATCATCGACAAGCCAGTTGAAGAAGTAGTATTTCAAAACCCAAGTGATCGAGAGATTGCGAAAGCTGCAGACCACCAGAATATCTTGAACCTTCAAGAAGATGGTGTGCAGAAAGTATTGAATGGAATAAGTACAATAGATGAGCTTGAGCGAGTGATCGATATTACTCCAGATACAGATGAGTTTGTGAGTGAAGTGACGGGGTTATAGCGAAAACAAATAACCATAAACAAAACGCCGCACCCTTTGGGCGCGGCGTTTTGTTTTGAGTTTGTGCTCTATTTCTTTTTGTTTCCTTCCCTTCGTTTGGTATCCGTTATATTAGATTTACCTATTTTAGCAAAATCATTATCCTTTTTTTCAATAAATTAGTTGAGGGACTTTATAATTTTTACTTTAACAATACCAAACGAAGAGAGAGAATTTCCGCTAAATCAAGCGAAAATCTTCCACACAAAAATCTTTTTTCGTAAAGATTACAAACGAGTAACGAATAGTATACTAACTATAGATTCAATTCTGTTCCAAGAGAGATTCGACTATATAAATCTCTGAGCAATACTTTTAATGCTAGATTAAAAGTAAAATAGTGTTCTGAGGATGGCTTCAGTGAAGACTAGGCAAACCAAAGCGTCCTTTAAACAATATCAAAAGACAATAAATTGTCCCATTGCTTAGAGATTTATAGCGTCGAAACTGCATAGATGATGCAGGATCTAAATATGTGAGATCAGGGGTCTTTAACGAACAGTGAGATAATATTAGCATGCCCCCACTTATTTGTCAAGCATACAAATAATTCCCTCTTTTTGGTCTCCAACTGACCTCAGTTACTAAAAGTGATACAATGATCTTATAAATATGAGTAATCCAGAAGAGAAAAAACAAGGTGCGGAGGACAAAGTGCTTGATCAGGCGCTTCGTCCTGCGATGTGGGATGAATATATTGGGCAAGAACCAATAAAGAAAAATCTCAACATCCTTCTTGCTGCTGCAAAAGAAAGGAATCATATTCCTGAACATATTCTTTTTTATGGTCCGCCTGGACTTGGTAAGACCACGCTCGCTCACCTCATCGCAAAAGAACAAGGCGCTCAAATGAAATCAACATCAGGACCCGCTATCGAAAAAGTGGGTGACCTTGCATCAATCCTCACAAACCTCACACCCGGAGATATTCTTTTTATCGATGAGATACACCGTCTCAACAAAACGATCGAGGAAGTCCTCTACCCCGCAATGGAATCAGGAGTATTGGATATTATTATTGGCAAAGGCCCAAGTGCACGAACAATCCAACTCGAGCTTCCACCATTTACACTCATCGCAGCAACAACACGTATCGCAATGATCTCTTCCCCTCTCCGATCTCGATTTTCTGGTGGTGTATATAGACTTGAATTCTATTCTGAGAAAGAGATCGAAAAGATCATTGAAAGGTCTGCAAAAATTTTGGGAATTAATATTACAGACGAAGGTAAAAGAGAAATAGCAAAACGAAGCCGAGCGACTCCACGTACCGCCAACTATCTTTTAAAACGTGTCCGCGACTTTGCACAAGTACATAAAGCAGAAGTGACCGATACTGTCGTTGATGAAGCTTTGGCGCTCCTTGGTATTGATTCACTCGGGCTTACTGAACAAGATATAAAAATACTCGAAACTATTATAGAAAAATTTAAAGGAGGGCCTGTTGGCCTCAATACTATTGCCGCTTCCCTTTCAGAAGAAGAAGCGACGATCGAAGAATTTAATGAACCATATCTACTCCAACTTGGACTCATGGAAAGGACTGCTCGAGGAAGAGTCGCAACAGAAAAAGCGTACGACCATTTAGAGATTGATTATCCAATCGAAAAATAAATCGAAATAAAAAACCCGCCGAGGCGGGAGTATACAGTGATATATAAAAACAGGAAATGTAGCCTTAGGCAGAGGAATTAGAAGGTTTAATACCTTTCCCTTGGCAGTCTGGGCAACTTGCCGTTTCCCTATAACCAAGACAGCTTGAGCAAACGGGTAATTTCCGCTCATCAGGAGTCATGATCTCACCAAAAACATCTACTTGTTTTATAGAAAGAGCAGGGGCACCACCAAACAAGAATCCAATCGAAGCAATTTGATATGTGAGGGGGACAGATTTCATACTAATCATAAAATTACTCTTCTGAAACAAAATGTCAATTCGGTTCACTTGATACTTTCCTCCTGAAACTTGTATACTTCTCCTATGAAGATAATTTCTATCGACCCAGGATACGAACGACTCGGCATTGCCATCATTGAAAAAGAAAAAGGTGGCAAGGAAATTCACCTCTTTTCAACCTGCGTCAAAACATCAAAAACACTTGAGCATAGCCAGAGACTTAAAATCCTTGTTGAGGAAATAAAAAAGATTATAGATATATGGCATCCAGAATGTCTCGCGATCGAAAAGCTTTTTCTCGCTACCAACCACAAGACCGTGATGCTCGTTGCCGAAGCAAGAGGCGTCATTCTTTCTGAGTGCGCCCGAAATGGACTCAAGGTATTTGAATACTCCCCACCCCAAATCAAACTCGCAGTATGCGGCAACGGTGCAGCCGACAAAAAATCAATTATAAAAATGGTTCCATTACTTATTAAAGTACCTACATCTGTAAAAATTGACGATGAATTCGACGCTATTGCAATAGGTCTAACTTTTTTTGCGATAGAAAGACAATAAAATCCCGCCAGCGAGGCCGGCGGGAGGAGGTGCAAGATATAAAAGGGCGTCATGTTATTTTTCGACGTCTCACCATATCACAAGGACGGGCACAAATACGAGGAAGCTCATTTAGCACCTGTTCCATCTTTCTGTAATAATGTCCTCGAATCAACCAACTTTGACCACCCTTGGCAAATAAGGCAGAATCAAAGTGAGTGATAGCCGGAACATCGGATAGTTTGAGAGCATCCAAAGATGCTTGCTTCAGCTCGGCACAGAGTAACCCAAGCTCCTCTTCGGTTTGAAAAGAGAGAATGAGAATACCAAATGGTCTTGTTACTTTCATTTGGATTCCTTTGTTGGTTGCCCAATCTTTTGCCGCCTCAATGAACGAAATAAACACTGAACCTATAATGAGTGTGTGCATAGTAATTCCTTTGTTGAACCAAATACATTATACCACTATCACACTCCACTTTTCCCCACTTGCATTCTTTTTTAGATTTGATAAAACTATAGCAGTCCTTTTAGGAGAGATCCTTGAGACTAAATTAAAAAAATAAATTGAACACACAATGAGTGACCACGATGAAGATGAGTTAAAAGATGACCCTTTTGCTGCCAAAAAGCCATCTGATGGCAATGATGAAGACGAAGTCGAGGACGATGAACTTTTAGACGAAGCAGATGCTGATGATACTGACGTGGATGAGGATGCAGACGAAGAAGATGAAGAGTTTCTTGATTGGGAAAACGAAGATGAGGAAATAGGATAATAAACAAATAAAAACTCTTAACAAAATACAGCGCCCTTCGGGCGCTGTATTTTGTTAAGAGTTTTTATTGTAGCTTATTTGTTATTAATTATTTTAACAAATCTATGCTTTCCTATCTTATATGTACCTTCTATTGCTTTGAAATGTATGTCGGGAACTTTTTCATTCGTATCAAGGTTTGTGATGGCACCTTCTTTTACCAATCTCGCAAAATCAGATTTCGACGAGAGTGTTTTGTTTTTAACTAAAACATCCGACAACAATTCACCATCTGCATACTTTATTTTAGGAACATCTTTTGGTGTTTCCTTGTTGCTAAATACTGAGACGAAATTTTCTTCTGCTTTTTTTCCAGCAGCCTCTCCATGAAACATAGTGACAATATCACGTGCCAATAGCATCTTAAGTTCTTTTGGATTTGTTCCTGCTCCAATCTTATTCTTTGCATCTTCGATGAATTCCATCGTTCTGTCGGTCGTCATAAGAAAATACTCTTCGAGAAGTTCATCTTTTATAGACATCACCTTTCCATACATATCATTAGGAGCATCATTTATTGCGATAATATTACCCCAGCTTGATGACATCTTTCGTCCATCAGTTCCAGAAAGCATCTTAAATGTAATGATGTTTTGTTCTGGCTGCCCAAAATGTCTTTGGATCACTCGTCCGGCTTTCAAATTAAAGAGCTGGTCAAATCCTCCGATCTCAATATCTGCCTTGAGTGCCACAGAGTCATATCCCTGCATCAAAGGATACATAAGCTCACGAAGCGAGATCTCCTCACCCTTTTCGATTCTGTCTTTAAAATTTCTTCGTTCGATCATTTGCTGAAGAGTAAATGTTTCAGCAAGTTCACACACATCTTTGAAATTAAGTTTTGAGAGCCATTTGCTGTTGTAGTGAAATTCAGCTTTTTTTAGATCGAGGATTTTGCCCACTTGCTCTTTGTAAGTTTTGAGATTCAGGTTTACCTGTTCTGCCGTAAGCATTGGTCGCTTTGAGAGCTTATCTGATGCATCGCCAATAAGTGCTGTAAAGTCTCCTACAAGAAAAACCACTTGATGCCCCATATCTTGAAGCTTTCGAAGTTTTCGAAGAGGAATAGCTCTTCCAATGTGGATATGGGGAGAGGTTGGATCGACTCCAAGTTTTATTCGAAGCACTTTGCCTCCAAGGAGTTTTTTGCGGAGATCGTCTTTTACAAAAACATCCTCTACTCCTCGAGACAAGAATTCATCCACCTGTGCCTCTGACACATTTATATTCCGATTTTTATTATTGAGTCCAAAAACCATAATTGGGTTAATTTTATCATAAAACCCCTCTTCTCGCATCATTTGTGGTAAAATGTATGGCAAGCAATCTCAAAATTAACCACTATATAAAAATACTAAAATGTTAAAAACAATAGACAAATATCTACGGAAGATCGAAGACTTTATAATAAATGGGGTCAAAAAAATGGTCGGAAAAGGCAAAAAAACAAAACAAAGAAAAAACATCTGGAAAGAGATCCTTTTTATTGTTATTGCTCTATTCCTACTTTGTGTTGGAGGCGCCCTTTTATGGTTCTCATCAATCGAAATCCCAGATCTCGCTTCATTTGACCAGAGAATCCTTGGCCAATCAACAAAGATCTATGACAAAACAGGTCAAATCCTTCTTTATGATCTTAATAGCAGTGTTCGAAGAACCGTTGTTCCTTTTGATCAGATTTCAGACAATGTAAAGCACGCAACGCTTGCGATCGAAGATCCAGAATTCTACCAGCACGGCGGTATCAAAATAACAGCGATCATCAGAGCAGTTTTTGCAAACCTTTCAACAATGGAATTCTCACAAGGAGGATCAACAATCACACAACAGGTGGTTAAGAACTCTCTTCTCACTCGAGAAAAAACAATCACAAGAAAAGTGAAGGAATGGTTCCTCTCGATCAAGCTTGAAAAAACATTAACTAAAGATCAGATTTTGAATCTTTATTTAAACGAATCACCATACGGTGGAACTATTTATGGTATTGAGGAAGCTTCAATGGCTTACTTCAATAAAAAATCGAGTGATCTTGATATTGCAGAGAGTGCTTATCTCGCCTCAATCCCAAAATCCCCAACTACTTACTCACCTTTTGGGAATCATAGAGACGAGCTGGAAGCGCGAAAGAACCTAACACTTTCAAAAATGAAAGAGGTGGGTTACATCACAGATGCAGAATATCAATCAGCAAAGGATGAAAAAGTAACTTTTTCTGCAGAACAAACTGGCGGCATCAAAGCTCCTCATTTTGTTATGTACATCAAAGATTATCTCCAAGAACAATATGGTGACAAGATGCTTACCGAAGGCGGCCTCAAAGTTATCACAACGCTCGACTATGATATGCAGAAAAAAGCAGAGGAGATCGTAAAAGCAAAAGCAATCGAGAATGGAAAACTTTGGCATGCAACCAATGCCGCACTCGTTGCACTTGATTCAAAGACAGGACAAATTCTCACTATGGTAGGATCTCGAGATTATTTCGATAAAGAAATCGATGGTAACTACAATGTTGCAACAGCAAAAAGACAGCCAGGATCATCATTCAAACCAATCGTTTATGCAAAGGCATTCGAAATGGGATATCGGCCTGAGACAACACTCTTCGACACAGAAACACAATTCTCAACAACTTGTGCAGCAGATAATACAACAAGTGACGATCCTTGTTATTCGCCAGGCAACTACGATGGTAAATTCCGAGGACCAATCACACTCCGAAACGCGCTTGCACAGTCGATTAACATTCCCGCTGTAAAACTTCTTTATCTTGTTGGAGTTAATAATGCAATCGACCTCGCAGAAAAAATGGGTATTTCAACACTCGCTGACCGCGCACGGTTTGGACTCTCGCTTGTCCTTGGAGGTGGTGAAGTTACCCTTCTGGATCTGACGGGCGCATACAGCGTATTCTCTGATAACGGAATGAAACACCAAACAACTGGAATATTAAAAATAACAGACCAGACAGGAAAGGTTCTCGAGCAATATACGGACAACAGCGAGCAAGTGCTTGAGCCAGATACAACACATCTTATTTCTGACGTACTTTCTGACAACGTGGCGCGAACTCCGATATTCGGAGCTGCATCAAGCCTTTATTTCCCTGACAGACAAGTTGCTGCAAAAACAGGAACAACCAACAACTATCGAGATGCCTGGGTGATCGGATACACACCACAGATTACGGTAGGCGCATGGTCAGGTAACAACGACAATACCCCTATCGCAAAGCAGGTAGCAGGATATATCGTAGCTCCAATGTGGCATGAATTTATGAATGCAATACTTCCTTCTCTTCCTGATGAAAGATTTACAAAGCCGGATGAAAAAGATCTTTCTGACCTTAAGCCTATACTTCGAGGTGAGTGGCAAAATGATGCTGGGGTACACTCAATACTTTATTACATAGACAAATCAGATCCGCTTGGTCCTGCACCAACAAACCCTGCGAATGACCCCCAGTTCTCTCATTGGGAATATGGAGTACAAAAATGGCTTGGTACTCAAGGGATTCTCCCAACTCAAACTCCAACTACAAGTGACACAACACAACAAGGTATTCAACTTAGTGTCATAACACCTATAAATGATACTCATATAAAAACAGGAGATAAAATAGTGGTAAATATAAAAACAGTTTCAAATAGCCCTATCAAAAAAGTAGACTTCTTCTTGGCAGGAACATTCCTTGGATCGTCAGAATTCCCGCCATATGGATTTACATTTGTGGTCGGAGACAGAGTATCTCTTGGTAATAATATCTTGAGTATTGTAGCCACAGATTCAACTGGTGCACAGAAATCAGTTGGTACGGAATTAATTAAGGAGTAGAAAGATCAAAATAAAAAAGCACGACACTCAAACGGTGTCGTGCTTTTTTATTTTATTTTCTACCTTATATCACCCACCTTAAATCCCTTTTCTTTCAAAGTTGTAAGAATCATTTCTTTTCTCATAAAAATCTCAGTCTTCATATACCCCGAAACATTAATATATAAAATATCAATTTTCAGATCAACTGTTTCAAACGGAATTTCAAACCCAGAGCACTCTGTGAGAGTCGCTACAAGCCTCTCCCTCTCTTCTCGAGGGTTCTTAAGATGGCGAAATTTCTCTAAAAGAGATGAAAGTGAGGATAGGTTGTACATTTGCCCTAGAAAATTTTAGCTGTTAAAAAGTCGATTGATTTACACCACAACATTGATATCCTGCCCCAATAATAAGCCTAGCAATTTAATTTTATCACAAAACTGAATCGACTTTTTGTTATGCAATATTAAACACGTAAATTCACACCAACCTTACATTGCGATACGAATACATATTACATAACGACAGCTAAAACTTTAGAGGGTGAATTTAAAATTAATTCTTCCTTAACATAAGGATATCATACCCCTCAAAAACTCGGTCTTCCTTTTTAACTCCGAGTGATTCTAGAAATTCAAACATCTCATCTTGAATTTTTTCTGCGCTTCCTTCATCCATTATTCGCTCAACTTCGATAAAATCTCCTAAATCTTCAACATTATCAACGCAGATTTCGAATTCTTTATAATGAGTGGTAATTCTTTTTTTATTAACAGTTACCGCTGGAAGATATTTGAGAAGTTTTAGTATGCTTTCCATCTCCCCTTCTGAATTTATTTCTATCTCATGTTCTATTTTCGAAAGACTATTTTCACCATTCGTTTTTAATGTAAAAATTATTTTATTATTACTTTTCCGAATTCTTAAAAAGATTTTGTTAGATGAAAAGGTATTTATATCTCCCACTTTTTCAACATACACCATATCATGTTGGGTTTTAGGTTCTTCAAAAACACACCCGAGTGATTCAAGCTTACTTACAACACCATCTTTATTTATTAACCTTGCTTTAACTTCAATCTCTCTCATTTGTATTTATTTTTAATCTCTAATTTTTGAGTTTTGATCTACTTATCTATTCATCGACATCACAAGATAGGTAAAGAGAGTATTATTTGAAGGATTTATAATCATAGGACGTCCTTGCCCCGCAATCTTTAATATTACAGAATCACTTTCAATAACCGAAAGACAATCCAAAATATATCGGTGATTAAATGACATAGTAAGCTCTTCACCCTCTACAGTTCCTTTAATAGACTGTTTCCCTTCCCCAACATCATTGTTTTTAGTTGAAAGATCTAGAGTTTTTGTTCCAGGATTAAAGGAGACGGTGAGCTGATTGAATGAGTTCGAAAAAATACTTGAGAGTTTCAAAGCTGAAACGAGATCAGACTTCAAAATTGTTGCTTTTGTACTAAACTCCTTTGGAATAATCTGTCTGTAATCTGGAAAATTACCATCAACCACTCGAGACGAAAGATGAATGTCCCCTGTTGTAATAGAGAGTTGATTCTTTGAAATAACAATCTCCAAATCCCCGCTCATATTCTCAAAAGTTCGAACGATTTCCAAAGCGTTCTTAAATGGAATAAGAATCGGATCAAATCCTGTCACTTTCTTTACTTTTACCCTTCTTTCAGCAAGGCGAAATGAGTCTGTTGCCACAAAGACAAGATCTTCGTTATCTTCGTATATATAAACACTTGAAAGTTCTGGCTTAATAGTAGAAACCGCAGAACTCCACACAACAGACTTAAGACCCGTTATAAGTTCTTTGGATCCTATATTAAAACTCTTTCCGTCAGTCACACGAGGAATCACCGGAAAATCTTCTACAGACATAGTATTGAAGGATGCCTCACTTTGACCCGAAACTACAGTACACACAGATCCAATATTCTCTATAGTAATAGTTTTACTTTGAACAGAGTTTGAGAGGAAAGATTTCATAAGCGAACCAGATACTGCAACTGCTCCCTCTTCTGATATTTTAGCTTGTACAGAGACTTCGATACCCACATCAAGGTTTGTTGCCTTTACCACAACCGAGCTCCCCTTCGCCTCTATAATCACATAAGAGAGTATTGGAAGTGAAACATGTTTACCTGCCACTCGCTCTGACTGACTGACTGCTTCAAGGAATTTTTCTTTTATTATTTCAATCTTCATATATAAAAAGTCTTATTATAATAATGCTCTGTGGATTTGTGGATAACACTCAATTCTCTTTAATTAATAATGGTTTTATGGTCGTCTTTATTCCAATTTCTCCTGTAAGGCAATTGTTGATATTTTTTTAGAAAAAATAAAAACAAAATATTTTCTTTCTTTCCAACATCTTTTCAACATACTTTCTCACACCTTATTCACACCTTGTCCCCACTTTAATAAATAAAACATTTTTTAATTAATTTTATTTATTTTTTTCTCTATCTACAACATTGCTCGGATCTGATTTACTTCTTGCAACAATTGATTACTGTTTTTAAGATCATTCTTTACTTTCTCACATGAGTGAATGACTGTTGTGTGGTCTCGTCCACCCATCTTTTGTCCTATAGAAGGATAAGAGACGCCGTAATCTTCTCGGAGGATATACATTGCAATCTGTCGCGGCTTCACCACCTCCTTCTTTCTTGTCTTGTCCGTTATAGATGCTTCTTCAATGTCATAGAAACTTGAAATGGCTTTTATAACATCTTTAACTGAGACAGATTTTGTTGGCTTTGCTGTGTCTTTTATAAGATGTTTTATTTCAGACAGTTCGAGCTGACGTCCTTTAAGTTCCATCTGACAAGTAATGTTATTTACTAGTCCTTCAAGCTCTCGGATATTACCCTCTGTGTTTGTGGTGAGGAATTCTATGATCTCGGGATCAAGGTCAATGTTTCGAGATTTGATTTTGTTTTTAATGATCGCTGAACGGGATTCATAGTCAGGCTCCGGGATGTCCACAATCATTCCTGCAACGAATCGAGACTTCAGTCGGTCCTCAAGGTCATTAATGTAGTTTGGGTGTTGGTCTGAAGAAAAGATAATCTGCTTGTTGTTGTCATTTAGGTGATTGAAAAGATGGAAAAGTTCTTCCTGGGTTTTTTCTTTTTTTGAGAGGAATTGAATATCATCCATTATAAATACATCGTACTTCTTGTATCTATCTTTAAAGCTATTTATCTTACCTTCCTGCATCGCAGAAGCAAACTCTTGGTAGAATTTATCAGAAGTGATGTAGTATACCTTTTTGTTTGGGTCATTTTGCTTCAAATGGTTGCCTATTGCCTGAATGAGATGAGTCTTCCCTCTTCCTGTATCACCATAGAAGAAAAGAGGGTTATAAGATACTGGTTTTTTGATGATTGCTTGGGCTGCAGCATGAGCGAGCTCATTGAAAGGGCCGATAACAAAGTTCTCGAATGTATATCGAGGGTTTAGGTTATCCTCTTTGTTTATATAGAAGTCGTTCAAAGGAAGTTCTTGGCCAATTGTTGACTTAAAACTGTTCTTTTTTCGCTCATTATCCTCCATTTCCTTTCTTCCTTCGCTCTTTACAATCATATATTCAATAGATCGGACTGTTTCTGAGGCATCTCGGAGAGATTTGAATATCATTTTATGATATTTGTTCGCAAACCATTCCTTTATAAAGGCACTTGGAACACCGATGTGCACTACTCCATCTTCTATTTTGACGATGAAAGTATCTTTAAACCACATTGCAAAATTTATTTTGGAAAGTGTAAGCTCCATTTCAGCGAGCACTTTGTTCCACAATGTTTCTTTTTCTTCCATGAAGTTTAAAATTTAAGTCTTACTAAGTTATGTTCAGACGTATTATACCTTTCTCCACAGGTTTTGCTCTACTTCCAAGTGAGAGATAAGTATGTTGATAAGTATGTTGATAACTCATAACATAATTTCATTATCTAAAATTCACCTTATTTTATAAGGCTTAAATTGGTATTAAAAAACCACCCGGTTTAAGAGGTGGATTAAAGGAAATAAACGTTCTATTGTCTCCAAAGTTGTGTTTAGGATCTACTGCATCTGCTAGAATTGAATGATGTTGGTTAAGGTAATATTTCCAACCCGCCTTTTTCACCACCCTTTTGATCAGGCGGGATTTTGTTGAGATGAAAGCGGTTGATACTTTTGGAATCAAAAGCACTGAACCTTTTAGAAGAAAAGTATAAACATAAGCCTAAAATCTTGTCAAAAAAAGGGTTTAATGATAAAGTACCCTATATGTCAGTTACATATCAACCTAAAAAAAGAAGAAGAGCAAAGGCTCACGGATTCCTATCTCGAAGCAAGACTGCTTACGGTAAGAGAGTTCTCCGAAAGAGAATGCAGAAAGGACGAAAAAGACTTACTACTGTCTAAATCGCCTTATGTTTCCACAATCCCATCGTCTATCACGAGCGGATGTCTCAAATGTAATAAAAAGCGGGAGGGTTATCCATACCCTCCTGTTTTCTGTTCGTATACTTTCTGTAGTGACTCCTCATTTCAAATGCGCGTTTGTCATATCAAAAAAAGAACTTAAGCTCAGTGTGGATAGAAATATGGCTAAAAGAAAGGCTAGAATGGTGTTAAGAGAGATTTCCACAGAGTTATCCCCAGTGTATTTTGTGGTCTTTGTGAAGAAAACAATACTCAAAGCAGATTTTAAGGAGGTTGTGGATGAATACCGGAAGGTATTCAAAGCTTAGAAGCGAGGAAGCTCAGGGCTTAGAAGGAAAATACCGCAGCTTTGCTGCGGTATTTTGTATTTAAAGCTTTCAAGCTCCTAAGTTCTAAGCTTCCTCGCTTCTAAGCTGGTAGCCCCATCCCCTCTTTTGGTGTAGAATAAGTCCATGTTCAATACATTATTTTACGCCCCTATATACAACGTTTTGGTCTGGTTTATCGATATTATTCCCTCTCACGATGCTGGGATTGCACTTGTTTTAGTGACTTTATTGGTAAGCACACTCCTTTTTTCAGTATCAAAGAAAGCTATTAAGACTCAAATTGGTCTCAAAGAGATCGAGCCTGATATAAAGAAGATTAAAGAAACTATCAAAGATCCTGCCGAACAGGCTCGACAGACCATGGCTTTGTACAAGAAACATAAAGTGAATCCTTTCTCAATGATCCTTCTCATTTTGATCCAGTTTCCTGTTCTTATTGCTCTCTATTATATGTTTTTCTACGGACTTCCCGTTATTCACACAGAACTCCTCTATTCATTCGTTCAAAATCCTCCAGTTGTGAATATGAATTTCCTTGGAATTGTTGATTTGAGCCACAAAAGTATTGTTCTTGCGGTTTTGGCTGGACTAACTCAGTTTATCCAAGCTTATATTATGTCAAAGAGAACTGTGGCGGCGGCACCGGCGGCTGGTCAAAAGAGATCTATGCAAGAAGAGTTTGCTCACTCTATGCAGGTGCAGATGAAATACTTCCTCCCAGTCATTATAGGGCTCATCAGTATGGGTCTACCGAGCGCTCTTCCTCTTTATTGGTCTGTACGAAATCTATTTAGTGCAGGACAAGAGGTGTTCATTATGAAAGACAAGAAGGTCAATAAATAATATTTGATTTGACTTCAAGCGAAACCTGACTAATATAGTATATATGGAAGATATTAAAGAAATCACAAAATCTCTCATAGATATGCTCGGTGTAGTCGAGACTACGATTGAGATTGTGGATCACAATGGCGGATTTCTTATAAATATAAAATCTCCTGAAGAATATTCTCTTATTGGCCGAGAAAATGAGAAGTTTGAAGCGTTTTCTCATCTTGTTAAGAGAATGGTAGCAAAGAAGCGTGGTGAAGAGGTTCGAATCATAGTAGACATAAATGGTGTGAGGGCACAGAATGACGAACTTATAAAAAGTAAAGCAGCTATGCTTGCAGAGCGAGCACGGTCGTTCAAGATTGATGTTGAGATGGATCCGATGACCTCTTATGAACGAATGCTTGTCCATTCTCACTTAGAAGGACGACCGAATATAAAGACTGAATCGATTGGTGAGGGAAAAGAAAGAAAGCTTGTGATTAGATTTGTAGAGGACATTGCTTCAGAGGATAAAATATAAATAAAACAAAATACAGCGCACCCGAAGGGTGCGCTGTATTTTGTTTTATTTACTATTGTTTGATCGTCAGATCTATTCCCCACAATGTAAGATCTCTTTTGTTTATGAAAGTTAGATATTTGTCGGTTGATGAAATCTGTAGATTTGTCGCGTCAATAATTTGTGAACTTTCTATAGAAAGATTTGAGATGAGATTGGTCTCGCCAGTCTTCACATTTATTTTCCAGAGCGAATCATTGAAAGACATTTTTCCTTTATACCAATCATCCGGATAAACAGCTCTTGGGATAGATTTTGGCACCGCACAATAAACAATACTTGTTGATACGTTTGACCATACACATTTTTCAGGCAAAGTGTTTATTGAAAGGCCGCTCAAAGAAGAATCTTTCGAATTAAGTACAGATAGTTTTAATGTTTCTGACGCATAGCCTACAAGATATGAGCTTAAGTCTGTGTTCGGCAGTACTGTCATGCCGAGAATATTTCCCACGAGCTTCGTCATAGATCCTGTAGCTATATTTAATATATATGAATACCCATAAGTAGTACCGGATGGTTTTGTAGTGATAATTGCCTTTGTATCAGTTGGATATGAGAGGAGCCATTCGCGAAGCGGACTTGCAAGTACTGTTTTTGGCTTCAAAACATTTGTGTCGAGAGTTGAAATGATCCCGCCGTTTGATCCGTACACAAGCTGCAGTATTTTTTTACCACTTGCTCCAAGCGCGAGTTCTCTAATATTTTGTGTTAGATATGTTCCTGTTACATCCTTAAATTGAAGCGCTGCACTCGCTTGCTTTGCGGCGACAGTGTCAGCAGTTGAAGTTGCTATTTTTACAGAAGTTGTAGCAACACTCGCCTTCTTGTCTTTGAGAGTTATAAAATAAGTGAGAATGTTTTCATTTGCATCAAGAAACCTTGCGACGAGCGAATCACCTCCTGGTGTAAATGTTGCTTCGTACACTTTTGGAATTGTAGTGTTGGAAATTTTCTTTGCTGTTTCTGCATTTGTTGCGATGTCATACATGTGCCCCGTTGCCCGATCCATATATCGAAGAGAGGTTTCTTTGATTGTTGTCTTTACTCTATCCTGAATCACGTCTTTGTCTTTTTCTGTAATGATATCTCCTGCTGTCGGCTCTGTTGTGTAATGTCGGAGTCGTGGAAGTGATTTGAGTGTATTTGTTCCATCAGAATTTGATCCACCTCCTATGATGAGCGGTGTGTCGCTGGCGTTATTTGATGAAGTGTTGTTACTTCCGAATGGTAAAAGACTTTTAAAAAAACCTCCTGTGGTGTTGTTGGAAGTTGGAGTTTTAGAGAAATAAAAGTAAAGCATGCTCGCGATTGCGAGGATGATTGCGAGAGTCAAAGCTAAAATAACTTTTCGATTCATTTATTATATTGTATCGCAAAAAATGCGCGTTAGGAAGAATTATTGTTGGGGTGGAGGTAAGGCTGGAAGTAGCGCATTTGGAGCATCAGTATTTGATCCTGTTTCCCTCGTTGGCATCTCGTATGTTGGAGGAAGAGGGGGGAATTCACCTGAGTTATTAGATGAGGATGTTTGCGCAGATGTATTTGTTGGTAAAGTTGGTGAACTACCCAAATCTCCACCGAGACTACCGCTTGTGTCTGGTGTATTTTGTGATGGTAGATTTGGTTGATTATTTACTGCACCACCCATTGCCCCCAGTGATCCATTTACTTGTGAGTTTGATGATTGAGAATACTGAGGAGCTACTCCTTTATCTACTGCATTACTTGTAAACGTCTCAAACTTACCCTGCTGCACCGTCAAATTCCCTAAATTAAAATTCAAATTTAAAAGATCTTTGTTCACGGTCGAAAGAATGATATATGATCCTAAAGCCAAAAGTAATCCCATGATTGAAGC
>JAQBQZ010000004.1 GCA_028286725.1 Candidatus Tayloriibacteriota bacterium
ATCGTCGCACCCTAGGGTGCGACGATTTTTGTTTTAGGTTATTTTACGTTTACTATCTTTCTTACTGTCTTTGTTCCGTCAAAGTTTACCTTTCTCTTTGTTCCGAATTCTACAGTTCCTGGCTTGAGTGCGAATAGTGTGTGGTCCTTTCCAACTCCAACATTCTTTCCTGCCATAACTGCTGTGCCTCTTTGTCGAACGATGATATCACCGATCTTTGCTTTCTCTCCATCCGACAGCTTCACTCCGAGGAACTTTGGATTTGAATCTGTCAGGTTTTTGGCGGTACCGCCGGCCTTTTTGGTTGCCATATGATTTAAATATAATTATCTTAAAATTGCTTTCTCGTTTATAATAGATACACCATAAAAGTAACCTTATAGATATCTAACTTAACTTAATGAGTATAATAACCCGTTTTTTATACAAAATCAAGCTAAATATACTGGCTCATCTTGAGGAGGTGGGAGTATGCCTTATTATTCTTTTTGTGGGGATTTCCTCATATGAGCTCGGTAAATACTCAGTTTTAGAGCAAAGTCCACAAGATGGAGTAACTTTTGAAAATGGTGGGCTGCCTGAACCGGTTTCTAAAGTGGCTACTTCAACGCCTGTAAATACGGCAAAAGTAGGGGACAAAGATAACGGAAGCGCTACTCAGGTGGTAGCCTCAAAGACCGGCAAAAGGTATTATCTTCCATGGTGTGGTGCAGCACAGAGGATTTCTGACAAGAACAAGGTCTACTTCGCAAGTGCTCTTGATGCGGAAAAGGCTGGATTAACTAAAGCGAGTAACTGTAAAGGGTTATGATATTATTGTAATATGAAAAAGATATTTTATTTTCTCGGAATCTTAGTATTCCTGTTTGTTATTTACTCATTCTTTTATTTACCAAAGGATACTTATAGAATTTCAAGTAATGATTTTGATTTTACAATAAATAGAAAAACCATTAGCCAATCTGAAGGTGGTAGAAATGGAGAAGGTATAATAATAGTAAGTGCTAATCGCAAAAGTAGTAGGAATGCGAGAATAGATGTTATATGTTCTGATAATAATTACTTAGCATTTGCAGATATATGTAATAAATCATTTCCTATTACTAGCAATGTAACAAAAATCGACTATATAATTACTGATGATTCAGTCATATCAAGAAATCTAAAATTTAATATTTTAATCGGGGATTTTAGCAACCCTGCAAATGCTATTGCTGATTATATATTGGAACAAGAAATTATAATCCCTGGCAAAGATCGTTTTCAGTCTATTTAATATTTAAAATATTTATTTATGAATATATACTTTGCGGGTTCAATTAGAGGTGGAAGAAACGATCAGGAGCTTTATGCCTCAATCATTTCTGAATTGCAGAAATATGGAACTGTCTTAACTGAACATATCGGACACAAGAGTCTCGGTATTGATGGAGAAATGAAATACACAGATAAAGAAATTTATGAAAAAGATGTAAAGCTCATCGCAGAAGCGGATCTTGTTGTGGCCGAAGTCACCAATGTTAGTCTTGGTGTCGGGTATGAACTCGGACATTCTGAATCTCTCAAAAAACCTGTTGTATGTTTGTTTAGAGAAATTGATGGTAAAAAGCTATCCGCAATGATAAATGGTAATTCCTACTTTAAAGTTTTGGTCTACACAGATCTCGAAGATGCTTCAAATAAACTAAAAGAATTTTTCAATAAATAAACCACGCTCGGACATCGAGCGTGGTTTATGGAGGTGTAAGCAGTATTGTAAGGTAGTGTCGGAGGACACAAGTGCTGAACAGGCTGAGGTCAACCCAGAATACCATGAAAAACCACAGTGACAGTCATCCTTACAATACTGCTTACACCTCAAAGAATTGCTACCTATAATTATATCTCTGCGATATAATAGGTCAATGATTGTAGTTGATGTAGAAACCTCAGGAACTGACCCAAGATACCATTCTTTGGTATCGATCGGGGCTATTGATTTTGATAATCCTTCAGATGTCTTTTTTAAAGAATGCAGAGTTTTTGACGGTGCAAAGATAGAAGATTCGGCACTTGCTATAAATGGTATGACGCGAGAGCAAGTTGCTAATCCTGCGAAACCAACTGATGGTGAGATCGTGGCTGATTTTATTCTATGGATGAAGAACAAAAAAGATCACACGGTCGGAGGTCAGAATCCTTCGTTTGATGTCTCATTTATCCTCGCGGGAGCAGAGCGAAACGGACTCAATATCTCACTTGCTCACCGTGTCATTGATCTGCATTCGATCACTTATTTTCATATGTCAAAACGAGGAATTGTTCCACCTCTCAAAAACAACAGAACCGATCTCAATTCAGATGTGATTATGAAGTATGTAGGCATTGAACCAGAACCAAAACCTCACATAGCAATAAATGGTGCCAAGTGGGAAGCAGAAGCGTTCTCGAGACTTTTTAATGATAAAGCCCTGTTTCCTGAATTTAATCAATATTCAATACCGTGGAAAAATTAATTGAAGAACAAAAGGTATTAGACACAGAAACTGGAACTGGTCTTGAGGAGATTCCAGAAGAAATATGGATGCAAGAGGAGAAAGATCAAATTGCAAAAGAACCTTACTATAGGGTAACAAAGCGTTTTGATTTGCTTGATTCAGGACAAGATGAAAAATTGGCTGCACAAATAGTAGAATCAAGAGGTGTACTCAGAATCTTTGTTCACCCTTTTCATAGATCAGATGCACAGGCAAAATATGGAGACAAAGAAGCTCCTTTTGATTACACTGAGTATATGCCATCGAAAATTCTTTATAGCACAATGAATTCTCCTGATATGATTCCAGCCCTTATCCTTGAAGATGAGGCTGAGCTGGAGAAGACGAGACTCAGTCTGGAGATGGGTGAGAGTAGATATCCTAAAAGAACAAAGGATCGGTTGTATATTTTGCCTACTATCAAAAATGCTTCATTTATTAAACTTAGAAATTTTAAAGAGCCGATAAGATATTTTGAAGATAGAAGAAATCCAAATTTTGATGAATATGGAAGACAGGGCATGTACGCTCTTTTAAAATCATTAGATAAATTAAAAGTTGAAAAAATCTTACTCGCAGGCTCTGAGCTTGAGGTAGATGAAAACGGCCTCCAACGCTGCGTCGGGACTTTTATTAATGATTTTAAAGCAATCGATTCGTATATGAAAAATAGTAAGGGTTATAAACCTATTTCACTTCAAGTTTCTGTTGGAACAAGTTCTGACGGTCGAAATGAGTTGAGAAGCGCTGGTTATTTGGATTTATTATAAAAAACTATTTAGATATGGAAAACCGAGAAATCGAAGTGAGATTTTTGGAGATAGATAAAGAAGCGCTCATAAACAAAGCTCTATCTCTGGGAGCAAAAGACCTGGGCGAGGTAATGCTCGAGGAGATTATTTTTTATAATACAAAAGAGGATTGGCGAACAGAACACAAACTGGTAAAAATTAGAAATAATAGAGATAAGATCACCGTCACATATAAGCATTTTCAATCAGAGACTATTGATGGTACAGAAGAGATCGAGTTTGAAATAAATAACAAGAATAGTGCAAAACTCTTTTTAGAGAGGTTGGGGCTCACTGCATACAGAGAACAGCAGAAACTTAGGCACACTTTAGAGCTCGATGGAGTGACTCTCGATATTGATACATGGCCTCGAATACCGACATATATTGAGCTTGAAAGTAATAATGAGCAGTCAATACGTGATGTTGCTCTCAAATTAGGTTTGGATTGGAAAGACGTGTTGTTCGAGAAGCCTGGTAAAGTTATCGAAGAAAGATATAATATACCTGTAACAACAATGCGCTATTTTACTTTCGACAGATTTGAATAAATCTGCAACTTTAATACATGCTCAAAAAAATAAAAAATATCTGGCAGATGCTAGGACCTGGGGTAACAACAGGAGCCGCTGATGACGATCCGTCTGGTATTGCAACCTACTCGCAGACAGGGGCTCAGTTCGGCTTTAAGTTCTTGTGGCTTGCGCCATACTCGCTTGTGCTTATGGGAGTTGTACAAGAGATGTGCGCTCGAATCGCACTTGTGACAGGACGTGGACTTGCAGAAAACATTCGCATTCATTTCTCAAAAAAGTGGCTCTACTTTTGTGGGACTTTTGTGATCTTGGCAAACACACTAAATATTGGTGCAGATCTTGGAGCGATGGCAGATGTGATTCAGATGTTCTGGACCTCTGTTCCATTTTGGATCCCGCTTGTCCTCATTGCAGCCATTACTCTTTTGCTCGAGGTATTCGTCTCATATGATGAATATGCAAAATATCTCAAATGGCTCGCAATGACACTTCTTGCGTATATATTTACAGGAATCATTCTTCATTTTGATCTAAAGACCATTCTTCATGATACATTCGTCCCATCATTTGGATTTACTCAAGGCGATATTCTGATTGTGGCTGCGATCTTGGGTACGACTATTTCTCCATATCTATTCTTCTGGCAGACTTCTCAAGAAATCGAGGATGAGATCAACAAAGGCAAGGTGAGTGTTGAGCTTCGAGTAGCAGAAGGTCCAAAAGCGATCAAGCAGATGCAATACGATGTCTGGGGAGGAATGTTTCTCTCAAACATTGTGATGTTCTTTATCATCGCTGTGTGCGCTTCAACGCTCTACAAATCTGGAATCCATGATATTACGAGCGCTCGGCAGGCAGCTGAAGCTCTTCGGCCTCTTGCAGGTGATCTATCGTACTTTTTGTTTACATTAGGTATTTTGGGTACTGGTTTTCTTGCGATCCCTGTCTTGGCCGCATCATCGGCGTATATCTTCTCTGAGACTTTTGATTACAAAGAAGGGCTTTATCGAAAGGCGAAGGACGCAAAAGCCTTTTATCTCGTCATCGTACTCTCAGTACTCTTTGGACTTCTCTTTAATTTCTTTGGAATTAATCCAATTAAGGCTCTTGTGTATACATCTGTGGCGAATGCACTCGTAGCACCTATCGGATTGGTCTTTATACTCCTACTTGCGGGCAATAAGCGCATAATGGGGGAGCATCGGAATGGCAAACTGGGAGGTTTTATCGGGTGGCTCACCACAATTCTCATGATCGTCGTAGCGGCCGTCACATTGTGGCAAATATTTTAAAATAATAGTGACATTCTGTCAAACCTGTTGTCCCAAAATAGCCCTATTTAGCAACATATTTTCTTGTTTGACATACCTAAAAAATGTTGTGAAGCATTGACTTTAGGGTCAGAGTGTGCTAGTATATTAGACATAAACCAATAGTCCATTGGTTTTTTGTTTTTATACCGACGGCCCTTAAGGTCTGAATTCCAGAATTAAAATTAACACAATTCGCTTATCGTTAGTCTATTAGCTGGTGTTGGGCTTATGGCATCTGCAATCATGATGCCAAACCTCAATACTATCGATGCAACTGCATCAACTACAAATCTATACGGAGTCGCGACGACAACAGAAGTTGTAGTAGCAGAAGCCCCGAAGACAGTAGGAGAACAGGTACAAGAGTATTTTAAAGATAGTCCGATCATGATCAAGGTTGCGTGGTGTGAATCGCGAAACCGACAGTTCGAGAAAGATGGAGTTACTCCATTTACCGGACGGATCAACCAAAGTGATGTAGGGGTAATGCAGATTAACAAGTATTATCACCTTGATACAGCCAAGAAGATGGGTCTCGATCTCAATACAATAGACGGTAACATGGCTTATGCCAAATACCTCTATGGGAAAGAAGGCACAACTCCATGGAATTCATCATCACCTTGTTGGGCAAAAGGAGGAAATCCTGTTGTCGCAGCAAACTAAAGAGAATCTAACTTATCAAAAGATCGCCACTGGCCCATTAGGGTTTGTGGCGATTTTTTGATGTACTTTTATACCTTTGACTTTAGCACCCTCTCGGGTATCAACTCACTGTTGTAACTTGTGACTACTTAGAGTAGTTTTCTAAGCGGCCAGACCAATATCTCCAAAAGTCTCCTTAAATAGCTTCTTTTGCTCCATTCTTCTAATGTTAGTTCTTTTGCATTCTTGAGATCGTTCAAAAAATGCCTTTCGAGTTCAAAGGCGAATTCTTTGTTGATAGATACGATATTGCCCTCAAAATTGTATCGAAGCGAAAGGTTGTCGAGGTTGAGACTTCCAATAGTGGACCATTTACCATCGATGATACCGGTTTTTGCATGAATAAGCGGTCCCTTAAATCTAAATATATGAATACCTGCCTCTAACATGTCTTTGAAAAAGGTACCAGCTCCGATATTAACGAGTTTGCTATTAGTGTTCTCTGGAACAAGAAGTCTCACTTCGAGACCCCTTTTGCACGCTTTTTTGAGATTGCGCAAAAGTCGAGAGTCGGGGAGAAGGTAAGGGGTAGTGAGATATATGTAATGCTTTGCGCTTTTGATTGCTCGAATCAGTTCTTTATACATATATCTTTTTCCTGGGAGGGGTGCGTTTGTTATGTATTCAAAATTAGGTGTTTCTGGATCGATTCCTTTCTTTTTTCTTTTGAAATAATATTTGAATAAGTGGTATGACTTGTTCCACATTACCTCGAATGCTTCGGTCATTTGTGATACGACAGGACCCACGATCCGAACAGAGCTTTCACGCCAGTCACGCATTGCATCGCCAAGACATATCCCTCCCGTGAATCCTATCTTTTTATCTATAACGAGCAGTTTTCGATGATCTCGAAAGAACCAGAGAGATTCTTTATTTGGATTCCAAGGGATTACTGAGTTGAAGAATTTGATCTGGATTCCAGTTGCTTCAAGCTCATGTACGATGTTTGCTCTATATAATGAAAAGCTGCCGACTTCGTCGCAAAAGATCCGAACCTTAAGACCTGCTCGAGCGCGCTCTTTGAGTGCTTCAAGAAATCTAATGCCAATTGAATCGTAGGAGAGTATGAATTGTTCGAGGTCTACAGACTCTGTGGCAGACGCGATTGAGGCGAGCATGGCTTCCCAGGCCTCAACAGTGCTTGTATAGAATTGCCAAGTGGTTTGGTCGTTCATTTATCCTGGAAAATTTTGTCTGTTAAAAAGTTGGACATAAACATAGTATATCTCAAATTACTTGTCTAGGCACGAGATGTGTGGTCATATCACAGCATATTCTGTTAACCAACTTTTCTTGTTATGCAATTAAGAAGGTATATGTCTACCATTGCATAAATATAGCAAAATTAAACAAATGTTAACCAGGAAGTACGTTTGCCATTGCATAACGACAGACAAAACTTTAGAGGATGAAAAGTATAGCAAATTAAGAATTTGAGAATAGGGTGTAGTAATTTGTGGAAAAACAAAAATGCACCGCAGCGTAGATTCGGTGCATTTTTATTCTAAAAGTCTAAGAATAAATATATACAGATCTCTCGTCTCTTCTCTTTGTGATGCCATTTCTAATGCGTCCCCAAGAGAATTCAAGCCCTCTTCTCTATATCTTGTTGTATTTAAATATATTTGAGCTACTTTTATTGCGCATACTATGTTGGCGCGATTGGATACTTCGGCATTATCTGGATTAGTCATTGCTTTATCGTTCGCTTCTTGCTCATATTTGGAAACTAGCTTGAGTAGTGCTTCTTTTGCATCTGGATTATCAATACCTTTATCATCGAGCAAGAGTCTAACCAAATCTTCTTCGGTAGAATGTATTATTTCAGATGGTTTTGACTCGAGCGGGTTAGACATTGGGTTAGTATAACAAATTAAAATTTTAAATATCTTGTGAATATTTGATATACTTAGGATTATGAAAGAAATAGGATCTGATTTAGAAAAAAATATAAGAGAATATCTATCAACTCTTCCAAAGCCTCATTTTTCACCATCTGTAAAATTATCTCAAAGCAAGATCGCGGGAATTGGTCTTACCGCAAAGAAAGATATTAAAGAAGGGGAAGTCTTGGTAGTAGAGCTTGGTCCTATTGTTAATAGAAAATTCATTGAAGTTGTAGAATCTTTGACTGGATATGAGTGTAATCTTTGTATAGGGTGGGATAGCTATATTCTACATGCACCGCTCCATGAAGATCATCAGGGTGGATACATCAATCATAGTTGTGAACCAAATGTTGGGCTACTTGCTAATGGAATATGGTGTGCAATTCGAGATATCAAAAAAGGCGAAGAGATTGTCTGTGATTATGGAACTTTCGAAACATGGCCTGGATGGAGTATGAAATGTGGATGCGGATCTAAAGATTGTCGCAAACTAATCACATCTAAGGATTATAAGAATAAAAAACTTCGGGAAAAATTAGGAGAATGGTTTGCTCCGTATTTGAGATAAATCAAATAATACGTTAATTATTTGATTGGTTTTTATGTTTTTAACGTAATTAAGATTGTTCCGATTGCGATCAGTATAAGTAAGAAAATCTTTTTTCCAGTATTTTCTTTTAAATTTTCTTTAAAAAGGAAGGGTAATTTTCTTGCAAACAAAAAAGCGAACATGAATACAAAAATGGACTGAATACTTGTAATACCTTTAACAATAGATACTGGGATAAGAGCTAAGGCTAGGGTATTTGCAGCTTCGCCACCCCAAGATAAAAACTGATTAAAAAAGAAAAGCCATCCTATTTTCTTTGCTTTAAGACTAGATTCTTTGAAGTCTCGGAGGTTTTTTGGCAAAAAAACAAAAAGACCTGATATAAAAAAAGCTAAAACAGTTGTCCATGTCATTGCACTGCCCCAGCTTACTCCAGCATCAAAGATGTATTTATAAAGCACAGCTTGAATAACAAGAAGTATGGAAACTATGAGCATAAGAAGAAAAGCTTTGTTCAATCGGAACTTGTTAGGATCAAATGTGAGACAAACGCTTGAAATAATTATAAGAAAAAACCCAATATATTGAATTATTCCCAAATGTTCTCCAACTATAAAAAAGGCAAGAAGGGGTGAAAATATTTTACCTATTGAGAAAAGGGAGACAATGATTGAAGTGTCCATTCTTTGTAATGACCAGTAGTAAGGGTAGCTATAAAAAACTTCGATGAGCGATATTATAATTAGTGCACCCCATAGATGAACCGGAATGCTTTTGGGAAAATCTGTAACCAAAACCACTGGCAAGAAAATAAGATTGACAAATGCAGAAAAGAATATGAGATTTGCTAGACGTTTAAAGATCTTGTCAGAGAAATAGTTGTCAACAATATTTGTCCAGCCATGTGCTATGGCTCCAAGAAGTGCTGCAGCAATACCAATAAAATAGAGTGACATATAAAGTGAAAATAAATATATTTAGTGTACTGGCGTCCAAATGCCTGAGATCAAAATTATTGCCAAAAAACCAACACCTATGCCAATCCACTGGGAGACGCTTATTGGTTCGTGAAAAAATAAAAATCCAAGCGCTACACTGATCGCTAAAGTAATCAAAAGTATGATTGATGTCGTTATTGCAAGACCGCCAAGTCGAATAGAGTACATATAAAAGAACATGGTGAGAACGTTTACTCCGAGACCTGTATAGAGCCAAATCTGATTATTTGTAATACCCCAAAATTTTGCCATTATATCTGATATTGTTGAGAAAGTAAGATTTAATGTAATAACACCAATCAATAGCCAATTTATATTCATAAGATTAAGTATACCAAAATCAAATCTCAAGTATACGGATAGTCAGTTGCAATTATTTACAAAATATGTAAAAATAGCGCCTATGACTTCAATAGAAATAAAATCAAGAGATAGCAAGGAAAATGTTGCAGAACTACGAGCTAAAGGCTTTACTCCTGCAGTATTCTATGGTGCAAAAGAGACAACAACCTCTATTACTGTATCAACAAAAGAACTCGAAAAGGCTTGGAAAACAGTTGGTGAATCAAGCATCATCACTCTTAAATCAGAGAACGGAGATCACGATGCGCTCATCCACGCTGTGGATATCGACGGGGTAACAGGCAAGATCAAGCATGCTGACTTCTATGTTATCGAAAAAGGCAAGAAGGTTACTGTTCATGTGCCAGTTGAATTTGAAGGTATTGCTCCAGCAGTTAAAGATCTTGGCGGGGTACTCGTTAAGGTTCTTCATGAACTTGAAATCGAGGCTATGCCTAAGGATCTTCCACATAACCTTATTGCAGACATCTCTATCATTACTGACTTTGATGTTCACCTTTATGCAAATCAGATCAAGCTTCCTGCGGGCGTAACTCTTCTTACTCATGGAGAAGAAGCTGTTGCCAAGGTTGCTCGGCCAAAAGAAGAGAAAGAAGAAGATTCAGCTCCAATTGACCTCTCAGCTATCGAAGTTGAAAAGAAAGGAAAGAAGGATGAGGAAGGAGAGGGTGCTGCAGAAGAGAAATAATATACAATTTAAAGAAAAAGCTGCGCCCTTCGGGCGCGGCTTTTTCTTTTGGCATCTTTCGCTCAAAGTGATATAATTATGTCTACTCAGATACGATAGTCACGATCGAGTTCCAAACCTTCAATTATGTTTTCAAAATCAAATCTCAGCACCTTATTTGTAGTTAGTGTTTTAATTTTGGGTATTTTACTCCCATTACATTCTTTTACTTATGCCGATACTTACAAGTGTGATACACCTGACGAAAAAGCAAAGTGTCAGCAGCTTCTGAGTCAGACTCAAGCAGAGATAGATGGTCTCTCGACACAGCTTGATGGTATCAAACAAACAGGAAGCTCACTTGAAAAAGATAAGCAGATTCTCGCGATCCAGATCAAGCAGGCACAGCTTCAGATCAAGGCGCACGAGCTTACTATTGCAAACCTTGGTAAAGACATCGTAAAGAAAACTCAAGTTATACAGCAGCTTGATACAAAAATAAATACGGGCCAAGAATCATTAAGTCAGATTATTCGTAAGACCAATCAGGTGGATGACTATTCACTTCCAGAAGTAATTTTGGGAGCCGATGATCTTTCGACTGCTTTCGCGGATCTTGATGCATTTGATTCCATCAAACTTTCTCTTGCTGGAGTGTTCACTGAGCTTCGAGATAACAAGAAACAAACTGAAGATGCGAAAATAAGTTTAGACAAACAGAAAAGTCAGGAGCTTGATACAAAGGTTTCAATTGAATCAGAAAAGAAAAAAGTAGAAGCTGCGTCAGCAGAAAAGCAGAGACTTTTGAATATCAACAAAAACACGCAGTCAGATTATCAAAAGCAGATCGCGGACAAGGCGGCGCAGGTTTCAAAGATCAAATCTGCTCTTTTCGGTCTTAGAGATAGTGCTGCGATTCCGTTTGAAGATGCGTATAAATATGCAAAGAATGCAAGCAAAGTAACAGGGGTTCGTGCTGCATTCGTGCTTGCAATCATTACTCAAGAAAGTAACCTTGGTGCAAATGTGGGATCTTGTTATGTTACAAATTTGAATACGGGAGATGGAAAAGGAAAGAATACGGGTACATTATTTGAACAAGTAATGAAAGCACCTCGAGATACGGTGCCTTTCACAAGTCTCACGAGTGCGCTCGGAAGAGATTGGTCTACAACACCCGTATCATGTCCTATTGGAAGCACTTCATATTATGTTGGGCGAGGATACGGTGGTGGAATGGGTCCTGCGCAATTTATTCCTTCTACTTGGATTCTTATGGAAAAGAGACTTGAAGGCGCTTTGGGTGTATCTGCTACTGATCCTTGGAATCCAGAACACGCTATCATGGCATCTTCAATGTATCTTCAAGATAGAGGTGCTGTAGCAGGAAGCTATTCAAGCGAAATCAAAGCGGCATGTAAATATTATGGTTCTGGAGGTGCAACATGTAGTTATGGGACACAAGTAATGGCTCGAGTGGCAACGTTGCAAAGTAATATTGATTTGATTGAAGAAAATTAGGTTTGAAATTTTACTCTAAAGATAAAATGCACCAAGGCAAAGCCTTGGTGCATTTTTGAATATTATTTATGTTATAATATATTCGTTAATACTTAATCATATATTTCATGACTCCAATCACAATACTGCTTATAGTTCTCGCAATTATCGTTCTGTGTGCAATCCTTTCTTATAACGGATTCGTTCGACTTACAAACCAAGCTAAAGAAGCATGGTCAGATATCGAAGTGCAGCTTAAACGACGCTATGATCTTATCCCAAATCTCATAAACACAGTTAAAGGCTATGCTACTCACGAATCTACAGCTTTCGAAAAAGTAACAGAAGCACGAAGCAAAGCAATGGCAGGAGGTGGTGCAAACGCAGATCATGCACAAGCGGAAAATATGCTTACAGGTGCTCTCAAATCAGTATTTGCGATTGCAGAAGCGTATCCAGACTTGAAGGCCAATCAGAATTTCCTTTCACTCCAACAAGAACTGTCTGATACTGAAAACAAGATTCAGGCTGCACGAAGGTTCTATAATGGGACTGTTCGAGATTTGAACATTGGTGTTGAATCATTCCCGGGCAATATTATGGCAGGTGTAGGAGGATTCAAAAAAATGGATCTTTTTGATCTTCCTGATAATGCAGTTGAGCAGAATCCTGTAGAAGTTAAATTCTAAATTATGGCAGTATCACCTCGAGAACTTCATCGAGTTGTACCAACAGTCCTCATCTATAATGAAGAAGGGAAGTTTCTTCTTATTAAAAGAAGTCCGGATCTAAAAATATTTCCAAGCAAATGGCATGGACCAGGAGGCGGTCTTTCAATGGATGATTATGAGCATCTACCATCTGCTAGTGCAGTACAGAGGCAGTGGTACAATGTTGTTGAGAATGCTTTGAGGCGAGAAGTGAGAGAAGAGGCCGGATTTGAGATCGGGACTCCTGAATACATGTCAGACGTTGTATTTATTAGACCTGACGGCGTTCCTGTCGTAGTTTTAAGATATTTTGCACCACTGGCGGGCGGAGAATTCGTAATTAGTGAAGAGGCGGTTGAGCATGCCTGGGTAACGTTTGAAGAAGCAAAAGGATACGATCTTATAGATGGAATAATAAATGAGATTGAAATGGTAGATAAAATTTTGAAAAAAAGAAAAAATAAATAGAAAAAATTATGACATTATATACTCATCAACGCGAAAATATTACAAAGACCTGGGTTTTGATGCTCGTGTTTTTTGCGTTTATTACATTCCTTGGATACTTCGCGAGCTATTACTACAACAATCCTGGAATATTTATATTTGCAGTAATCCTCAGTGTTGTAATGAACATCGGAAGCTACTGGTTCTCTGACAAAATTGCGCTTTCGGTTTCTGGCGCGCACCAGATTGAAATGAAAGACAATCCAGAGCTCTGGCGAATAGCGGAGAATATTTCTATCACTGCAGGACTTCCGATGCCAAAACTTTATATTATTAATGATGCGTCTCCCAATGCATTTGCAACAGGGCGCAACAAGAATCATTCTGCAATTGCGGTGACGACAGGGCTTCTCGAGAGACTTGATAAATCTGAGCTAGAAGGGGTGATCGCTCACGAATTTGCACATATAGGGAACCGGGACATACTTCTCCAGAGTGTCATTGTAGTGCTCGTAGGACTCATTCAAATCTTTGCTGACTGGATGATCCGTATTTCATTTTATGGAGGAGGCTCTCGAGATCGGGAGAATAATAATCCAGTGATGGCGATTGCTGGATTTGTATTACTTATTTTATCACCTATAATCGCGATCATCATTCAGCTTGCAATTTCTCGGCGTCGAGAATTCTTGGCTGATACTACTGGAGCGCTCATTACTCGATACCCAGAAGGGCTTGCAAGCGCGCTTAGAAAGATCTCTGACTACAATCACCCAATGGTACGAGCCAATAAAGCGACAGCACACATGTTTATCTCAACTCCACTTGGAGGAGATGCAGATGGTGATGGAATTCCAGATAAAGAACAAAAGGTTTCTTGGGTCTCAAAATTATTTAATACACATCCACCGATTCAGGAGAGAATTGATGCGTTGTTAGGAAAGAAATAATATGGAAGATAGACATTTTTACGGACAGCCGCAGCCGCCTCATGATTCTGAAGGAGAAGAAGTTCAAGAAAATTATGAAATGATGGAAGCGTTAGATAGGGTTGCAAATTATCGAGAAAATTGGAGCAATCTTTTTCAGCAAAGACTTCTTAGTGAAGAAACCGTAAATAAATACATGGCAAATTTGACCGCAAAACATCTCTATCTTGCAGACGAAAAAAGAAAAGAAGAGTTAAAGCAAAGTTATCGTGAAAGAGTGATGAAAGTATTTAGTCATACTGAGATTGGAAAAGCTGAAACCTACAAACACCAAGCAACTCTGTCACCTTATAATTCTAGAGGTGGTGGAATTGGCTCCTTCGAGTCTACTCCAATAGTATTTGCTGATGCAGAACAGTCAAATGGTAGACCTATGGATCATTTCCATAAAAGTATAACTGAAGCACATGAACAAGCTCATGGCGTTTTGGATGACATGTATGTTGCTGACAATATAAGACAAGAACTCACCAGCTTTTTCTATGCAAATTACATATTAAAATTTAAAGATCCTCTCAGTGCTGTGTTTGAAACTGTTGCTCGGATCACTCAATTGAAGAATTATTTTGGAATGAAGGGAGGTGAACCATTCACTAAATATCACTTAGAGTATGCCAAAAAGTATTATGTAAGAGATGTTGGGTTTGGAATAGATAATATAACTTATATGTTTCAAGGGTTAAAGCCAGAAAAAGAACAAGAATTTGTTGACCTTATAAATCGGATTGCTTGCTAGTTTTGATTCTAAATATTAGATAGGGTATTGTATCCTTATTGGAAGATTCGCATAGCGGTCTAGTGCGCCACCTTGGAAAGGTGGTAAGGGAGAAATCCCTTCGAGGGTTCAAATCCCTCATCTTCCGCCAAAGAAATGTTCAAAAATACACAGATAATCGCAGAAGTAAAAACAGAATCTCCGTTTGGATTCAAATCTGAAAAAAGCTGGGACGACTTATTTCTTGTTGCAAATGAAATAGGGGATATTATTTCTATTCATACCGACCCTCGATGGGGCGGTTCATTTGATCTTTTGAAAAAAGCGAGAAGTCTCACTTCAAAACCAATTCTTGCAAAAGGAATTCATGCAACGGATGAAGAAATACAAAGAGCAATTGAGTGCGGTGCTGATTATGTACTTGTTGTAGGAAGAATTTTTAATATTCATTTAGATAAATGCTTGATAGAGCCCCTTACACTTGCTGAACTCAAAACAATTCCAGATCACCTAAAAGTAGTTTGGAACAGTAGAGATCTCAAAAATGGCGGAATAAAAAGTGAAACATTTGAACAAGCAAGACAAATATTTAGAGGCTGGCTCTGTCAGGCGAGCAATATAAAAAATGTTTCGGATATTAAAGATGGTGCAGATGCAGTATTGGTTGGAGCGAATCTTTTTGAGTTTGCAGAGTCTTTAAAATAAAAAAAACGGACTTTCCTTTCAGAAGTCCGCCGAGTCATGAGGTTGAGGAGTGCTTAGAGAAGCGAATCGTCGGGGTCCGGTCCGTTCTGGTTTGCTGAGATTTTCGCGAATGCCTTCTTCTTGTCAAAGAAGACCCAAAATGACAGGGTGTGGAGAAGGGTCACTGCTTTGTGACACCATCTGGCGACGTGAATGGGATAAATCCCAACTTTCCTCAGTAATTTCCAAAAGAACGAGTTCGTGTAGGTTTTCATTGGTGAGTGTATATTTATTGCCATACTTAGAATACCATATTATTTCTTAGAGTCTAGGCTCAGTGTTTATGCACATTGTTTGTTATATTATGTATAATGAATAGAAATTAGGATTAAATTAAATATATATGCCAATCAAAACTGAGGGTACTTCCAACATCGACTCGGACGCTGCGTTCGAGAGTACTCGTCCACGCGCTCCTCGCTCGTTGGAAATAAACGAGATCGCATTTGTAAGCTATTCAGTGACAGATGTTCCAAAAGCCAAACATTTTTATGAAGATATATTAGGACTCAAACCAACATCTATTTTCGGTGACGGAGTAGATTTTGCATTCATTGAATACGAGATCGGTACGCATACTCTTGCAATAGGCAAGGGTGCGACAGATTTTGTTCCTGGAAAGGCTGGCGCGGTCGCAGCGTTTGAGGTAGAGGATTTTGACGAAGCGGTCAAAGTTCTCAAAGAAAATAGTATTCTATTTGTAAATGAGCCTGCGGATTATCCAACGTGCAACATGGTGACAATTGAAGATCCTGACGGAAATAGGGTAATGATACATAGACGGAAAAATAAGTAGTCAAGATAGTTTTGAAAAAAATCCTCATAAACCTAAAGGTTTATGAGGATTTTGATTGGTGCGCAATTTTGACCACTATTGACTTTTAACATAAAGTATGCTATCATACACAAATGAATATTAAATCAAAAATCGTAGGTATTAGCGCATTTTTCTTATTTATTACACCATTATTCGCATTTGCTGGAACTTCTCAAGCACAGTCGGATTGTACTGTTATTTCAACATATCTTAAGGTTGGTTCGACAGACATTCTTACTTCTGGTGGAGTGAGTATGCTCCAGAATTTTCTAAAAAATAAAAGTTATTTTTCTCTAACCAGCACGGGATATTTTGGTAATATTACCTTTACATCTGTAAAGAAATTCCAATTAAATAATGGAATACCTGCAACTGGATTCGTGGGACCTCTGACAATTGCAAAGATAAAATCTATCTCTTGTGTGCCTGGGGTATCAGCTTCTGCAATTGCAACTAGTACTCCAACGCAAGCGGCGCTCAGTTCAGGAAATTTTATTGCAACTGATAATGCGGTTTCACAAATACATTATGGAGGCGGTGGAGGTTCGTCATCTAATTCTGCTCCTATGGTACCTACAAATAATACTGCAACCTCAACAGAGGAAGTATCTACAACTACTTCTGTGACAATTACATCTCCTAATGGTGGTGAGACATTTACTGCTGGGGATACTATAGTAATAAATTGGAGTGCAAAGAATGTGCCTAATAATTCTTTCTCGTCTTTAAGCCTTATTGATTCAAATAATAATCCAGTTAACTACTACATAACTGGTCAAAAATATTTATCAACAACTACAAATTCTTATACTTGGAAAATCCCAACAAATATCATTGCTGGAAAATATAAATTAAGAGTTTATTGCGGCATTTACAATCAAGAACCTGGTTGTGGAGGTCAAGAGATGGATGATAGTGATTCAGATTTTACAATCAATGCAACTACAACAGAGAATCACACTCCACTAATTACAGCATTCAGTTCTTCTCCAGATGGAGGAGGAGTTACAGATCCTATTACATTTCGTTGGGAAATGTCTGATGAAGATGGGGATGCTTTGGGGTGGAAATTTGAAACTTCAGAAGGATCAACAGGAAATCCTTGCCCTAATCCATATCCTAGTGATTCTGTAGTCACTCACACTGAAAACTTTTTAAACCCAGGAGATCACAATGTGCTCCTTACTGTTGATGACTGTCGAGGTGGAATTGCAACAACTTCAGCTGTTGTTAATGTTTCGACTAAAAATAACCATGAATTGAGTATACTTAACCCGGTCGGGGGTGAGAATCTTACTCGTGGCAGAACATATTCTATAACTTGGCTTACACAAAATTACAGTAACGATGCTCTTGTTGATATTTATCTCGAAAATGCAAACTGGAATGAAAAGACCGTTCTTGCTAACAATATTAAAAATACTGGTATAGCAAACGTGGTTATACCGCAAAATACACCTATAAATGATCTTTATGGATTTGAGGTGGATGTTAAAGAGGGTGGATTTGTAAGCGGTGATAAAACTGATAATTATATTTCAATCACAGATGCATCAACAACTCCTTATGTCACAGTCTTATCTCCAAATGGGAATGAGAGCTATAAAGTTGGCGATACTGTGAATATAACTTGGGACACTGATCTTGCATCAACAACTCAAATGTTTTTGCAGCTTGAAGATACAAGATTTGAAGGTGATATTGCTTCGCATTATTCTCCGATAGCCGGATATTCAACTTCGATTCCAAATACAGGTTCATATAGTTGGACTATTCCGGAGTCTTTGGGTAATGGATATATGAAACTTAATGGAGGGAATGTATACAATCTTACAATAGCTAATTATGGAGATGGCGAGGTATATGATTCAAGTAATAATCTATTCAGCATCGCTACTTCAACAGATGAAGTAATAGATGCAGATTTGACTTCAACGTGCCCTTCAATTCGTTTTGATCGAGATTTAACCATTGGTTCAACTGGTAACGATGTTGCAGCACTACAAAACTTCCTCAAAGCTAAAGGGTATTATGCTGCTACTACTGGTTTTTATGGATCAAATACAGCATCAGCACTTATGGCTTACAAAGTATCTAGAGGTATTACCCCAGTTAATAATTATTTCGGAGTGTTAACTCGCGCTGCGATAAATGCAGATTGCGCTACCGTTACGATTGTTACGGATACAAATGCAATTACTGTGGACTCACCTAATGGCAATGAAGAAATCAATCTCGGAGGTGATGGTTCATTCAGTATTCCTATTTCTTGGACTGCGAATTACTCTACAATATATCCACATGTTTATCTTCTTAACTCATTAGTTCCCAATACCCCTGCTATTGCATCAAAGGAGTTGCCTCATGATATAGCAAGTTGGGACGGTGTGATTGATCAAAGCTCTCTTATTGATTCAAATATCATTACTCCAGGAAATTATTATGTCGAGGTTTGCGACCAGGGGACAGACATAATTAGTCCAGTATGCGATATTAGTGATAGTTATTTTACTCTCGTAACTATTCAACCGACTTCAGATGTGGCTCCTATGACAAACGATTCAACAACAGAAAGTATTACTTTGTCAGATTCAGAAAATGAATCGACTACTACGGCTGAAACAATTGTAACTGAATAATACAGCTAATAAAAACAGCACCGAGGCTACGCCTCGGTGCTGTTTTTAATTTTTATTACTCAAATATTCCTCAACCGCTTTCGCATCTGTGTCTGCGAGTATGAATCCATCGATGTCGAGAGTTGGACATTTTGATTGTCCAGATTTATCGATGCATTCTTTCATAAATTCCGGATGAGAAATCATTTCTCGTTCTTCGAATGGGATATTTTTTGTTGTAAGTAAGTCTCGTACTTCATCTCCCCAAGGACAACCCGTCTTCGAATAAAAAATTATAGTCATTGTGATTTTAATTAGCTTTTAGGATATAATTATATCAAATGACAAAACAAACAATAGTGCTCGGTGGAGGATGCTTCTGGTGCACAGAGGCAGTGTTTAAGATGCTTAAAGGAATAACTTCGGTTCTTCCAGGGTATGCAGGAGGCACAACTCCAAACCCGACTTATGAATCTGTCTGTGGCGGTAATACGGGTCATGCAGAGGTTGTAGAAGTGGAGTATGATGCTGACATGATCAAGCTCGAAGGTATTCTTACCGTCTTCTTTGGTAGTCATGATCCGACAACGGTGAATAGACAAGGGAATGATGTTGGGACGCAATATAGATCCGTCATCTTTTATACAACAGAACTACAGAAGGAGATTTGTGAAAAATTCATTAGCGACATCAATAGTTCAAATGAAATGGGTAAGCCTGTAGCTACTGAAGTTCAGCCGCTTCAAAAGTTTTTTGTGGCAGAGGATTATCACAAAGACTATTTCGCCAATAATCCAGGGAATCCATACTGTGAAGTTGTCATAAATCCAAAGCTTGAAAAGGTGGTCGCGAAGTATGCTGAACTACTAAAATAAAGGATCTAGGTAGAGTTCGCTAGGTATTAAATGCAACACTCTCAATGCTCAGGTTTTTTGCAGGTGTTGTGGAAACATGATCCTATATTCCAACTCGACATTGTTTTCTTATGAGCAAAGCGAATTAGAAAACAAGAAGTACTCCTGTAGTGCGACTCGGACGCTGTGTACGACTTTATCTTCTTACGAACGAAGTGGGTTAGAAGATAAGAAGTGCTCTTGTGGCGCGTGAGTACTCATCCACGCGCTCCTTGCTTGTTGAAAATAGCCATACAGGTGCTTGTAATATAGTCGGTTTGGGACCGTCATCTAGTTTGATTAATCCACAATTAACAAATTTTATGATCATTTTTATAATTATCGGTATATTACTAGGTGCAGTGGCGGTGATATTTGCTCTCCAAAACACAGTCGCAATTACGGTGACGTTTCTTTTTTGGCAAATACATTCATCTCTCGCGATCATTCTCATGGTAGCTATTATTTCAGGAATGATAGTTAATCTCTTACTATCGCTTCCCGAGATTGTTAGTGACTATTTTAGCTTTAAGAGTATGATTAAGGAAAGAAACAGATTAGAGGCTGAGGTCAAATCAAATCATGCAACGATCGCAGAACTCAATCAAAAAGTTGAAAGTATGGCTCGAGATCTTTATAAGCTTTAAAATAATTCAAATAAAATAATATGAATCTCACACATTGGATCGTTGGAACAATAGCTATCATTATAAGCGCGTATTTGATTCCTGGAGTACAAGTAACATTACTTGGTGCATTCGTTCTCGCTGTGGTTTTGGCGCTTATCAATATATTTATTCGACCACTTATATTTATCCTTACACTTCCAATCAATATTCTGACTTTGGGACTTTTCTCATTTGTCATTAATGCATTTCTTATTATGCTTGCATCGGGCATTGTTCCTGGATTCTATGTTGCTTCATTTTGGTCTGCGTTCTGGTTCTCTATCATACTATCGCTTATCACGACTCTCTTTGGACGAGCTTCCAGATAATCAGTATTTGAGATATTATTAGGTGAATGTTTTTAGACCGAATAAAAAACCTCCTTCACCCTAAATCAATTGAGACTTGGTACGAAAAGTATGAGGGGCGGATTTCTGCTTTGGCTCTCGTGCTCGGATTCATCTTTGATAATATTTTCTTGGGAAGGGTGGATAGTTTGAACGATATGCTCGTTCTCACGACCTATATTGCGATCTCTGGGCTTTGTATAGTCCTCATACATATGAATGAGGCAAAGAGACATAACCTCGATAATACTCGAATGCACTTCTGGCTCGCTTTTTGTCTTCAATTCTGTCTTGGGGGAATCTTCAGCGCCTATGTCGTCTTTTATGTTCGAAGTGCAACACTTGAATCGAGCTGGCCATTTCTTGTACTTCTTGGGATGTATTTTCTTGGTAATGAATATTTTAAGAAATATTATCTGAGCTTAAGCTTTAGTCTTGGTGTTTATTTCTTCGCGTTACTTTCATATTTTATTCTTGTTGTTCCTACTGTCTTAAAGAGCATCAGTTCTTGGATATTTGTCTTAAGTACTGTGATAGCAGTCTTTGTATTTGGATTGTTTGTTTGGATCATTAGTCTGTATAAAAAAGAACATATCAAGATCAATAGAAATAGGCGGATCGCGTATTACATGACCATGCTTGCGCTCATTAACATCTTTTATTTTTTCAATGTTATTCCGCCGCTGCCTCTCATACTCAAAGATGCTGGAGTGTATCATAATCTCGTAAGACTTACTGATGGTAGCTATACATTGCAGGCTGAAAATGAGGGTTCTTGGTATAATTTCTTTGATTCAAAACAAGTATTTCATAGAGCGGGGAATGAGCCGGTATTTGTCTTTTCTTCGGTTTATTCTCCGGTAGACCTTAATCTAAATGTCATACATAATTGGCAAAAATATGACTCTAAGACAGGGAAATGGGTGACCGAAAGCAATGTGACCGTTGCAATAAAAGGTGGCAGACAGGGAGGCTACAGACTTTATTCTTTCAAACAGTATATAGATGATGGAATTTGGCGAGTTAATATTTTAACAGAAAGTAAGAGGCTTATTGGAAGAACTAATTTTGAAGTAGTGACTGTGAGTGATTCTGCAACAACGACAGAAGTCAAAAAATAATAATGAATAAAAAAATAGCTGAAGCCTACAGGCTTCAGCTATTTTTTTATGTTTTTACTGTTGTTTATTTCTCTCTTGAATCTCTGACGCTACGACACTTCCATCTGGATTTGTTTTGCCCGAGATCATAACACTATCTCCAGCTTTAAGGTCAGTTATTAATCCTGGGGCACTCTTTGTTACTGGGGTACTAGTACCGATCAAAACTACTTTTGAACTTCCGTCACGAGTCTTGAGTGTAATACTGCCCTCACTTATATCAACAATGTCTCCAGCAGTCATTCCGCCCATTCCACCAGCGAAGCTTGTACGTCCTCCAGACATTCTTGCACCTGCTTGGAAATTACCAGACCCACCTTTTACATTCGTACTTTCGCCATATTTCATGCCCCCGTAAAAGAGTATGATTGCGACAACTATTGCGGAAATAATATAAACTGTTTTTTTGTTTTTATTCATTTATTTATAAATTAATTAATAACTTTATCCGCACACTAAGTTTTGTATTGTTTTTTGATTGCTATTTTGTAGCTGGTGACTAATTTTAACAAATCAAATTAATTTTTTTCATTAAACTTTATTTATTAAAAAACATAAAGCAATGATACAAAACTTAGTGTGCGGACTTACTCGTATCTCAAAGCTTCAATAGGATTAAGCTCTGATGCTCTTCGGGCAGGATAGTATCCAAATACTATTCCAATGCCAGCAGATACTCCGAATGCTAAAAGTATTGAAGGATAAGATATTGTGGTTTGAAGGATCCCAAAGTAGGATACAAAAAACGAGATGCTCCAACCGAGTATGACCCCCAGAAGACCGCCGATAAATGTAAGTGCAATCGCCTCAATCAAAAACTGAGTATTAATATCTTTCTTTTTTGCACCGATCGCTTTTCTAAGCCCGATCTCACGAGTTCTTTCTGTTACTGTGGTGAGCATCATGTTCATGATACCGATTCCTCCCACAAGAAGAGAGATACTCGCTACAGCCCCGAGAAGAATCGTAAATGTTCCTGTTACAGATGACGCTGTTGCAACGATATCTGCTTGGTTTAGTGTACTAAAGTCGGCGAGAGTAGGATCTTTAATCTTGTGGCGTGTGAGAAGGAGGTCGGTGATCTGGTTTTGAATATCTGTCATTGAATTTGAATCAGGCGCCTGTACGCTGATCGTTGTTACATAATTGTCTCCCGCGAGAAATTTTTGTGCACTTGAAAGGGGAATAAAGATCGTATCATCTTGGCTGCCAAATCCACTTCCTCCTTTTGCTTTTGTAACGCCGACAACTTTAAATTCAATCCCTTTTATTTTGATCGATTGACCAATCGGATCCGCACCTGTTCCAAAGAGGTCGTCTCTTGTAGTAGGGCCGAGTACTGCAACTTTTGATAAAGATTTGTTATTTCCATCAGTGATAAAAGTTCCTGTATCGATCTCTAAATTTCTGACTCCTGGATATGATGCGGTTGTACCTACAACAGATGTGTTTGTATTCTTGCCTTTGCTCGTGACTTGATATCTTGAAGAGAGTTCTGGTGCAACAGCTTTTGCGAGAGTGATGGTTCCAAGTATCGCATCAGCATCTTCTTGAGTCAGGGTCTTTGCTGAGCCTCTTCCTGTACTTACTTGGAATCCTTGGCCTCTTTGGGCTCCTGGTGTCACCTGGACGAGGTTGGCGCCGATCGCTTGAATACTTGATTGGATCGAACTTTGCGCACCTTGGCCGATTGAGATCATTGCGATTACAGAGCTAATGCCAATCACAATTCCAAGCATTGTAAGTCCTGAACGAACTTTGTTCGCTGAAAGGGCAGAATATGTTTCGTGCAATATATCGTTTGTAGTCATGATTTTTATGCGGCGTGTTTAATAATTCTTTTATTTGGATTCGGCAAATCCGAAAGAATAAGTCCGTCTTTGATAAAGATAATTCTATCTGCATGTTCGGCAACATCTTGTTCGTGAGTAATGAGAACGATCGTTCTTCCATGATCCTCATTAAGCTTTTGAAATGTTCCGAGTACAATCTCGCCAGTCTTTGAGTCGAGATTTCCTGTCGGTTCATCTGCAAGGATCATCTTCGGGTCATTTACAAGCGCGCGTGCAATAGCTACTCGCTGGATCTGTCCTCCAGAAAGCTGATTTGAGAGATGATAAAAATGGGATTCATGAAATCCAGAAGAGAGAAGTGCCTCCCGGGCTTTTTTTATTCGCACCTCTTCGCTCACTTCTTTATAAATAAGTGGAAGCATTACATTTCGCATTACTGTTGTTCGAGGAAGAAGGTTAAATGATTGAAACACGAATCCGATCTTGTCTCGCCTGATTTCTGCAAGTCTATCGTCGGAAAGGGAAGACACATCCTCACCATCGAGATGATACGAGCCGCTTGTTGGTGTATCAAGAGCTCCCAATAGGTGCATAAGAGTTGACTTTCCTGATCCTGATGGACCCATGATCGCAACAAACTCTCCAGTTTTGATCGTGAAGCTCACACCTTTCAAAGCCTGAAAAGCATTTTCGCCACCACTTGAATATGTCTTTGTGATATTTTTTATTTCAATCATAAGATATATTTATCGGCCAAATCCTCCTCCGCCTGTTGTTCGTGTGGCTCCTCCTGCGGCTCGTCCACCAATTCCACTCAAAAGACTTGGTGCAGCTGTTGTGGTTTTGGTCGCAGTGCCGGTTGTTGTTTTGGTAATGATTTGATCGCCTTCATTTAGGCCTTCCGTAACTTCTGTCATCGTGTCGTCAGAGACTCCTATTGTAACTGGAATCTGTGTAAGTGTTCCTGTTGAAGCTACTTCCGTACCAAGTTCACTGTCGCTTAAATTTTTGCCGAGAGTTTCAACATAGCTTGCATTGCCAGAAGTTTTGATTGCGCTTGATGGAACTGCAATAATATTTTGCTGAACATCAGTAATAATTGAAGCATCAGCGCTCATTCCTGATTTTACTCGATCGTCATCAGTATCAAGTCCGATTTTTACATTGTATGTTACAACTCCTTGAGATACGGTACCTACGAGATCAACTTCAAGAACTTGTCCTGCAATAGTGAGACCGTCAATCGCATCAAATGTAAGCGTTGCCTTCTGTCCAGTTTTTATTTTTGCAATATCTACTTCGTTCAAAGAAATGTTTACGATTTTTTGTTTTGTAATAAACGTTCCTAAACTTCCACCTGAACTAATATCGTTTGTAGGCTGTACTGTTATGTTTGCAACAACTCCATCAAACGGGGCTCGGATAAAACAGTCTTCATACGCATACTGCTTTTGGGCAAGGTTTAATTCTGCAGACTGTATATCGAGCGGAACACTAGTATTCTCAGTATCGTTAAGTGATGCAGCCTTTTCAGAAGCGCTTCTGTCGGCGCTGTTTATTGCATTTTGACTTGATGTTATAGAATCGAGGCTGCTGTTTATCTTTGTTGACCAGCCTGTTACGTCAGTTACGGCAGTTGTGTTGCTTGTATCGTTATTTGTGCCTTTGGCAGCTTTAATAAGATCAATCGTATTTCGAGTTTCTGTAAGAGCTTTCGTAAGTAATTTGATCGTTGCTGATGTGTCAGAAAGCGCGCCTGCTATGAGGCTATTGTCGCTTGATCTTGTAAGTGTTTTGAATTCGAGATATGACTTGTCATAACTATCTTTTGCTTTCCAATAATCTTCGAGCGCAGCTGATCTTGCCACAGTGATATTTTGACCGATTGAGAAAGTGTTTTGATCACTTAGATATCCTGATCTATAATTCAACATTTCATCAAGTCCGCTGAACGCGTCGCTCATGCTTGCGTATGTATCAGACATTGTACTGTATGCGTCACTATATGCTTTTGCGCTGCTTTCGTTTGCATCATTGACTCCATTTTGAGCCTGAAGAATTGTGATGTTGTTTGATTGGCTCTTAAGTTTTGTAAGAGATATCTGCGCATCCTGAAGCGCAATTGCGGCATCACGAGTATCTACTTTTGCAATGAGCGTACCTGCTTTAATGGAATCTCCCGGTTTCGCATCAATCTCGATAATCTTTCCTGAAGTCTTTGCTTTCAGATCCACTTGATTTGATGCAGATACAGAGCCGCTTCCTGTCACAGTTGAAATGATAGTGGTTTTTGATACCTTTTCTACAGTATATTTTGTTTCAGTTGTACTTGCGGCAAATAATTTTGCATATGAATAATAGAGAACAATAATCACAAGAATAAAAATAATTGCAGACTTGATCTTGTGAAGGGCTACATAGTTTTTAGTTTTTGAAAAAAAGTTGCTCATATGAATTTAAATTATTGATTATTGTTATTATCTTCTTCTGGAAGCGGGGGAAGGATTCTAATAAGTTTAGCTTCAATCTTTGCGTCACCATTAGGATTGCCGATTGTTACTACATAATCTCCGATAGAAATTGAGTTTGCTTCTGCGGGTCCTTCAAGTTTTTTGATGATTGTTGAACTTCCAACAATAATTGTTTTTTCAGCCCCGTCCTTGTCTTCAATAAGAATTTCCGGTAATGACACTTGAAGTACCTTACCTATTGCTCCATGGCTGCGAGGAAGGTCGTTGTCGTTTAATCCCATAGGCATTGGCTTTGGACCTCGGAGGTTCTTGTAATAGTTGTCTCCCGATTTAAAGAAGTAAGAAGCCTTCTGATATCCAACAATCATACCAAGCTGTAATATGAGTCCTGTCCATACAACAAGCGCCACGGCAATAAGTGCAAGGTTAAAATATTTTGACCGGCTCACTTCTTTCATTTTTTCTTTGATTGTTTTTAGTTCCATATATTTATTTATGCAATTATTAATTTAGATTCGATATTTTCTACTGTTTTGAAACTGCTTATGATAAATGCGAGTGCAAGCACTAGAAAAAGAGAGAGGGTAATAAGTGGGACAGATTCGATTATTGAAAAAGATATTTCTTTCCAGAATGTCGTTGCGTCGCTTGGATTTGAAACGAGAAGCGAGATGTATTCATAAGTGCCTGATGATGCAAGATTTGTCCAGAGTGCTTTGAATGACATAACAAGACCTGCAAAAGAGACAATAGAAAAAAGTCCAAAGAATGATGCTCTCTGGCGTGATCTTTTTTGTTCAAGAATTTGAATTCTTGAAACGATTGATTTGTTGAGGCCTGCCGGAGTAGGACAGGTATCAATATTTTTTATAACTGATTCTATATCTTTCATACTTGGTTCTTTATACGATTAATCTATTAAATTTGGTGCGTTTACTATGTTTTTTCGAAGTTTCTCTATACCTCGGCGATAATGGCTTTTAATTGTATTGAGAGGTTTTTTTAGCACTTTTGATATTTCGTCAAAGGTCATATCTTCTGAAATATGAAGCAATATAACGGTTTTCTGGTCAGGATGTAATACTATAAGAAGTTTTTCTAGGTTTGTTTTGAGTTCCTTTTGGGTGAAAATTGCCTCAGGAAGCGGTTCGCTGTCGATAAGTTTGTCCCCGAAGCTTTCGTCGTCATCAGGGCTTTCGAGGTCCGAGAAAGTATAGACTTTTTTCTTTCTCATCCAGTCTACTGTAGTGTTTCGGGCAATAGTAAAAAGCCATGTTTTGAAGTTTTGGTTTGGATTATATTTACGAATATTTTTCCATACTTTAATAAATACCTCTTGGGTAATGTCTGTAGCGTCAGACTCATTGTTATACAGTCTTTTTACGAAATTGTAGATATGTGAGAGGTATTTGTTTACGAGAATATTCAAGGATTCTTTGTTGCCCTCAATATATGACTCGATTATTTCTTGATCTGTCAGTTCCATGTTTAATTAGATTAGCACAGAAAAAATAATATAAAAATATATTACAAGCATGATAAAATATGAGAATGTCTAAAATAAAGCAAATATATGAGTAAAAAAACAAGAAGATTTCTAAAATATTCAATTATTGGAGTATCTACTTTTATTATAGATCTCTCGCTGCTGTGGTTTTTGACTGATGTTATTCACATATACTATCTGGTCTCAACATTTATTGCGTTTATGGTTGGTGTAACAATTAATTATTTTGTATCAAGGCGAATGGTTTTTAATGAAACAGCAAGAAACCTGAAGACAGGCTATCTGTATTTCTTGATCGTTGTATCATTTGGGATCGTCTTCACTTTAGGTATAATGTATATTCTTGTTAACTATGCGCACCTAAGTATTATTGGATCGCGTATTGTAACATCAGGATTTATTGGAGTATTTAATTTTCTAATAAATGATACATTTAATTTTAAAATAAAACCATAATTTATGATAAACGATCCATTCGAAAGCTCAGTAATACAAATTAAAAACGCAGGCGCGAAGCTCGGACTCAGTGTGAGTGAATTAGACAGAATTCTTGAACCACAAAGAGTGGTGAAAGTTTCTTTTCCGGTCAAAATGGATAATGGAATGATAAATACATTTACAGGATTCAGGTCTCAACATAATAATGCTCGAGGGCCATACAAAGGAGGTCTTCGATTTAGTCCCGATGTAAACGAATCGGAAGTCAAAGCACTTTCAAGCTGGATGACATGGAAATGCGCCGTTGCAGATGTCCCGTTTGGAGGAGGAAAAGGCGGGGTGATTGTTGATACAAAGACACTTTCAAAGACTGAACTCGAAAATCTTTCTCGATCATTTGTACGTGCCATTAGCGATGTGATCGGTCCTACAAAAGATGTGCCAGCTCCAGATATGTATACAACAGGAGAAATAATGGATTGGATGGTAGATGAGTATTCAAAAATTGTTGGATCTAAACAGCTTGCAACATTTACAGGTAAAACTTTGGGTAATGGAGGAAGTGAAGGGCGAACAGAAGCGACAGGGTTTGGAGGGGTAGTGGTGCTTGAAAAACTTTCAGAAGTTAAACAGCTTAATCCAAAAGAAACAACAGTTGCAATTCAGGGTATTGGCAATGTGGGACAATATTTCGCTATCTTTGCAAAACAAAAAGGATTTAAGGTTGTGGCTCTAAGTGATTCAAAGACTGCTGTTTATAATGAAAATGGAATTGATGTCGAGAGGATAATAAAATTTAAAGAACAGAACAAGACTCTTGTTGGAATGCCAGATGTGACATTCATTTCTAATGAAGCTTTGCTTGAACTTCCTGTTACGGTACTTGTACCGAGCGCACTTGAAAATGTGATTACAAAAGACAACGCAGAAAAAATAAAAGCGCGATATATTATCGAAATGGCGAACGGACCCTTAACTCCTGAAGCAGATGAGATACTACATAAGAAGGGGATATTGTTTATACCTGATATTCTTTCAAATAGTGCAGGGGTGACGGGCTCATATTTTGAATGGTATCAAAATATGCACAATGAAAAATGGACCAAAGATGATGTGCTCCATAAACTGGAAGATAAGATCGGAAGTGCATTCGATGCGGGCTACAAAATGATGATGGATAATAATACGGATATGCGAACTGCATGCTACATGATCGCGATCAAGAGGGTGAATGATGCAATGAAAGATAAATTTTAAATTATAACAGTAGTGTATACCCGTGAGGGTGCAAATCAAAGATCAAAAATAAATTATAAGATGCAAATACTAAGAACAAAATTTAAAGGGGAGATAGTTGCAGAATTTGTCATGCCAAAAAAGATGACAAACAAAGTAATGATTATTTGCGGAGGAATGCCTACGTACCCAGCAAAGGAAAAATATTCAGAGTTATTTGAATTTTATACTTCAAAAGGTTTTTCTGTTTTTGTTCCAAGATATCGCGGGAGTTGGGAGAGCGGAGGACAAATGTTTGCGAAGTCTCCGCACTTAGATATTAAAGACATTATAGATGAATTACCAAATGGATTTAAAGATTTGTGGAATGGTACATCGTTTAAAATAGAAGACCCGGAAATCTACATTATTGGATCAAGTTTTGGTGGACCTGCAGGTCTTTTAAATTCAAAGGATCCTCGAGTTAAGAAAGTGATTTGTTTTTGCCCAGTTCTAGATTGGCGAACAATGGATGATACTGTTGAGCCGATCTCACTCGTGTCGGAATTAATAAAAGATGCATTTGGAAATGGCTATCGGATTGCAAAAAATGGATGGAGCAAGATTGAAAAAGGGGATTTCTATAATCCAGCTTCAGAAACAGACAAAATTAATGGATCAAAATGTCTTATTATTCAAGCCAAAGATGACAATATTGTATCAGTCAAAGCTGTACCAGCTTTTATTGAGAAAACTCATTCCAAACTCTGGCTCGTCGCTAAAGGAGGACATCTCGGTATGTCACTCATGAAAAAAAGATTTGCTAAGAAATGTTTTGAGTTTTTGAGGTCTAAATAATTTAGACTAGACGACTGTGTTCCAGATGAAATTCCTCCTCTTTTTCAGCAATACTTCTTTCTGCAACAATGATTGAGATGATCGCACCGATCCAGTTGATAACAAGGATTGAGATCCAAATACCCATAAGTCCAAAGTTGGTGTGGTATGCAACAAGAGAGAATATGATGAGTGGTAGAACAATCTGACGGAGAATTCCAACCCATAATGCTCTGTTTGGATATTTGATGCCTTGAAGCGCTCCACCAGAAATGAATGAGATCACATAGGCCACAAAGATAAAGAGTGAGACGTAAAGATAAGTCATTGCAATTGATGAGATATTTCCGTTTGGAGTAAAGAACGCGATAATATATTTACCTAAGACAACAATAACAAATGCTGAAAGAAGAAGCGCATAAAATCCTAATCCTATAGATTTTCTGATTGTTTCTTGAATACGCCCAAACTTCTTTGCTCCATTGTTTTGACCAATGATTGAAAGCGCAGCGATATTGAGTCCTATGGTTGGGATAAGTGCGATCTGCTCGATTCGTATTGCAACTCCGTATGCTGCAATTGCATCGGCTCCAAATTTTGCAATAAAGAAACTGATAATAAAGGCACCAACTGCAACACTCATCATATTGAAGCTCGAAGGAATTGCTTGAATGAATATTTTTTTACAAATACCCCAGTTTGCTTTGAAATTAAAGATGCTGCCAACAAGCACTTTCTTTCTTCGGAGATAATAAATGAGAAATGAAGACTCGATTATCTGGACTAGGACTGTTGCAAACGCGACGCCGCTAATTCCCATTGCAGGAAGACCAAACCAGCCATACATAAAGAGCGGATTAAAAAAGATATTTAAAAAGAAAGAACTGATAAGAAGATTTCGATACAGCTTTGTATTACCGATCGCGTTTAGATACGAGTTCAAGATTCCTACGAGAATAAAGAACGTGGTACCAAGAAAAGTGGTGTTGAGATAATCGAGAGCAAAGCCGATAACACCTTCTGGCAGATTCATGAGTTCAAGGAGCGGGCGACTAAGGAGAAGGCCAATAATACTCAATACTATTCCACATACAACCCCAAGAAAGATTCCTTGCGTATAATAGGCTTTTGCGGTCTCCTCATCTTTCTTGCCGTGATAGTTGGCAATGAGTGCTGTTGTTGCTGTGGCGATTCCAAACGACGCGGCGAGAATGATAAAGAAAGCCGGAAATGATGCAGAGAGTCCTGCGAGCGCGTCGTCACCGAGCTTGCCACCAAAGTAAGTATCAACAACATTAAACATGGTGTTAAAAAAGTAGCCAACCGATGCGGGTAGGGCAATCATTCTGATGTGCTTGGTAATATCTCCTTGTGTTAAATCTGATTTCATTTATTTGGTTTTAAAGTGGTTAATTTTGAGTTAGGTTCTGGGTGGATAGTTTAACATATTTTTGCTACAATGTTCGATATGTCAAAACAACATCACGCGTACAATATTATGGGAATCATAGCTTCTATTGTTGTAGTAGCTATTGTTATTGGAATTATTATTTATACATTTAGTTTTGCTGGACAAGCTAAAAAAGATATCACTATGCACGATCTAAAAATAGAAGTATTAAAAGAAGGAACAGGAAATCCTGCGGTTATAGGAGACACTGTTGTGGTGAACTATGCGGGAACACTTGAAAATGGAAAAGAATTCGACAACTCATACAAACGCGGTCAGCCATTTCCTGTAACTATTGGTGCAGGTCAGGTGATAAAGGGTTGGGAAAAAGGGCTTCAGGGTATCAAGGTAGGTGAAAAGAGAAGACTCACAATTCCACCATCAATGGCTTATGGAGATAATGAAGTTGCTGGCGGACTTATTCCAGCAAATAGTACTCTTATCTTTGATATTGAAGCAGTCGAAATCCATCCAGCACACAAGTAATATCAATCAAAACTTATTATTTCGTTGTATTTCCTCGGCACGGATTCTCCATCGTACAAGGCAGTACGACTACGAATCCTACCTCAAAACAACGATGAAATAATAAATTTATGAAGTGATATTATGAAAATATATAGCATGAAAAATCCGATCACATTTGAAATCTTAAAAGAATCCACCGATTCTCTCGCAAGAGTCGGTGTTATTCATACTCCTCACGGTGACATTCAGACACCGTCTTTTGCAGTGGTTGGGACAAAGGCGACGGTGAAGGCTCTCACAAGCAAGCAATTAAATGATATCAATCCAGAAGTTCTACTTGCAAATACATATCATCTCTATTTGAAACCTGGAAGCGAAATTTTGAAAATGGCAGGTGGACTCAATAAATTTGCGAACTGGTCAAAGCCAACAATGACGGACTCTGGAGGCTTCCAGGTGTTTTCACTTGGAAAAGCTTTCGGCAAAAATATTTCAAAATTTACAGATGAAGGAGGAGAGAATGAAGAAAATAAAAGAATGGAAAAAGCGCCTTTTGCAACGATTGGTGAAGATGGTGTTGCATTCAGGTCTCACATCGATGGGAGCGATCACTTTTTGACTCCAGAGAAATCAATCGAGATCCAGCACAATATTGGTGCAGATATTATTATCGCATTCGATGAGCCGACGAGTCCTAATGATCCTATCGAATACCAAAAAGAAGCGCTCGAGCGAACTCACAGGTGGGCAAAGCGATGTGTTGAATATCACAAGTCAAAACCGAATTCTGAATTTCAAGGACTTTATGGAGTGGTGCAAGGAGGAAAATTTCCAGATCTTCGAAAGGAGAGTGCTGAATATATTTCGAGTCTTGATTTTGATGGATTCGCGATCGGCGGATCTTATAACAAAAATGATATTGGGGCAGTGGTGAATATTGTGAATAATATTTTACCAAAGGATAAGCCAAGACATCTCTTAGGTATCGGAGAACCGCTCGATCTTTTTGATGGGGTAGAAGCGGGATGCGATACATTTGACTGTGTGATGCCGACTCGAAATGCTCGAAATGGAAGTATTCTCACAAAGAATGGAAAAATAAATATTACCAATACAAAGTACCGAGAAGACTTCGGACCGCTTGAAGAGGATTGCGAATGTGAGACTTGTACTACATATACGAGAGCTTACATAGCGCATCTATTTCACAGTGATGAATTGCTTTCAAATACATTAACATCAATTCATAATGTGCATTTCCTAGTAAACCTAGTTCGGAATATTCGTAATTCAATATTGGAAGGAAGTTACGATAGTTTTAAAAAGAGTTTTATTTCCGAATACTCAAAATAATTTTCCTGGCATACAAATTTGATTACAAATTTCTACGCACAGGCAAGCCCCTTGATTTTTATTTTTTATATTAGTAAGATAATACTAATGATATTCGTATCAACAACAATTAAGTCCCTCGTCACTAAGGCCGATGCTACATCGAGCTTGAGGGTTTTATCTTGTTGTTAATCTCTACTGAAATTTACACCAAAATCGAGTCCTGAAGCATAAAGCTTCGGGCTCGATTTTTTTATGAACAGCAACGGAACCACGGTCAACTGGCGCCTGCAAAGGCAAATTAAAAATAACGCAAAAATTCAACCAAAAAAATAGATGTCTCCTCGAGCATGTCGCGAGGTCTCTACGGGAACAAGTGACACGTTCTTTGCCCCTCAAGACCTGCGGAATAGATTAAGATTACGAGAATGCATTTCCAATACACGTTGTGAACGCTTTGAAGAAAGTGAAGGGAATACTGGTGCTGTCGTGGCCTGGTTTCGTTTTAAGCATCTTCTGGATTCACAAGTGAGTAGAATTGAAAAAAACTACTCTAGTCACGGTATCAGTTTTTCTCTTACTCAAGAGTCAGACGGTATCCTGAAACTTCGTGTATGGAAGGCGTTCTGAACTAATTGTTCTTTCAACTAACCATGGTGCGAGATGAAATACTTTCGCACCAATTTTAAAAAAACTTCCAGACAAGAATTTGTTACAAATGAATCATTACAATTACACAATTAAAAAGCAAACCAAAAGATATTCAAGCTTGAATGTTGGTTTTTGTAATTATTTAACTATTTTAAATTAATGATTATGGACACGAGCACTCAAGTGGGGCGCTCGAAACTTAATCATTATGAAATCAATCTCGATATATTTTGTCGACAAAGTGAAAACTATGGCGGAACTAATGGATAGGATTAATCTGGAATTTCCAGGTGTTCCTCTCTCTGAAATTAAAATCACATTCGGGTATGTGTGCATCCATCTTGAGTACAATCCAACACAAAACTAAAAACATGAATCGATACATCCTAGAAGAATCACGTATGCCAGATGGTACACTTGCCCCAGTCCGCATTATCTATGTTGGTGAGACTTTAAACGGACTCACCTTCGCAGAGATTGTCGAAGATCGTCGAAAGGTCTTTGGAGAGAGGTGGGCAAACTGTTTATCTTCGGGTAATACAGAAATGCTTGTTTTCACACTTTTCAGACCTGCGTTCAAACGCTATTTTAAAGGTGATCTCAAATAAAATTGTTCTTTCCAGGCACCTTGGCTCCATCATTCAATTGGTGTGTAGGCAAGGTGCTTTTTTTGTTGTATTATTAAATATCCCCTTAAATTATGTCTACAAACCCATTCAAAATTCATAGCAAATATCCTCCGGCAGGCGATCAACCAAATGCCATAAAATCCCTCACAGACGGGATCAAAAAGGGTTTCAAGCATCAGACACTCTTTGGTGTTACAGGCTCCGGTAAGACCTATACAGCGGCTAATATCATCCAAAATGTTGGTAAGCCAACCCTTGTTATTGCTCACAACAAAACCCTCGCAGCCCAGCTTGCACAGGAGTATCGCGAATTCTTCCCAGAGAATGCGGTGCACTATTTCGTCTCATACTACGACTACTATCAGCCAGAAGCATATATGAGCGCATCTGACACATATATCGAAAAGGAAGCTCAGATCAACGAAGAGATTGAACGGCTTCGGCATGCGACAACGCAGGCGCTCCTCACTCGAAAAGATGTGATCATTGTCTCATCAGTGTCTTGTATCTATGGTCTCGGTTCTCCAAAAGAATATGAAAAGGTAAATGTGAAAGTGGCTGTCGGTCAAAAGATCAGTCGAAATGATCTGGTGCGAAAATTTGTTGATGTTCATTTTGAAAGAACTCCAGCAGACCTAACACCTGGACAATTCCGAGCGCTTGGAAATACAGTTGAGATAATGCCGGTTAGTGAACGAGTGATATTCAAGATCGATTTTAAAGGCGATGAAATATTTCGAATATTCAAAGTTGATGCAGTGACACGAGGGATCATCGAAGAACTCGATGTCTTCTTTCTTTTTCCAGCAAAGCATTTTATTACTGATGAGGCGGGACAAAAAAGAGCGGTAGAAAGTATCAAGGCGGAACTCGATTGGAGGCTCGAAGAACTCAAAAAAGAAGGCAAGAATCTCGAAGCTGAAAGACTAAAAAGACGAACACAATATGATCTCGCACTCATTCGTGAAGTTGGATATTGTAATGGTATTGAGAACTACTCAAGACACTTTTCTGGCAAAGCGGCAGGTGAGGCTCCAGAAACTTTGCTTTCATATTTTCCACACAAGACTGATGGCTCTCCAGACTTTCTCACGATCATCGATGAGTCACATGTGACGGTCTCTCAGATCGGCGGAATGTATGGAGGTGATGCATCGCGAAAGAAAAATCTTATTGATTTCGGATTTCGACTTCCTTCTGCAGCGGATAACAGACCGCTTAAATTTGATGAGTTTGAAGCACGGGTGGGGCAGACGATCTACACAACAGCGACTCCAGGCAAGTTTGAAAAAGAACATAGCGAAAATATTGCAGAGCAGGTCATTCGACCAACAGGACTTATCGATCCAGTGATCGTAGTCAAGCCAGTGACAGAAAACGGAGCATACAAAGGCCAGATCCGAGACTTTATCGAAGAAGCAGAAAAGACCATCAAGAATGGATGGAGAGTGATCGCAACAACACTTACAAAGAAAATGGCAGAAGATCTCTCGGAATTCTTGAAAGAAAAAAAGATCAAAGCAGAATATCTCCACAGTGACATTATGACCTTGGATCGAATTCAGATCCTGACAGAATTTCGAAAAGGAAAATTTGATGTGCTCGTAGGGGTGAACCTTCTTCGAGAAGGATTGGATCTTCCGGAAGTGGCAATGATCGGTATACTCGATGCCGACAAAGAAGGATTTCTTCGTTCAGAAACATCACTCATTCAGATCATTGGGCGTGCTGCTCGAAACATTGAAGGACGAGTAATACTCTATGCTGACCATATGACAAAGTCGCTTGATTACGCGATCAGCGAGACTGCACGAAGACGAAACATTCAGATGGAATACAATACAAAACATGGCATCACCCCAAAGACGATTCTAAAAAGCATCAAAGATATTACAGAAACAATTCAGTCAGAACGAAAGAAAACAATTAGTGATCTTTTACTTCTTGATAACAAAATGTTTGAAAAGGATCCAAAGAAATTTATAAAGGAAAAAGAAAAGCAGATGGATGAAGCGGTCAGAGAATTAGATTTTGAAACCGCAGCACTCCTTCGAGATGAGATAAAAGAACTTATAGAAAAAAGTGGAATTGAAATTGAGGGATTTAAACCAAAAGCTAAAAAGAAGAAAAAATAAAAATGCCCGACACACAATGTGGTCGGGCTATCTGTTCAAATCTCAGAGGACTTCATAGATTGAAGTGTGACCAATCCTGCCTTTGACTCGAACTTTCTTCTTGCTACCTCCGAGCGCCAAAAGTACAGCCTGAAGCGGATTTTGTGCCTGGATGGTGAATGATTTGTCATTTTCGGAACTGCTTTTGATTGCTCCGGGGAAGACTGTGGACAAATCGAGTTCGCAGGGTTCCATGGTATTGGTGAATAGGCCAATATGGACCTGGACCAATCCGTCTTCGGTGATGACTAAGAAGTAGCCTGAGGGGATGTTGCCAAGTTGGAGACAAGGTGTCGTGTTCATGAGTGTGGTATGTGCGGGTGCAGACTCTATAAAACCAATATATTTAAATTTTGTCAAATAAATTCAGATAAAATAAAGTCCCCAGATTTGCATCTGAAGACGATTAGGTTATTGCACCCTGATTTTTCTTCCAACCTTCTCCTTTGACTAATCGCCATCTTACGCCACAGTGTCTGCACTCGGCTTCGTCTTGATTGTCTTCAAACGAATGAGTAACTTCAATTCTGCGTCTGCAAGTGTTGCAATGTGACCAGCGCTTTCTTTTGGAACGAAAATGAAAGTGGAGGGCTAAAACTAGCAAAGGGGAAAAGGGAAGAATCCATTTAACGAAAAAAATGAACTGGTCCATATGTTTGGTGTTTTTATTAGTATAAAACCAATATTTAAATTGTTTGTCAATGGACCAGAATCTTGCTATAATAAGACGTTAATCAAATATGCATAAACACATCAAAAAACTAGATAAAGGTGAGGAAAAGATCGTTGTTAAAGGTGCTCGAACGCATAATCTCAAGAACATCACTGTTGAAATGCCTCGAAACAAAATGATTGCGGTCACAGGGCTTTCTGGATCTGGTAAGTCTTCTTTTGCATTCGACACGGTCTTTGCTGAAGGTCAGAGACGATATGTTGAATCTCTTTCTTCGTATGCGAGACAATTCCTCCGACAGATGCAGAAGCCTGATGTTGATGAGATCACTGGACTTTCTCCAGCTATTTCTATCGACCAGAAATCTCGATCAAACAACCCTCGATCAACTGTGGCGACAATTACAGAAATCTACGACTATCTTCGAATTCTCTTTGCTCGAATCGGCAAGCCTCATTGTCTTGAATGTGGACGAGAGATCAAAAAACTTTCTAAGGAAGAAATTTTTGAAACTATTTTAAATACAGTGAATCATATTGATGATTCAAAAAACGCTAAAAATGTAATGGGTGTTGAAGTGGGAACACAGACATTCCAGATCTATTCTCCAATCGTAGTTGGACGAAAAGGGGAGTACTACCAGATGCTTTATGATCTCCTTGGAAAGGGATTTGAGAAGGTGATGATCGATGGGGTAGAGAAGAGCCTTCGAGAAAGAATAGAACTTTCAAAAACAAAAAAACACGATATTGATGTGCTTGTTGATGAATTTTATTTTTCAGAATTAAAGGAGGGGACAGCGAGCTTCAAAGAAAGACTTTCGGAAGCGATCGAACGAGCACTTACAGAATCTGAGGGCCTCCTTCGTATCAAAACTCCGACAGACTCGCATCTCATTTCTTCAAAGTTTATGTGTCCATACGATGGATTTTCATATCCAGAGATCGAGCCACGACTTTTTTCTTTCAACTCTCCATACGGCGCATGTCCTGAATGTAATGGGCTTGGTACAAGAGAATTCTTCACAAGTGAAGCTTGCAAGGTGTGTAATGGAGATCGACTTCGACCAGAAGCGCTCAATGTTTTTATTGGAGAGAATAAATTAAATATCGTTAAAACTGTTGGAATGTCTATCAAGATCGCAACAGAATTTTTTGACGATCTAAAACTCACAGAAAAAGAACAAGAAATTTCTAAAGTAATAATCAAAGAGATCCAGGCGCGACTTAAATTTATGGTGAATGTTGGAATTGAATACCTTACACTCGATCGACGAGCAAATACGCTTTCAGGAGGGGAGGCACAGCGAATCAGGCTCGCTTCCCAGCTTGGGTCGGGCCTTGTAGGAGCTCTCTATGTACTCGATGAGCCTACTATTGGTCTTCATCAACGGGATAACGACAGACTCATTAAAACCCTTCTTCATCTTCGAGATTTGGGAAATACTATTCTAGTAGTAGAGCACGATGAGGACACAATGTTCGCTTCTGACTTTATTGTTGATATTGGTCCTGGTGCTGGAGTACATGGAGGTAATGTTGTGGTCTCAGGATATTTAGATGATCTTATCACTGCAAAGAAAAATGATGCAGACTCTCTGACACTTTCATATCTTCGAGGAGAATCAAAAGTTGAAATTCCAGATGAACGAAGAACACAAGACAAAGGTGCTATCAAGATCGCAGGAGGTAAAATCTTTAACATCAAAAATTTGAATGTTGAAATTCCCTTAGGGCGACTTGTGACTGTCACGGGTGTATCTGGTTCTGGTAAATCATCTTTTGTATACGAAATAATTCACAAGAATCTCCAAGCAAGACTTGAACGAAAACACAGAACAGCAACTACATATAACTGTGCGTCATTCACTGGTACTGAATACGTAGGACGAACGATCCTTATTGATCAATCACCAATCGGACGAACGCCGAGATCTAACCCTGCGACATACACGGGCTCTTGGACTCATATTCGAGATCTTTTTGCTGCGACATCAGAAGCGCGAGTACGTGGATGGGGAGCAGGAAGATTCTCTTTTAACAGAAAAGGTGGACGATGTGAGACTTGTGAAGGTAACGGAATGATCGAAGTTGAAATGCATTTCTTGCCAACGGTCTATGTGACTTGTGATGTCTGCAACGGAAAGCGATTTATGAAAGAGACTTTGGAAATAAAATACAAAAAGAAAAATATTTTTGATGTACTCGAGATGACTATTGAAGAAGCTCTCGAATTCTTTAATGATATTCCTGCGGTCTACGACAGGCTTTATACATTGAATGATGTAGGACTCGGATATATCAAACTCGGACAGAGTGCAACAACTCTTTCTGGTGGTGAAGCTCAGCGTGTGAAGATCTCTTCAGAGCTTTATCGAACTCATACCCAAAAGACGATTTATCTCCTCGATGAGCCTACTGTAGGATTACACTACGAGGATGTAAAGAAGCTCATCGAGATACTTCAGACTTTGGTCAACAAAGGTAATACGGTGGTAGTGATTGAACACAATATGGACTTAATAAAATGTTCTGACTATATTATAGACATTGGTCCTGATGGAGGCGATGGGGGCGGGCAATTGGTAGCCAAAGGGACTCCTGAAGAAGTGGCAAATAATAAAAAATCTTACACGGGGCAGTATCTAAAGAAAGTTTTGAAATAATTTTGAAAATAAAAAAAAGGTGTCGAGTTTGTGGCTCGACACCTCTAAAATTATTTGACATGGAAGAACGCGCCGCAACAGGCACAGTACAGAGACACAAGTCCTTTCGGTGGAGAGTCGCTACCACATGAATGACCGTGTTCACCACATAGTTTTTGGAGAGTTCTGAGTTTATCATTGGCTTGATCTTTCTCCTTACTCATCTTAGCGATGAAGTGATCCATGGTTCCAATGGACCCTTGAAGGGAAATAACCCGTGCGTGAATTTCTTGTTGTTCAGTTTTCATAATCTATCTATACTATAACACGAATTGTTATGTAGAACAATAGAGAGAATATTTTTTATATTTTTTTCTGATTCTTTTTATTAAATAAAAAACTTAAACCACGGTTGGTTTAAGTTTAGGATTGAAGGGGAAGTAAGACTCCACAAAATTTGCAATAGACCTGCGGTAGTCCTCCTGTTCCAGATTTATCTTCTGGATTAGGTGGTATAGGATCTCCCGGCTCATGACCGAGTTTTTCGCAGGCCAATTGATTAGCCCTTTCGTCCTTCCTGAGCACATCATCAGACTTGCCGTATCTTAGCTTGTGACCCAAGATGCTTTTTAGTTGCCCTTGAATGATATGTCTCCTAATGACGACTAAAGCTCGTGCGAACTCAGGATCTTGTTCAACTTCCGGGGCAACGAACCAGTGATATTCTCGGGGTTTGGATTCTTGTGGCATAGGTACATAAAGTTTGTTCACTTCGATTATTATACACTTTTTATATTTGGACGGAAGAATGTTTTTTTAAATAAATATAAATATTGTAATCCGGCGTGTAGTTTAAATACTATGCGCCGGATTCTTTATAGTCTTATTTCATAAGGGGAGAAGATAGATACATGTCGCACCACAAGAGTACTAATGTATACCTAAGCTGCCTTGAAGGGCATCTAAGGTATACATGTCGCACAATATATCTTTTGGGTAATAATATATAGGCAAACCACTTCCCCTAATACATTTAAAAAAATCCAGGGTCTGAAGGTCTTGGATTGGTTCAGCTCGTATAAATGGATCGGCTCCTGTGGCATTCTAGGCCTTGTGATTGTATATACCCTACGGCCTACATTTAACTCAATTTTGACCTAAGATCAGGCCTTGAAAATTTACCCTAAAAATAGGGAACTCGCTTCCCTCTTTTTTGCTAAAAAATAAATTAAATAAAAAAAACAGCTAACCGAAGTTAGCTGCGAAGTTTGGGTCATTTCTACTGCTGGTTAAAGCAGGACCTCCACCACCGTGGCCGTAACCTGTGGCTTGAACTCGCCTTCTCGAATGTGTGCACAATTTTGAGGCCAGAACTTGTCTTCATATTCACGAATCAGTCCAGGCACAGCATGTGCCTGGGTGTCAAAGAAGACTTGCAGGCGAGTTTCGTCATCGAGTGTCAGGGTGTGAACTTCGATACCTTGTCCTTTGTACTGTTCCTTGATCCAGTTGATCAGGAGGTCTGCGAAGGTGGAGTTTAGCGGCAACAAAAAGAAGATCCGTCTCATTATTTTGATGGTGGTTGATGAACACCTAAAAGAAGTCTACTTATAATAAGTTGTCTGTCAAACTGACCGCTCAGTTTATTTAATTATTTTAGGAGTAAGAAGATCTCGAAGCTTGTCCTGCATAGCAAAGAATTCTGGCGTTCGGCCATTTCTTGGTCGAGGTATTTCGTTTGTTACTATTTCTTTTATTTCTCCTGGGTTGGCGGACATGATGATGATTCGGTCTGCGAGTTCGATTGCCTCATCGATATTATGGCTTACCATGACAACTGTTGCTTCATGTTCTTTCCAGAGTCGGAGAAGTTCTTGCTGTAGATCTGCTGCCGTAAAGAAATCGAGTTCAGAAAATGGTTCGTCGAGAAAGATAAGTTTTGGTTCTGTGACGAATGCTCGAGCGAGACCTGCTCGTTGCTTCATTCCACCAGAAAGTTCTCGAGGTTGTGAATGTGCAAAGTTGTGGAGTCCAAATTCTGTAAGCTCATCTAATACCATTTTGTTTCTTTTTGTCGCGTCTATGTTACGACCAATAAGTCCGAGTTCAACATTTTTGCTCACGGTAAGCCATGGCAACACAGCGCTTTGTTGGAATACAAATTGCATATCTTTTTTGTCTATTATTTCATCCTGGATCACTTTACCTGATGACGGTGTGTCGAGCTCGCTTAGGATTCGAAGGATCGTTGATTTGCCAGATCCTGATGGTCCAAGGAGAATGAGGAATTCCTTCTCGTGAACAGAAAAGGAAATATCCCTAAGGGCAGTGAATTCCCTTCTCCCCTCCTCTTTGTATATTTTATAAACTTTGTCGAGTGATATTATTTTTTTCATTTATTCTTCCATTATTTTATGACTCCGCTCAAGAAGTGGTAGCCAGATACTTTTGTTTATCGCGAAGATAACACTCAAAAGACAGACAATTCCTAAGACTGTGGCCGTTGGATTGGCTGATACTGTACTAAAAAAATTACCAAGTCCTATATGAACATGGACGATGATCTCTGTGGCAACAAGAGCCTCCCAACCATCTCCAAGTCCAATGATTGTACCTGTAATGAGCCCTGGAATACTGACAGGGACAAGGAAATATCGGAGATAATCAAATCCTTTAATCCTTGAAACTTCAACCGCCTCAACCCAGTCATGACGAATGAGTTTGAGTGAAGAAATGATAGAGAAAAATATTGGCCAAATGATCGCAAAGATAAGTGAGACAATAACGACAAAGTTACTCGCTCCAAAATAAATAACAGCTACAGGAAGCGCGGCAGATGTTGGCAAGCTTTGAAGAACATCAAATATAGGGAGAGCAATTCGTGCCCGTCTTCCGTGATAAAACAAAACTGCAAAAAGCCAGCCGAGTACTATGGAGATAATAGTGGCCCAAAACATTCGAGCCAAAGAAATACCAAGATCGTTTATGAGTACTATAAAGTTCATCTTTGTGAACGCAGAGAAACCACCAAGGAGTATAAGTGGCAAAACCAAAATACCCGCTAGTGCGAGCAGGTGTTGTCGTGATCTAGAAGTAGAAAAAGGGTGATAGAAACGAACGGATCTCATAAATATTATTGTAACATTTTATTCTAATTCTGAATCCTGATCAGGGAATAATATATCCTTTACTTCCCTTGCGCATTCGCTATAAACAAATCTAATTTCCTTTTGAATGTCAGGTCGATCCCAAAGTATTTTAATCAACTCTTTGTAATCTGAGTTAAGTGTATATAATTCATCTTCGGGTAGCTTGTATCGGGCTATGATTTCTGCAAATTCACTGTTCAGTTTTTGCCAGCAATTTATTAATTTCTCATCAATTTTATCGGTGGTAATACTTTTAATATACTCAAAATAGCATACAGAAACTAGTTGAATATTGCTCATTGCTCTGTATGCAGTACCGTCATTTAGTTCGTGGGTTCTAAGTTCTAGTCTAAATTTATTTTTTCTACCAACGCTTTCAACCGAAGAATCATTCACTATGTAAGTATTTATTGATTTTCTGTTTATGAGTCTGTCTGCTGTTACAAAAGCTAGCGTTGAAGTATTAATAAAAGTAGCAGTGCTACTGGTTTCATATATATGACTATCTTTTTCCTCATTAATTTCTTTTGGAATACCTAAATTGATATGCATAGATAGGTGCTCATCATCTTTAATTAGGTTACATTGTTTGAGTTCTTCAAAAATTTTTGATTGTGTAGAAGCATTAAAAGTTGGTGATGTTCTGACTTCCCATAATTCGATATAGTGATTTGATTCGGGGCCGTTATTAACACCCATTTTATTTAACTCTGAATAATCAATGCTCGATTTATCTAACCAATCAGATGGGAATTCAACCTCAACTCCGATGGGAGGTATTTTCTTATTTTTCTTAAATTCATCTTCTTTAATGCTCAGTGATGAGAGCTTTTTAATTTCTATATTTAGTAGTTCGTTGTATCTTTCTGCTTGTTCATCTGGGTTTGCAATAAAGAAATTGTAGAGCGACAATCTTATTGCGGGCAGTGCTGTTTCTGGAGCAGTAATGGTGTGTAAAGTATTCTCAACATCTTGGAGTGCTTTTTCTTGGGCAGTTGATACTCTGTCTAAATGTTGATCAAGTGCTTGTTGTCCTAATGTTTCTGACATGTCCTAATTATAATGTCTATTTCTCCAAATCCAAAATTTCGTTAATTTTGATTTTTGATACGAATTCGGGTACGTGAGATACCATGATCATTGCTCCTTCAAATTTGCTCAACGCTTCTGCGATGATTGGAAGGTGTCGGAAGTTAATGTGGTTTGTAGGCTCATCGAGGATTAGAAGTCCTGGTCGTTCAAGACAAAGTCGAGCAAATGCTACAAGTCCTTTTTGACCTTCTGACAAATTCCCTACATATGTTTTCATTATTTCACCTGTGAGCAGGAATCCTGCCGCAACTCCTCGCATTATTTGTTCATCTTTTTTACCCATTGCAGACATTAAGCAATCATAGACAGTAGCCTTAAAATCAAGCATAGAAAAATCCTGCTTGTAATACCCTATTCGAGTCCCTGATTTGATAACAACTCCCGCTGCTTTGTTTTGAGCGATAGATTCGAGAAGTGTGCTCTTGCCGATACCATTTGGTCCTTTGAGAAGGAGATGGTGACCTTTTCGAAGTGTGATACTTGCCCGCTTTTGTACAGGCTTGTGATTTTTGCCTAAGACAGTAAATCCTGTGATCGCTACGATGTCGCCAGAGAGATCATTTTCTGCAGGGATTATAAATGGTCGAATAGTTTTATCTTCTTTTCTTACATCCACTTTTTCTTCTTCGAGTTCTTCGGCTTTGTCACGCATTCTTTTAGCTACGAGTCTCATCTGACCTCCTTTGTTGGCGAAGAAATTGGCTTTGTCTTTGTTGTCTTGGATCTCTTTTGCAAGCTGAGCGTTCTTTCGGTTCTCTCTTTCCATTCGAGCTTCGATATCTCGGAGTACGACAAAATAGTTACCAGGATATTGTTCTACCTTTCGAGTATAGATATCGAGGTACAACACTCCGTCAGTAAATGCGTTTAGGAAATCCGCATCGTGAGAAATAACGATCACTGTTTTTTTGTAATCGATCAAAAATTTTGTAAGGTGTTCAATACCTGCTTTGTCGAGGTTGTTCGTCGGCTCATCAAGAAGAAGTAGATCTGGGTTTTGAATGAGTGCTGATGCAAGCAGGATTCGCGCTTGTTGACCTCCAGAGAAAGATCCTATGATTCGATCGTGAACCTTGTCGTGTCCTTTGAGGTTGACCGCTTCGAGCACTTCGTCGATTCTCGGATCAATATCATATTTTTTTTCTTTGAAACTTTTCTCAAAAAAAGCTCGAACAGTGAGATCGAGCTCGTCTCGTGGAATAACCTGTCTTGAGATCGCAATCGTCATCCGTTCTGAAATGTTGATTTTGCCACTGTCAGGGGTGTGAACTTTTGTGATGAGTCCAAATATCGTACTTTTGCCAGCACCGTTTTGACCCATGATAGTTGTCTTTGTGCCACGTCGAATAGTGAAATCCACTGATTCGAGGATTGGCTTGTTGACTCCGTATTCAAACGAAGCTTTTTCAAAAGATACGATACTGTCTGCTTTTGCCATAAGTCGCTACTATAACATTAAAATGTTGATTTAGATAGGGTTTTGCTTGATTTTATATTGTTTATGACTATACTCTAGACCATTGTTCCTGTTTGAAACCCATATACCCCGAGATAAAATGAGTACGATGCTGAAGAAAAAGAAACCAGCGACTGGGTCAATGACGATCCTGGAGCTCATTGAGGGCTTGAAAAAGTGCCTTAGAAATGGACTCGCCTCGAGAGTTGTTTCGAGAACCTGTTACGCCCGTACACTTGCGGTGCGCCGGCGGGATACGTTCTCGGAGCTCAAAAAACTTCTCGATGGTATGAAAACAAAGAAAAGTGCTGATTTTATGTAGAGGATAAACCACTTTTCGTGGTCCTGTGCAGCATCATTCGCCGCTCTCTTGAAAGGAGGCCTGTGGTCAAAATCGGTGAAATGCCGGAGTATGATTCTCAAAATCACCAAGGGTCTATTGAACCCTGGATCGAGCTCTGCATTGCACATTCCTAATCCTCATCTTACATGATGAGGATTTTTATTTTTTGAAATAATTTTAACTTTTCTTCTCTGGAAAATTTCTTGATCGTCGCTTCCCTCTTTAATGCATTACCTTTTGTTCCGCAGTCTTCAAAGTATTTAAGCGTTACTGGTCGTCGCCCTCTAGTGTATTTGGCACCTGTCTTTGAGGTGTTATGAGATAGAATTCTCTTTTCGAGATCATTGGTTGTGCCTGTATAAAGCGTTTTGTCAGCACACTCGAGAATATAAACAAAATAATTCATATATAAAGTATATCAAAAATCTCCAACTCTTAATTTTTTACTGAGGATTTTATAGTCAGAGATCTTTTCTCCAACAAGATCCCAGAATGCTTTTGAATGATTGAATTCTTTAAGATGACAGAGCTCGTGGACTACAAGATAGTCCTGAAGATGTGGTGGAAGTAGGATCATTTTGTAATTAAAATTAAGATTCTTTGAGCTTGAGCAGCTGCCCCATTTGGTCTTTTGATTTTTGATGAAGACTTTTTTGTATTCGAGATTGTAGTGCTGGTTAAAATATTCGAGACGAGATTTGACGAATCCGAGAGACTCAGCAGAATACTTTTTGATCTCTGATTTTGAATGTTTTATGCGGAGTATTGGATTTATATTTTGAAGCTTTGCTACTTTTTCTTCGATCCAGTCCTTTTTTGACTCAAGGAATTTCATTATGAATCCTTCGGTTGCAAATCTGCTATGTGTGACCACAACACTTGCGTCATCCGCACGAATACTGATCCTGACTCCTCTTGAGCCCTTGCGGACCTTTATTGTTACAGGAATTTTATTCTCTCCAAACTCGATTCTCTTTGGTTCTTTCTTTCCAAAAAACAGCATAATTATCTTTTCTTTCTATTCATAATAGTGGTCATTATATCAAAAGCTCCGCGAAAGCGGAGCTTTTGTACGAATTGAATTTATATTCAACTTTTAAGACTTACAATTTCTAACTATTATTATCTTCTCCCTAAAATTTCATTCGATAGCTCCCCTATTCCCTCTTTTGATTTTGATGAATATGGAATGACCTTATGTCCCACTATCTGCTCTCTGATTTTTTTGAGCTGATTTAAATATTGTGATGGTTTGATCTTGTCTACTTTGTTTGCGACCACAATAATATGTCGTCCGTGCTCTTCAAGGAATTTGAGCATCCCGAGATCATCTGGTGTAGGACCGAGATTTGAATCAATAATCAGTACTACTTTTGGATCGTGCTTTGATTGAAATAAGTACCAGTAGATAAGCTTATTGAGTTTTGTCCAAGCTGCAAATGTGGTCTTTGCAAATCCGTATCCTGGAAGGTCAATAAAGTAGTGAGAATGGTTGATTTTGAATATGTTCAACTCTTGAGTTCGTCCTGGCGTGGCGCTTGTACGGGCAAGGTCTTTGACACCTGTGAAAGAGTTAATGAGAGATGATTTACCTGCGTTAGAACGCCCTATAAAGGCCACCTGAGGCACTCCATCATCAAGCATGGGATTATCTCCCTTTACCCCTCTCATAAAGACTGCAGATGTGATTTTCATATATTAGTAACACTAATATAGACCAGAGCTGTACATATTACCAGTAAGCTTGCCTGCTCCTAGTGGATTTGATCCAGAGAGTAATTCATCTTTATCTCCATGGCCGTCCTTGTCAGTATCTGCTTTTAATTTATTTGTACCGATATAATCTTCTAGAACATCTGGTAATCCGTCTTTGTCTGAATCAATAAGCGACTGTTTGTCAGCTTCTTCTGATACAGCTGTTGCATTTGCGGTGTTATTACCATCTAAAACGATCATGACTATTCTTGTGCCGCCTTTGGTTTCATATTTGTAAGTATATATTCCTGAGGGTACTGTGCCTGATACATATTTTGGTAGGGCCACTTGGTAAGAGAGTGCATAGTTAGTGCCTTTGTTGGCGTATATATATTGTGCTCCAGAATTTACATCCACGGGAATATTCTCAAGTACTTTTTGCTCATCAGTACCAGATGGGACATAAATATTCGGTTCTATTTTCGGCGTACCAAACTTCTTTTTGAGATCACCTCGTGTAGCCATAAGATCTGCAAGTGTGTTTGGATATGTGCCGGTAAGCGCTTTGTAAGTTCCAATCGCACTCTGTAGAGTTCTGATATTTGTAAGTTGTTTGCTGAATCTGTACTGCTCTTTTGTGATACCACTTAATGCGATCGTTGCGTCTTCAACAGACATCGCATCTTTTGGTTCATCAATATTTATCGCAGAATTAATATCATTAAGCTTTAGTGTTGCAGTAAATTTGATCTGGTTGGTACTTGGTGTAGATGTTTTTGATTCTGGTACAACACGGACACTGTACCGTACTTGTATTGGAGTACCGTTTGCATCTGCCCAGATACTGAATGTTGTATTTTTTCTAAAATAGTCAAAAGCTTTATCAAACTCAGGACTCTTCAAATATTCCAATGCACTTTTTTCAGATTGGATAGTTTCTGGAGTTGTCGATGCATCGTTTAATGCTGTGGTCATATCAGAATAAAAACTCACAAGCGTATCTTTGTTGAACTCAAGATCGTATCGATATGCTTTGGTGCCGTTAATATCTTCAGATACTGGTTCGTTTGCACTTATGAGTGCCTGGTTTTTGTCTGCTGCGATCAATATTTTGTTTATATTCTCTTTGAACTTTTCTTTTGTTTCTGCATCGGATTTTGAATTAACGTCTGAAAATGATTTAAACGTTGCTCCTATGCCTGAGCTTAGATCGGTTGGAGTGATCTTGACCCACTGATTTTTAAGTTTAGTTATATCAATAAAGAATGATGGGAGCTTGGTAACATAAACAAAGAAATTGTCAGCAATTTTTTTGATCTCAACATCAACTGCAACATTGATATCTCCAAGATCTGTGTTTGCTGTGACGTGTGTATCAGTATTTAGACTCCCTGTATCATTCACAGCTGACTTACCATCAATTGTTGCATTAAGTTTAAATGCCACTGGTATATAGCTCAAGTAGCTACCCATATTTAACGCGCTCGCAAGTTGAGGCTGAGGCAAAGTATCAGGAATCGAAATATAGGTCCCTGAATCTTTGTTCAAGAAAATTGAATTGTCACCTCCTGCAAAAAAACCAGTTACTGATTTTTTTGCCGCCTCTCTCGCTTCAACTGTTTCAAAGTTTGCTCCTAGATCAAAATCTTTTCCTCCTGGAACGAGTGAATAAGTGATTTTAGGGTTATTAATTGGTTGTGGAGTTTCGAGTTTTGCTAATGATGTGGGATATGGTGCCTGCAGATACATTAAAATACTTTGCAGATCTCTTACAGTATCCAAATCTTTGTTGTATGCATCAATCTTTACTTGATCTGTAGGTAATTCTACTTTGAATGGTTCTGCATCCGCATCTTTTGGCTCAGATACAACATCGATATTCAAAGTATAGTTTGAAGTTTTGATATTACCGACACCAGCAAAAATGCTCGATGCAAGTTTTGAGGTGTTGTATAGAGCTCGTTTAAAAAACCAAAGTTTATTGGAATATCCGTATGCCAAAGTTGCTATCGCTCCCAAGATAATGACTACAACAAGTATTTTTAAAAGCTTCGAACCTCTTTTTGGTTGAGGATTTATTTTTGTAAATACCGGCGGCTG
>JAQBQZ010000002.1 GCA_028286725.1 Candidatus Tayloriibacteriota bacterium
CCAAAGTATTAAAAGATGGTGATTTGGTGGAGGTTGACGCAGAGAAAGGAGAGGTGAGGATTTTGAAACGGGTTTAGGGTATAATTGGAACCTATTAGATTAACCTGAAAAATATATGGAAGCAAAAGATTTGGCTGTTGAGGCGCCACGAAGCCCTTATGAAACAATAAATGGATTTGCAATTCTTGCACGAACAATAGACAAGTGTCGAGCAAGTATCGCTGATACTTCGGGAGAATATCATTTTGATTGCCCACTTGATAAGACTCTCTTTGGATTTAAAAATATCAACGCAGAAGAATTCAAAGCATTTGTAGCAACTGGAGCAACGGATGAAGAGATAGGTCTTTGGGTAGAAACACATGGAGATCCAAAGACACCTGATGAAGTAAGTCTGTGGTCTTCTGCATTTAAGACTGACTATTCATATGCTACTGATCCAAATAAAAAAGAATGGTTCCAGGGAGAATGTGAGAGACTGGCTCTTGATCCAGCTACAACAACTCTTTTTGATTATCTTGATGTGGATGATAAGGTCAGTTTCGCGAAGTAATTGAAAGTACTGAGTGGCGAGCAAAGACTTATGAGGAAATCAAAATACAATTATCTCGAAAGGGGTAATTGTATTTTGATATTAAGATTGAAAAACTGAGGGATATGTAATACTATCACCTGATGCCGTCGTAGCTCAGTTGGTAGAGCATGTTCTTGGTAAGAACAAGGTCATCGGTTCGATCCCGATCGACGGCTTAGTGAGCAAAGCGAATTAAGGTGGCGAAACAGATAAATTGTTTTATCTGTGTTCGGGATTGAACAGCGGAGCTATGTTTTTAAAGCTTTAAAAACAAGCGAGCTGGTGCCTAACCCGAGTTGAGTGGCGACGAAACGAGAGGTGAAGGAGATACTCGATCGACGGCTCCCTATATGATGTTATAATTAAAAGGTTAATCTAATAAAACATAAAAATACTATGAATGAATTTACAGCAAAAAAACTAGGAGAGGTACTGGCATTTGCGAAGATCGGGAACGAGACTATTGTAAAAGCTATGACAGTTTTTGAAGAACTTTTTTCAAAGACTGAGATTGATGGATTTATTGCAAAGAACAATGCACATGCGGAAGCGCTCGTTGCATTCGCTAAAGCACAAAATGTATCAGAAATTGTATTGCCAAAATCAGAAAAGACAGGGGCAAAGCTTGTTGCAATGCGAGATGCGTATGTGGGAGATGAATGGAACAATCCATCAGAAGTGTTCGAATGGTGGGGATTCTTTGGTGGAGCGGCTCTTGCTCACTGGAATCTCGTTAAAGGTGTCGGCGAAACTTTGAATGATGATGTGCTAACTGCGCTTGCTTTTGATGCGTTAGGCTTTCACGAATCTCTCTACAACGCTTCAACAGGACTTCTTTCTGATATTGGAAGAGAGAAAGCAAAGAACGCCTAAATTTCCCTCACACTCGCTACCATCTATTTCAGTACTGTATTTATGACTCCTGAAGAAAGACAAAAAAGAATAGAAGAAATTGAAGCGCAAATGAGCGGTGTGGATTTTTGGAATGACAAGAATAATGCGCAAGCGCTCATCAAAGAACTTCAAGAACTAAATGACCCGACACCTGTCGGCGGCAAATACGATGGAGGAGATGCGGTGATGACTCTGTTTGCGGGAGCTGGTGGAGATGATGCGGAGGATTTCGCATACATGCTTTTTTCTATGTACCAAAAATATATTGGCAAGAAAGGGTGGGCGACAACTCTCTTGGATGAAAACAGGAATGACGGACGAGGGTTTCGAAGCGTCTCGTTTGAAATAAAAGGTAAAAAGGTTTATGGGACTTTGAAAAAAGAATCCGGGGTACATAGACTCGTACGGATATCACCATTCAACGCTAATAGTAAACGGCAGACATCGTTCGTTATGGTTGAAGTAATACCAAAATTTGAAAAGACAATGAATGTTGATATTCCTGAAAGTGAACTAAAGATCGATTTTACTCGCTCTGGTGGCCCAGGAGGACAAAATGTGAACAAGAGAGAGACTGCGGTACGAATCGTGCATATTCCTACCAAACTTTCGGTACATATTGATTCTGAACGGAACCAAGCGCAGAATAAAGACAAGGGTCTTGAGATTCTCAAAGCAAAACTCTATGCTATAATGGAAGAGAAGAAAATGGCAGAAGAATCTGGCTCTTATGTTTCAAAAACAACGGATGCGGAATGGGGAAGTCAGATTCGTTCTTATGTATTGCATCCATACAAACTCGTCAAAGATCACCGCACCGGATTCGAGACTTCAAACGTAGAAAGTATATTAGAGAGGGGTGAATTGGATGGATTTATAGAAGCGGAGCAAAACGTATAAGCAGACTCGATTTAAAATTTTTTAACAAAAATTTCCTATGATTTACTTTGACAAAGTTTCTAAAACATATTTAAACGATACTAAAGCGCTCGACAGCGTCTCTTTTACTATAAAGCCAAAAGAATTCGTCTCTATTGTGGGGCATTCGGGTGCAGGAAAGACAACACTTATCAAGATGATCCTTGGAGAGGAAAAACCTACAAATGGTGCTGTTTATTTTGAATCTGTAAATATCGGAGGACTCCGAAAAAATGAGATGACTGACTATCGAAGGCGGGTAGGAACTGTCTTTCAGGATTTTCGACTTCTTCCTAATCTCACGGTATATGAAAACATCGCTTTTGCGATGGAGGCTTGTGGACGAACTGACGAAGAGATCTCTGCTGATGTGCCTCATGTGTTGGGACTCGTGGATCTCACAAAAAAAATGATGAACTTCCCACATCAGCTATCTGGTGGAGAAAAGCAACGAGTAGCGATCGCTCGTGCGATCGTGAATCAGCCAGATATTATCATTGCTGACGAGCCAACTGGAAACCTTGATCCTGTATCAACTTATGACATCATTCAAATCCTCAAAAAGATCAATGACCTTGGAACAACAGTGATCCTCACAACACACAATAAAGGCGTGGTGGATTCAATTGGTAAAAGAGTGATCACAATGGAAGGAGGTAAAGTAGCAAGAGATGATAAAGATGGAAAATTTGCCATCTAGTAATTTGTAATATAATAAAAAACGAAAATGTTAAAGACAAATATCAAACGAGTTTTTAAATCAGGATTTCTTAATTTTTGGCGTAATGGATCTGTCTCTTTTACAGCGGTACTCATTATGACAATGGCCCTTTTGGTTATTGGTGCTCTTCTTCTAACTCAAGCACTCTTGAGTTCTACTCTCGATCAGATCAAAAGCAAAGTCGATATCAATGTCTATCTCGTGACATCAGCAGATGAGAAGGAGATATTGGCACTCAAGAAGCAAATTGAGACTCAGCCTGAGGTGATGTCGGTTGTATATTCCTCAAGAGAGCAAGAGTTGGCAGATTTCAAAAAGAGACATGAAAATGACGAGTTGACTTTGCAAGCACTTGATGAGATCGGGGATAATCCACTCGGAGCATCTCTTGAAATCAAAGCGAAGGACCCTTCACAATACGAAGGTATCTCAACATTCCTTGAAAACCAAAAGAAGGAAAATTCAGAAAGTATCATAGACAAGATCAATTACAGTAGAAATAAATCTGCGATCACAGCGCTTACAAAAATAATGGACGCTTCTCGAGAGCTTGGTGGTGCTGTTGCGATATTCTTTGCGGTCATTGCATTCCTTATTTCATTCAACACGATCAGACTCACAATCTACATGGCTCGAGAGGAGATCTCTGTAAAGAGACTCGTAGGAGCTTCAACTCGGTACATCAAAGGTCCGTTCGTTGTAAGTGGACTTATGTACGGTGCTGTTGCGACCCTTCTGGCACTCTTGCTTCTTCTTCCTATTACATACTGGGCAGGTCCACATACACTTGATCTTGGTACTGGAGTCAATCTCTTTTCTTACTATCTTGGCGACATATTAGCTATTGGAGGAATGATGCTTTTGTCAGGTCTCGTCATTGGAGCACTATCTAGTTATCTTGCGGTTAAAAAGTATTTGAAAATCTAGCTAAAATCACTATCTCTCTGTCCCATTTTGTGTGAAAAAAAGAGAGGTTGAAACATTAAATTAAATACTATATACTACATTCAATATTTTAAATGGCTAAAAAGCGAAAATACATCTTTGTTGTTGGCGGCGTAATGTCAGGAGTTGGCAAAGGTGTTTCGGCCTCTTCTATTGGCACTATAATGAAGTCAAAAGGCTTCAAGGTGACAGCTCTCAAGATCGATCCATATATCAATATTGATGCAGGGACAATGAATCCAACAGAGCATGGAGAAGTATTCGTGCTTCGTGATGGTGATGAATGTGATCAGGATATGGGTAACTACGAGCGATTCTTTAACATGAGTCTCACTCGAAACAACTATATGACTACTGGACGAGTGTACCAGGAAGTGATTCGAAAGGAGAGAAACCTTGAATACAAAGGTAAGAATGTGGAGGTGGTGCCAGACATACCTCGTGAAGTAAACCGAAGGATCAAGAACGCTGCGCATGACGCCGATGCTGATGTGACTATTGTTGAAGTGGGCGGGACTATTGGAGAATATCAAAACATCATCTTTCTTGAAGCTGCTCGAATGCTCAAGATCGAACACCCACGAGACGTAGCTTTCGTGATGGTGTCATACCTCCCAACTCCTTCAACTGTAGGAGAGATGAAGACTAAGCCTACTCAATATGCAGCCAGAACTTTAAATGGTGCAGGGATCCAGGCGGATGTCATCATTGCTCGAAGCGGGGTGTCACTCGATGACAAACGAAAAGAGAAGATCGCGGTCTTCTGTAACGTGCTCGCAAAGAACATTATTTCAGCACCGGATGCTGACAGTATCTATGATATTCCTGTTAATTTTGAAAAAGACCACTTGGGGGACCATCTTTCAGAAATCTTAGGACTTCCAAAAAGAAAAACAGATCTCTCAGAATGGATGGAGTTTGTAAACAAAAAGAAAAACGCTAAAAAAGAATTGAATATTGCTGTTGTAGGAAAGTATTTTGATTCAGGGGACTTTGTGCTTTCTGATGTATATATTTCTGTGATCGAAGCGGTGAAGATCTCTTCATACTATGCAGGCGCAAAACCAAAACTCTCATTCCTTAATTCAAAGGATTTTGAAAAAGATAAAAGTAAACTTTCGGTACTCAAAGACTATGACGGAGTTATTGTCCCAGGAGGATTCGGTGAGAGTGGTGTGGATGGCATCGTAGAGACGATCAAATTTGTTCGTGAAAACAAGATTCCATACCTAGGGATCTGTTATGGAATGCAACTTATGGTTATCGAATACGCACGAAATATTCTTGGATGGAAGGATGCAAATACTCGAGAGATCAATCCAAAATCATCAAAGCTTGTGGTAGATATTATGCACGACCAAAAGCAAAAGCTTGAAGCAAGTGACTACGGTAACTCAATGAGGCTTGGAGACTATACTGCAGTGCTCAAAGAGGGAAGTATTGTTCGTAAAGCGTATGGAGAAGAAGAGATCGTGGAGCGACATCGACATCGATATGAAGTGAATCCTCTTTATGTAGAAGAATTGGAAGCTAAAGGATTGATATTTTCTGGTAAATCAAAAGATGGAACTCTCTGTGAGATCGCAGAGCTTTCTCAAAGTGAGCATCCATTCTTTGTTGGAGTGCAGTTCCATCCAGAATTTCTTGCAAGACCATTGGCTCCGCATAAACTTTTTAGTGCATTTGTAAAAGCGGGACTTAATAAGTAGAAAGTGATTAGCAAAAAGTAAAAAATACACGACAGTATGCTGTCGTGTATTTTTGTTTGAAATAAAAAAGAGGAGAAGCGTTTGCTTCTCCTCTTTAGTGGAAAGTTTGGTTTAATTACCGGCGTACTCGCGGAACATGTCCTTGTTTGTTGGATCCACGGAATTGGTCTCTGTTCTTCCGTCGAACACCCATTTCAGGGAGGCTAAAAACTTTTTTTAATGTACGAATGATCCGTTTGACGTGTTTATAAATTTTTATAGCGACCACTAAAATAACACCATTACTGAGATTTGTCAATTATTTTTTGACAATAAAAAACCGACTCACCATTTGGTTTGTCGGCCAAATTTTGGACCTTTGAGTTTCGCGGGAAATTTCAGTCCAATAGTATTTGGTTTGAAGAACATTGACCCCGACCTTGCTCTCGGGATACTTTCTTGTGAGGATGTTGTTAAATCTAGCGTTTGGAAGGGGTGGGTTTGATGATTTAACTCCACTATAATGATCCTGGTTCTGTGCCTCTCAATATGGTCAAAAGGATGATTCTTCTTCCGTTTTTTGTTCCTGTAGGTCCATGGCCCCACAAGCCACTTTCTCCATTGTTCATCCTCTGGTGTTGTTATTGCAGGTCCTGGGGTGCATATACCCACAATAGTGCATGCAAGTGCGCAAAGAAAAGTTTTCATACTCCCATAAATATACACGAAGTCTGAATATCTCAAAATTTTGATTTTTTTACAAAAAAAAGGTAATGTATGGAGATAGTTTGAATTCTGTTGAAATTATTGTCTTTAAAACTGGGAGATCGTCTAATGGTAGGACACATCCCTCTGGAGGATGTTATTGGGGTTCGAGTCCCTATCTCCCAGTTTTGTAGAGAATAATCTAGTTTTTTTCAACATATAAATTTCAGACGTTCATAAATATCTGATATACTTTTAAATATGAAAAACATATTTAAAAGCCGATTCTTTTTATTCACTCTATTAGCTATCGTTCTCTTTATTGGAAATGTCGATAAGGTGTTTGCAACAAACTCTGCGCCAGGTGGAACCAATCTTAGTGCCGCTGAAACATATACTGAAGATACAGCGCTTAATTTGATTGATATTGTGACGAGTGACGTGGATAGTGACCCTCTCACGGTTACTTTGATTTTATCTAATCCTGCTGCGGGAAGTTTAAATACTGGTACTTCAGGAGCGGTTACTTCAACATACAACGCGGGTACTGGAGTGTGGACTGCATCAGGAGCGATTTCGAGTGTTAATACATTGCTTGCAGGATTAACTTTTACTCCAACTTCAAACTATAATAGCAACTTTACTATTTCTACAAGTGTTAGTGATGGTATTGCTCCCGCAGTTACTGGTTCTAAGGCAATGACTGGTATTCCAATAAATGATGCCCCAGTTCTTGATGCAAGTAGAACTCCAACAATGATTGGAATAAATGGAAATGCTAGTGCTCCTGTAGGTGTAGTAGGCACACCTGTTTCTTCTTTGATTGATATGGCTATTCCTGCTGGTGGAGTCGATAATGTGACTGATCCCGATAGTGGAGCATCAACTGGTATTGCAATTACAGCTACTGATATCAATCTTACTTGTTTTTATACTCTCGATGGGGGAACGACATGGAGTCTTATTGGAGCTGTCTCTGCATCATCGGCTCGACTTTTAGCATCCAATTCTAATAATAGGGTGTATTGTGAGCCAAATTTAAATCAAGATGCAACATATTCGGCTGCACTTACATTTCGAGCATGGGATCAAACAAGTGGAACTGATGGAAGTCTTGTAAGTACAGCAAGTAGCGGTGGTACAACCGCATTTTCTGCTGCGACAGATACTATTGGTCTTACTGTAACTGCGGTCGCAGTCGTAGCAACTCATCATGTTCATGCGCATTATACTCCTACAACCGTAATGACTTTTGGAAATACTACTGCAGTACAAATACAAACGCAGAGTATAACTCGAATTCAAACGACTGATATTGTATCAGCTACAGATGCTCCTTCGATAGATATTTCACCAAGCACAGCAACTACAACGCCTATTGTTGTGAATTTCCCTTTTCAATTTACGAAGGATTTCCACTCAGGAAATACTGATCCTGAAATAAAACTTCTTCAAAAATATCTTAATGCTCACGGATTTCTTGTTGCTACCAATGGGCCTGGTTCATTGAATAGTGAGACCGAATATTTTGGCAAGGCGACACGAGATGCTCTTATAAAACTACAAAATAGTAATGGTATCAGTCCTGCGCTTGGATATTTTGGAACTCTTACGAGAAAATTTGTAAATTCACATTAATATCTGTATGAAAAAAAATCTACTCATTACTCTCATTTTAGTAATTGTTGTTGCTCTATTTTGGGCTGTTGAAGAAAACAAAAACACGGAAGTATCCGTACCTGCTATTTCAAATTCAAAACAGGTCTCAAAAGATACTGTTATTTATACTTGTGATGGTGGTAAGACAATTGTTGCTGCGTATCATGAAGGGGAAGTGGTAGAAGTAAAACCCGGGGAGGTGCCGGTGCCTACGGGAAGCGTTGATGTGTCATTAAATGCTGCAGATGCAATTGCACTCAAACAGACAATTTCTGGAAGTGGAGTACGATATGCCAATAGTGACGAATCATTTGTATTTTGGAACAAAGGTAATGAAGCAATTCTTATGCGAGGTAATGCAATGGATCAAGATTACCAAAACTGCAAAACTGAGCAATTATAGCCAAAATAAATTCTCATGTCTTACTGTAAAGCAATTGAGACGATGACAGAGCCTCGAAAGTCTCTACATAAGACATATCATGATCTCTATTATGGGTTTCCAATTAATGATGATAATGAACTCTTTGGACGATTAATACTCGAGATTAATCAAGCGGGGCTCAGCTGGGAAACAATTCTCAAAAAAGAGGAAACGTTCAGAAAAGCGTACAGTAATTTTGATATCAAAAAAGTTGCAAGATATACGGACAAAGATCAAATGCGACTCATGAGCGACGCTGGTATTATTCGCAATCGACTTAAGATTAATGCCGCTATCGAAAATGCTAAAACAATACTTCTACTTCAGAAAGAATACGGATCATTTCAAAAATGGCTAGAAGTAAAACATCCGCTCTCAAAAGAAGAATGGGTAAAGCTATTCAAAAAGACATTTCGATTTACAGGAGGGGAGATCGTTAATGAATTCCTTATGAGTATTGGGTATTTGTCAGGAGCACATTCAGAGAATTGTGCCATATATGCGAAAACTCTAAAGAAAAAACCAATGTGGAATAAGAGTATCTAGCTCAATTCTCACATTGTTTTTTTCATGTATTGTTATATTACTTTTTATCTACAAAAATCTTGAGCGCCTCAAGTCTCTTTTCCCATCCTAGAGTGAGCTTGGCAATAAAATTTTTACCTATATCGAGAGTTTGTCTATCAAGTTCAACGATTGTATTTCTTCCTCTTGTTCTCATCATGATTATTTTTGAATCTGCGAGTATCTGAAGATGCTTTCTGGCGCCTTGGCGACTAAGCTTCAGACCGCTTGAAAGAGTGGTAATAGTATAAGAGCCTCCACTGGAGAGTCGTGTTATCATTTCGAGCCTTGTAGGATCTCCCAGAGCTTTAAATAGTTCTACAGGCGGCACGTTACTTATTCATTACTTCCTCAAGGCGACCGATCATATATTTCCAACCTCCAGAATTTTGTTTGAAGCTTTTTTCCGCTACTTCAGGAGGAAGGGAAGCAAATCCTGATTCTTTAACTGTTACTTTCGTACCGTCTTCTTGTTCTTCGATAAAGAATTCAACAAGCGTGTTTGGGACTGTGAGTACATCGCCTACGATCCCCGCAGATCCTGGAACCCATCGGTATGAAAAGTATTCATACGGTTTTGCTGCTTCAACATAAATTTGAGTCTTGTGATTTTCTTCGGTGAATATAAAAATTGGTCGTTCTCCAACTTCAAGCGTTGCACCTTCGACAACATTGGGAAACCAGGTTGTGATCTCTTTTGGATCTGTGATCGCAGTGTATACCCGCTCTTTGTTCGCCTTAACTATGATTTCGCATGTAATAGAATCTTGCATAGGTTTTTAATTATAAATATTAATATATCTAATATAGACCATTTAAGTAATTTATGCAACTATTTGGTTGCATATAAAATAACGACCATTTCATTCGAGAGAGGGTATTTGCTATACTTAAATTTCCGAAAATCGGAGTAGGATCAAAAAATAAAACAAAGGTGAATGCGGTCGCTGAACTGCTACTTGATTATCCCATGTTTGCAGGAGTTGAAGTTGTAGGGGTGGATGTTAAGGTTGATGAATTTGGACATCCTAAAAGTATTGATGAGACAGTGGCTGGAGCGATCGATCGGGCAAAGCAGGCATATGTGAATAATGATTATGGGTTTGGAATTGAGGGCGGACTTATGGCGGTTCCTCAAACAAAATCAGGCTATATGGAAGTGGCTGCGTGCGCAATATATGATGGGAAGCAAATTCATCTTGGATTATCTGAAGCTTGTGAATGGCCTAAAGCTGCGATTGATGCAATTTTAAATAAAGGAATGGATGGAAGTCAGGCTTTAAAGGCTGTTGGCTTAAGTGATCAGAATAAACCGGGAGAACACGGAGGGCTTATTCATATACTTACAAAAGGGAGAATGGATCGAACTTCATTTAATAAAAGCGCAGTAAAGATGGCACTCTTACATTTAGAAAATCCTGAACTTTATTAATTATGAAATCTATAAAAGTAATTTTAATTCCCGGGAACGGCGGATCGACCCCTGATGAGGGGTGGTTTCCTTATGTCAAAGCAGAGCTTGAGAAGATCGGGATTGAAACGATAAATGTACAGTTTCCAGATTCAATTCTTGCTCGTCAGGAATTTTGGCTGCCATTTATTAAAGAGCTAGGAGCTGACGAAAATACAATACTTATTGGTCATTCATCTGGTGCTGTTGCTGCAATGAGATTTGCTGAAACAAATAAAATATTTGGATCAATATTAGTGGGTGCATGCTACACGGACCTTGGTATAGAAAGTGAAAAACAAAGTGGCTATTTTGATAAAGAGTGGGAATGGGATACGATAAAAAATAATCAGAACTGGATTATACAATTTGCATCCATTGATGATCCATTTGTACCCATTACTGAAGCAAGGTATATACACGAACATTTGAATACTGAATATCACGAATATGCGGATGAAGGACATTTTAGTGTGGATAAGGACAAGACGATTTTCCCAGAAATTGTGGAGGAGGTTAAGAACAAAATTGTGTAGGCCAATAACAATGAAAAAAATATTTCTTGCAACAAATAATCACGGTAAGATCGAGAGATTTAAAAATCTTTTGAATCAAATTGATAATACTTTTGAAATATACACTCCACAAGATCTTAATATTGAACCATTGGATATTGAAGAGAATGGAAAAACACTCTCTGAAAATGCGATTATAAAAGCTAAAGCTTATTTAGGAAAAGTAGATATGTCCATTCTTGCAAATGACACTGGATTTTATGTTGAAGGAGAAGGATTGGTAGAAACCCCAAAAAGAATTGCTCTCGGAGAGACTAATGAACGTACTTTAACTAAAGAAGAGATTGGTGAAAAACTTTTGAATTTTTGGAAAGGTGTCGCAACAAAATATGGAGGCAAAGTTGATGCGGCTTGGGTAGAGTCATTTGCCCTTATAGATCTGAACGGATCAATAAAGATTGTAGATTCGAGAAGAGAAGTGGTTTTGACTGATCAAGAATTTGGCAAGGCTCATATTCAAATGCCGGTTCGCACTTTGTATTATTCAAAGACTACTAACAAACCTGCAATTCTTCATACGCAAGAAGAAGAGGTATTAGAAATGAGTCCGGTAATCGAAGCATTAAGAACAATTTTAAATTAATTCATTTATGAACAAAGAAATCCTCGACTACATAAAAACACAGCGAGTTGGAGTGCTTGCTGTTGAAATGATGGATGGGTCACCTCATGCGGCGACCGTGCATTTCGCTCATACTGATGATCCGCTTGTGTTCTACTTTGAAACATATCGTGAGTATCGAAAGGCAGAGCCGCTTTTTGCGAGAGAGAAATCAAGAGCTTCTTTTGTTATAGGATCTGATGAAAGTAATATGAAAACGCTCCAGCTTGATGGAATTATTGAACTTTTGAAGCCAGAAGAGAGGGGTGCTTTTGATTCTGTATATCTTGGTAAATTCCCAGAGAAAAGTGAAAAAGCTAAAGACCCTAAATTCGTATTCTTTAAACTCACGCCAACCTGGTGGAGATTTACTGATTGGACAGGTCCGCAAGGTAAAAAAATCCTTATTTATCAAGCTCATTAAAGTTTTCCACTTCCTAGGCGGTCTCTATCTTGATTTGATATAATATATCTATGGATAATTTGAACGTATCATCGTTTACAAGCTTAGACCCGTTCATACTCAAAGACCGGCTAATTTTGCTAATACCTAATATTGTTGGGGCGCTTGTGGTATTTATCATTGGATATATCGTATATCGAGTGCTTTCCGCTCCACTTAAAGCAATACTTGAAAAAAGCGGTATTGAAAGCGGTCTCATCAAAATCATTGATGGTATTTTTAAAGTGTTGATATCTATTTTTACTCTTGTGATGATGATAGGGCAGCTCGGTATCAATGTGGGAGCTGCACTTGCTGGTATTGGAGTGGTGGGTATTGCTATCGGTTTTGCATCTCAAGATGTGCTCTCAAATATTATTGCAGGCTTCTTTATTTTTCTTGATAGGCCGTTTCGCGTAGGTGATTACATTACTCACGATAATAGATATGGTTGCATTGAGGAAATAACAATACGAATAACTCGAATCAGAACTCAGGAGAATGCATATGTGATTATTCCAAACAGAAAAATAATTAATGATGTTGTCATTGATCACTCGGCAAATGGTAATACGAGAGTTGTTGTGAAGGTGAACATCGCATACAGCGAATCGATTATTCTCGCGAGAGCAGCTATTCTTAAAGAAGTAACATTTATAAAACATATTCTCAAAAATCCTGCTCCAGATGTTGTGGTGCAAGAACTCGGGGAATCAGGTGTGACACTTTTGGTTCGCGTGTGGATCGATACTCCATCTCGTGAAATGGATATGTATTTTAAGACAACTGAAGCTGTCAAAAAAGCGCTCGAAGAAGCTCGAATCGAGATATCGTCTCCAAATCTTCAGATTCATGTTGATTCGATCGATAACGATGTTATCGATAAACTCCGAAGTTTGAGAAACAGATAGTCTTCAATATTTTGGATTTGATTTTGAATTGCGCTAATTTCTATATAGACCTATTTTATATCCTCGACCAGGGATTGTGTGTATAAGTTTTGTTTTGCCTTGATCATTTAGTTTCTTTCGGAGACTGAGGATGTGCGATTCGATTGTATGTGAGAATATATTGATCGACATATCCCAGACATGCTCAAGTATTTTTGCTTTTGAAAGTACGGTTTCGGTGTTCTGTATCAGATACTGAAGCAGCATAAATTCTTTTCGTGTAAGTGCGATATTTTTGCCTTTTCGGAGAACGAGACATTTCTTTGAATCAAGCACTATGTCTCCAAACGAAAGAATTTCTTGTTCAATGGCTGGCTTTCTGCGGAGGAGTGCACGCATATGGGCGAGTAATTCTTCAAGAACAAAAGGCTTTGTTAGATAGTCGTCAGCGCCAGCATTTAAAAGTTCTATTTTTTCGGCTATGTGATTTTTGATTGAAGTGACGAGAATTGGCATTGTTTTTCCGTAATTACGAAGTCTTTGGCAGATTTCTACTCCATTCTTCTCTGGAAGAGTGCTATTAAGTATTACTAGATCATATTCATTTGAACGTCCGTAATAGATACCTTTTTCACCATCAGCTGTAATATCTACTGCAAAGCATTCTGCTTCGAGAGAGATTTTAAGGAAAGATGCCATCTTTTCTTCGTCTTCAATTACGAGGATTCTCATTTTATTTTATTATTCTAAATATTCTACCAATAAAATAGATCGTTACAATAGTGTCATTTAAAGACAGTGGAAAAGTCTTTATAAGAATGTATTTAATGCTACAATATTTATCTATGGAAGCTTATCTTGTACAACTTTCAATTGAGCACGCATATCTTATATATGCGAGTATTATTATCTTGGGATTTCTTGAGGGGCCGTTTCTATCACTTTTTTGTGGAGTGCTTATTCGACTGGGGCATTTGTATGTCTTGCCAGTGTATCTTTCGCTTATGATCGGAGATTTGATCGGTGATGCTCTTTGGTATTATCTTGGGTTTAGGTATGGACACAGATTTGTGAAAAGATATGGAGAATATTTCAGCATAACTCCAGAAAGGGTGGAGAAGGTGACTGGTATTTTCCACAAATATAAAAAACCAATACTTTTTGTTTCAAAAATTAGTAATGGTTTTGGCTTTGCACTTGTGACACTCTTCACTGCGGGAATGGTCAAAATTCCGTTTGGATTTTATATGTTTGTAAACGGGCTCGCACAGCTCATTTGGACTGGATTACTTCTTGGTACTGGATATTATTTCAGTAATCTATATCTTACAATCGACTCTGTGCTCGGCAGGATGTCTATTATTGCTTTTGCAATTGTAATTGTTATTGCATTTCTTGGATTTAGAAAATATTTGCAAAACAAGATTAAATAATATGATCGATATTGTTATTCCATCATATAATGAAGAAAAATATATCGGAGGAATTTTATCGATCCTTAAAAATAAACTAACACTTCCACACACGGTTATTGTTTCTGATGATAAAAGCACTGATGGGACGGTAAATATTGCAAAACAATACGCAGACTTGGTGCTCGAACCTTTAAGCAAACACAATACAATTGGAGCAAATAGAAATAGCGGAGCAGCACAGGGGAGTGGAGATATAATCGTCTTTTTTGATGCTGATGTTGTTATCAAAGATCCGGATGAATTTTTCAATCATGCATTAAAAAGATTTGAAAAAGAAAAGAATTTGGCAGCACTCACGGGCCAGCTTCGAGTAGTCAAAGATCTTGAAACTATTTCTGATAGGGTGATCTATTTTATTTTTAACTTCGTTCATCTGATTAAAAATAATATTTTTCATACTGGAGAAGCATCAGGGAAATTCCAGATGATGCGCCGCAAAGATTTTGAAAAGATTGGAGGATATAACGAGTCTTTGGTGAGCCGTGAAGATGCTGACATATTCCAAAGGCTTGCAAAAGAATGTGGACGGACTGCATATGATGGCAGTCTTATTGTTGGACATTCAGGAAGAAGATCTAGAGCATATGGATGGCCAAAGCTTCTTTATATATGGATGCGCGATGCATTCACTTTTGCATGGTTTAAAAAGCCCACTTCAAAAGAGTGGCAGGCTGTGAGATAATTAAGATAATATGTTGGACCAAAATACAATCTCAGATGATCTAAAGGTAACCCTTGTTATCCCTGCATATAATGAGGAAAAGTATATCGGCAAATGTTTGCAGGCAGTTATTGATTCTGGCGCAAAATTTTGTGAAATCATTGTGATAGACAATGCAAGCAAAGACAGAACTGGAGAGATTGCTAGAGGATTTATGGAGTATGGGGTGCGAGTTGTTCGAGAAGAAAAGAAAGGGTTAACTCAGGCAAGGCAGCGAGGTTATCTTGAAGCAAAGGGAGACATAATTGCGAATATTGATTCAGATGCATTGCTTCCAAAAGGCTGGTATGAGTGGGTGATCTCAGTATTTTCGAAAAGAGGCGATGTTGTCTGCGTGAGCGGTCCATATTTTTATTATGACATTTCATCTGCAAAACAATTTTTTGTTAAATATTTTTATTGGTATCTGTGCGCGATGCCGATGTATTTTTTGATCGGATATATGGTGACTGGATCTAATTTTGCAATCCGAAGGTCAACCTTGGACAAGATGAATGGCTTCGATACGAGTATTGCATTCTATGGAGAAGATACGAATATCGCCCGAAGAGCAAGTAAATTCGGAAAAGTGTTATTTTCATTTAAACATTCCATGCCAACTTCAGGTAGAAGATTTGTGGCACACGGTTTTTGTAAGACAGGATATTTATATTTGAAGAATTTTTTATCAGAGGTATTTTTTAGAAAGCCGGCAACAACCGATTACATTGATATCAATTAAAGGTGGTACAGGGTGGATAATTTGATTGTTTAAATAAGTGCGAGTGTTATAATTATTCTGATTAATCATTTATATACTTATGAATTTATTTAAAAAAGCACATTTAAAGCTCGGCATCATTACTTTAGGTGTTTTAATTGCGGGCCTGGTTGGAGCATACTCTGTAAATGCAACAGATTCCACAAAAAGAATCATTGGCTACTCTTGGTCTTCTAACGTTGGTTGGATTTCATTTAATGATGGAACAGTGTCTGTTGATGCATCAAATAATCTTGTAGGCTACGCTTGGTCTTCAAATATTGGATGGATCAAATTCGGAGGCTTGTCTGGATTCCCTGATTCTTCAATGGGAGCTAACGCAAAAATGACTGACAATGGCCTTTCAGGATGGGCGCGTGCTGTTTCGGTAATGAACCCTCTTACATACAAATCAATTGATAACAGAGGGGGATGGGATGGATGGATCAGTTTGAGCAGCGGTGGTAGGACACCTAGTTACGGTGTTACAAGTGATGGAACAAAGTTCTCTGGATTTGCTTGGGGATCAGATGTTGTGGGATGGATGGATTGGAGTAGTGTAAAAATAACAACTAACGATGTGCTTTGTGCTTCTGCAAACGGCCTCATTGTTGATGGTGAATCAACTACTATTTATACAAAAATTACAAAAGGGGCAGACAAGGGTAAATGTCAGACACAGGATTTTACTTGTAAGGGACAAACTCTGACTCCTGTTGGAGAACCAAGTGCGGCCGTATCATGTAATCAAGATCAAAGTACAGACTGTGAAGACAGAGACGGTATTGATCTTAAAAATGGTGAATCTTATAAATTCTTTAAAGAAAGAGTCGTAGCAGCCAAATCTTGTGATGGGGCAAACATCACCTGTAAAGACGGGGTCTTGGTAGGACCAGACGGAGTTGCAGATGATACCCATGTCTACTCACAGTGTTTGAGCGCGCCTAACTATAAGGAATCACAGTAAAAGTTCTGGATTCTGTAGGGTATATACTATATAGAGGAATGCCCGGCGCCTACGGCACCGGGCATTTGCTTTTCTTAAGCCTTTTTGGTAATATATTTGAATATGACAGACAAAACAAACACACTTTCAAAAGACATCCAGGAAATGGTCAAGGTAGGGGCTCATTTCGGTTTTTTGCGATCTCGACGACATCCATCATTTAAGTCTCTTATCTGTGGAGTTAAAAACATGACTGAAGTTATTGACCTCGAAAAGACAGAGGAAATGCTCAAAAAGGCAGAAGAATTTGTTACTGAACTTGGTAAATCTAAGAAGGTTATTCTTTTTGTTTCAAGTAAGAGTGAAGCTATGGGTATCGTTCGAACATATGCAGATAGTATCAATATGCCATTCGTCGCAAGTCGATGGATTGGAGGAACTCTTACAAACTTTGGAGAGATCAAGAAGCGAACTCACAGACTTGCAGACCTAACACAGAAGAAGGAAAAAGGTGAATTACTTAAATATACAAAGAAAGAAAGACTTATGTTTGACCGAGAGATTGTATCTCTTACAGAAATGTTTGACGGTCTAAAAGGAGTTGAAAAGATCCCGAGCGCTATCTTCGTAGTTGACGCTAAGAAGGAGCACATCGCTGTTGCTGAGGCTAAGCAGATGGGAGTTTCTATCATCACACTTTCTTCATCTGATAATGATATTGCGGGCGTTAATTATCCTATTGCTGGAAATGATGCTTCAAAGGCAAGTGTTGAATTCTTCGTATCTCGAATCCGAGACGCATACAAAAAGGGTACGCTTTCTGCGTAATTCTTTTTTGTTTCCCTTTATTATTTTTGTTATTTTTATTTATGATTACTACAGAACAAATCAAGGATCTTCGTGATAAAACAGGTGTTTCTATTATGCAGTGCAAGAAAGCTCTTGAAGATGCAGGAGGGGACATGGAGCAGGCTCTCGTTCTTCTCAAGAAAAAAGGTGCAGAAATCGCTGAAAAGAAAGGCGACAGAGACCTTGGAGCAGGTGTTGTACAGGCATATATTCACACTTCAGGTGAGATCGGTGCCATGGTAGAACTCTGGTGCGAGACTGACTTCGTTGCTAAGAACGAAGAATTTAAGGCTTTAGCGTATGATATTGCAATGCAGGTGGCTGCGACTAGACCAGAATTTCGTTCAATGGAGGAAGTAAGTGAAGATGCGAAGAAAAAAGCTCAAGAGGTATTTGAAAAAGAGCTTGAAGGGAAGCCTGAAAATCTCAAAGCGCAGATTCTTGAAGGAAAGATCAATGCTTACTTTAAGGAAATGGTGCTTCTCGAACAGCCTTTCATCAAAGATGATAGTGTGACTGTTGCGACAAAGATTTCTAATGCGATCCAGAAGTTTGGTGAAAAAGTAGTAGTAGGTAAGTTTGCTAGATTTTCAACTAAAGCTTAAACCATATGTTCACTTCAATCACTTTCTTTGTGTCCCTTGTAGGAATTGTCTTCCTTTTTTGGAATAAAAAAAGAGAGCTTGAAGGGGGGCGGGCATTTGTTGATATCTCGCATGTTAATGAGCATTCTTTTAAAACAAAGATGAAGGATGTGGGACAATCTGCCAAAGAGATGCCAAAGAAAATGGCGAACGTTGCTGCATTTCTTGCAGTAAAGCAGGGAGTTAAAACATTTGAAAAAGTTAAAGAAGTAGTGTATCCTAAGATATCTCATATAGTTGATGCGGTTAAGGGACGAGATATTCCAAAGAACAGAGGTTCTGTGTCACTCTTCTTAAAGCACATAGAGGACTATCGAGAGACAAAATAAATATTGCCGCCTTAGCTCAGTTGGTAGAGCTACACTTTTGTAAAGTGAGGGTCCCCAGTTCGAGTCTGGGAGGCGGCTCCATATAAAAAATCCCCGGTGCAGAAATGCATTGGGGATTTTTTATATGGAGCGCCTAGCTCATGAGACAAAGTCTCATGAGCGTCCCAGACGATAGTCTGGGAGGTGAGGTCGGGATAGGGACCCGACCGCAAGACCTTTTGAGTCTAAAATTGATTTTAAGAAAATTTTAGCCAAAAGGTGTACTGAACCTGTAAGGTTGCGAAAGTTATTTGTATTTCTGTGGGTAGCAGAATTTAGTCGAGGTCGAGATTCTGAGAGAAGTGTTTAAACGCTTGGATTGATTATGTTTTTTCTCCTAAAATAACAAATTGTAAAAACAGTGATATTTGAAAGGGTAAGAACAGAAAGATAAGTAATTGTTAAAAAATTATACTCTGCACTTGCAACAATTGTCATAAATGCAGTGAGTGCCATAAGTGCCCAGTATGACAACGTTTCACTCCAAGGCTCTGTCCATGATTTTCTGTAAGTTGGTATATATCCCAATCCATCAATTGCTGAAACTAAAAACACCGAGAGGAATGGATTTTTTAACTGCCACCAAGCAACTACTGCAAATAAGGCAATGATAAGACATAAGGTGTCATTTCGTGTAATATTTTTGGTTCCATATTTAAAACAAAGAAGAAAAACAAGAATCACAAGTATTGTTCCAGTAACTAAACTGAGTACCGCAAAGCTACCTCCACCGTACCAAAGTGCGAGAGTGGCAGTACTTTGTGTCATTGCCCATATAAGCCATGTATAAATGTGAGGTCTTGTCATTTTATTAAAAATATCTTTGAAGTAAGGAATAAAACCGATAATGGTAATTATTGCCGCAAGGACGGAGAGAGCGAGTTTAAAATCTAACATTGGTTAAGTATATCAAAGGTTTCAAAATCAGTCTCTCATGCTAAAATATCTCCATGTCTAAACTTTTATTAGCTCTATTTGTTTTCCTTTCCTTGTTCAATCCTGTCTCCGCATCATCCGATATGTCCACCACAACTCTCATCCTCGCTCCACACTTCGATGATGCGGTCTTGCCACTAGGAGGTCTCTTGTCAAAAACGGATGACGATAAGGTTGTTGTCACCGTTTTCTCAGGCAAGCCAGAAATTGTAAAGAAAACCTGGTGGGATTTCGTATCGGGATTTCTTTCGAGTGATACAGCTATTTCAATACGTACTGAAGAGAATGCTAATGCATTAAAAGTTTTTGGTACAACAGAAATCAATCTAGGATTTCTTGATGGTCAATATAGAAAGGCGAGTACAACAGCTGAAACAAAAGAGAAAGTAAAGGGAAAAGTAATTGAGCTTATAACTAATGAGTCAAAAAACGGACATCTTGATGTTTATTTTCCAGCGTATTTTGGGACAAAGATCACACACAAGGATCATTTGATGGTGCATGATATTGTTCTTGATTTAATCAAATCCGGCGAGTTTCCGAATGTTTCTTGGTACATGTTTGAGGACATGCCTTATACGCTTGTGTACTACAAGAAACATAAAGAGGATTTGTTTGATTATCTAAAAGAATCTCTGCCAGACTTTACGTTGACCTTAAAAGAAATCGCGCTTAGGGATACGGATCTCGATACACAGATGAAGTCCATTTTAAATTACACCTCGCAAGTAAAAGCTTTTAAATTTATTGGTAATCCGCTTGTGCGAGTAATTGAATTTGCAAAGAAGCATTGTGAGAATGGTCCATGTGAAAAGGTGTATAAGGTAGAGAAGAAATAAAAAAGCACCGCGGCGTAGCCGCGGTGCTTTTTTATTTGTTACTTCTTTATCGTGGCGGTAGTTGTTGTTGCTACTTTTGCATCCTTTGGATACTTTGCCTTGATGATCTTCTCGAGACTGTCCTTGTCCTGTGGCCATTCAATCGCTTTACCGTCTATTACAATCGCGGGCAGATCGTCTTTGATCTTTGAGATAGTGATAAGAGTTTTGAGTGCTGAGAGGTCTAGGTTGTAATCAAAAGAGTACACTCGGAGCTCTGGATACTTCTCTCTAAGATAAGTAAGTATTGTACTTGCCTTATCGCAGTCAGGACATTTAGTGCTATTTGCATAGAAATAGAGTGCGAACACAAACTGCTTGTTGCATCGCTGAGACAATCTTTTCATGAGGAGGTAATCTTTGATTTCAAGAAGCGAATACGCTTTCTTAAGCTGGAGTACTTCTTCATCTGCATTACTTATATTTTTCTCACTATATTCGATTCGAGACGCAAGGGAATTGAGCTCGCTTGAAAGCATTGAACTGCCCACATCGTCACAATCTATGTCCGAAAGGAGGGAGACTTGAGTCTCAGAAGACATAATGTTAGTTGAGATCGATTCCTGGATTGATTTGATCTCATCTATTCTTTTGTTATTGAAATAACTACTCGCGTAGATTGCAGTGCCAAATATTGTTGCAGTGATAAAAAAAGTGATGACATACTTTTTCCAATCGATGTGTTTATTTTGTTCCATTGTATTTTAATTAATGACTATTGATTATCTCCATGGCGCATGTACTCCTTTGATATTGTTATACACTGATTTCATAAGCCAAAACGGCGTTATAAATGAATAAAGGAAGATAAAGTAAAACATTTCAAGAGAAATACTCCATTTGCCATAGACAGTTCTATATCCGTACATTATAAGGCTTATAATGAAAAATATAAGAGTGACGGTCATTATTGATAATACACTCGTATCGATAAAAAACCAACTAAAATCAAATTGGGGCGCTGAGAATCCAACGGTAAGTATTTTTTGAATCGCCTCGATCACCTGGATTGAAATCTTGTAGAGAGAGATAGTGATCGTAACAAGAGACATTAAAATACCAAATAATGCAAAAGGGAGAACGATAAGCCCAAGGTCGCCGTGTTTTTTATTGAGGAGCATGTCCCGATAATCTATTAAGTTGCCAAGAAATCCGCTGACCCAACGCACTCTTTGTTTGTACAGTTTTTTGATTGTGTCTGGGCCTACGGTAAACACGAGTGCGGTTGGTTCATTCACGATAAGCATATGATTCTTCTGCATTCGCATCGCCATTTCCATATCTTCAGTATTGTGTGCGTGTTTGTATGGGCCAATCTTTTCAAACACTTCTTTTCGGAAAAAGGAGAACGGTCCAGGAGTAATATGGATCGCTCCGATAGATCCGTATGCTTTTCGCATAAAGTTTCCGTAGCTGTATTCTGCTCGCTGCATTTTGCGAAGAATATTTGATGGCTTTTCGATGATCATTGATGGAGTAACGGCCATTACCTCGGGATCTGTAAATCGACGCATGATGAATTTTAGTGCATTTTTTTCAACGAAAGAATCGGCATCAAGACATCCAATAAAATCAGTTTTCATTCTTTCGATACCAAAATTAAGTGCTGTAAATTTACCGCCGTTTGGCTTTGAGTGAACCTCAACGATTGGATGACCCTTGAATTTCTGCAGAGCTTCAAGTGATTTGTCGGTACTTCCATCATCTATGACCATGATGTGGAGTTTGTCCTTTGGATAATCGAGGTTCAAAAGTGATTCGATGGTATCGACGATCGTTGTTTCTTCATTCCAAATAGGGATGAGGATTGTGACGGGAGGGTAGAAATATTCGAGGTTGGAAGAGAGTTTACGCTTCTTTTTTGATTCAAAAAGGGAAATCAAAAGAAATACCTCAAAGTAGAGGGAGAAAAAGATGACGCTCGTGCCAATGATATTCACGATAGTTTGCATTCGAGCATTATACATCAAAAAATGTATTTAGTATATAGTATTTGGTGGAGATTAAATATGTAAAAATAGTTTAGCTTTACTCGTTTTTTGATTCACACTATCTTTAAAGACAAGGTTTTTTAAGTTATAATATTCTTATGTCGATCCATAAATCACAAAAGCAATTTGCTAATTATAGATTTATTTCTCCTGTGATGATTTTTATGATGATCCTCTTTGCTGTTGGAGGAGTTTTTTCTTTTCCAAAGATCGTAAGTGCGGATACTCAAATATCATCTTGTCAGACTATTACTAATCCGGGTACATATACATTAACGGCAAATATTACTTCCACCAACAATTGTTTTTTTATACAAACAGACGGAGTTACTATTGATGGTAATGGATATACACTTACGGTTAATGCAGGAACTTCAATATATGCAGCAGGAGATTCAAACCATCGTGATGGATATTCTGTTTCTATCAGAAACATAAGGATTGATACCTCATCAGCTATTTCAGTTATTTCGAGTGCTGCTAGTGTTGATGGTGATAATGTGGCCGGCGCTAATGGTGGATCTATAGCAATTGATAATTCATATATAGGTGGTCAAATAATATCTAATGGATCCAATGCTGATAATGCTACTAATAATGCCTATAATGGTGGGAGTGGCGGTACAATTACTATTTCAAATTCTACAATCTCTGGATATATTTCTACTAATGGTGGTAATGGAAGCCCTGGAGCTTCAGGGTATTCACCTGGTGATTCTGGTCAACCGGGCGGTACTGGTGGAAATGGAGGGTCTATTATTTTTAATCATGTAACTGTAGGTCAAAGTCCGCCTATTGATAATTATGGTGGTGCTGGAGGTAATGGTGGGAGTGGAGCATCCGGCGCTAATGGAGTTGATGGTTTTAATTGTGACCCTAACATAGATTGTTTTGGTGGAGATGGTGGTACAGGTCAGCAAGGAGGTAATGGTGCTAGTGGTGGTGCCGGTGGCAATGCTGGATCTTACACTTCTGATAATTCAAATCCAATTTATTATGTGCATCAATCAAATGGTGGTGCAGGTGGTTTACCTGGTAATGGAGCTAATGGAGGATCTGGAGGGCCAGGAGGTAGTGCAGGATGCGATGAGAATGGAAACTGTGGAACAAGTGGAAATCCTGGTAATCCAGGAAATCCTGGTAATCCAGGATCATCTTCCGGAGCTACAGGTTCTGCGGGTGCTTTTATTGAAAATGACACTCAAAATAATGCCGATTCACCTCCAGTATTACAAAGTGCTTCTCTAAATAGAAATATTCTTACTTTGACTTTTGATCAGGTATTGAACGCAAGTGTCTCTCCAATAGCTACGGATATTTCGATTAGGGGCCCTCAAAGTTGTAATGGGACAAGTGCTTCAGTGGTCGGAGCGACCGTTGTTGTTACTTTTTCGTGTTCTGTTGTGTACGGAGATTCTAATATTTTGATGAGTTATTCTGATAATACGCATTGGATAGAAGATCCTTCTTTACATAATGTAACAGGTTTTTCAGATCAATCTGTTACAAATAGTACACCTGCTCCTCGAACATTATATTTTAACGCAAACGCAGATGGTACTTGGGATAATCCATCAAACTGGTTTACAGATTCAAGTTTTACAACTCCTGCAGGATCTATCCCAGAAAATGAGGACACTGCTTATATCGAAAATAATGTTACCACTAGGCCAAGTGCTTCTGTTACATTGGCTAATCTAAATATAGCTCAAGCCAATCCATACAGTTTAAGTAGTATTGCTCTTGAAACAGGGCCTTATGTATCAGTCACTGGTACGACAACTGTTGGAACTGTAGGATTTATTTCTGGTGTAACTCTTGCGAGTAATATTGTATTTAGTGGCAATAGTTATATTGCGGGCGGCACAACCATTACTGGTAATGCTGTATTTAACGATTCAAGTTCCGTTATTGATGTGTCTGGGACAATCGATGGTAGTGCTACTTTCTATGGCGATCTTACAGAAAATCACGGGACTGTATCTGGAACTAAAACCCGTATGTACACTGCTTCTACAACTGTGACAAGAAATTTTGTCACAGATAGTCCATGGACTGTCGTCGCTAGTGGAACTGGAGTGTTTGTGAATATTATTAATGCTACATACGACAATACAACAACTTTTGTTGAACAAAATGGAGGAAAATTTATATACTCAATTCCAGATGCTCCAGGTATTCCGGCACTATCTGCTGACGGTACTCATACGAGCACCACAACTCCACAATTTTCTATCACTTGTACAGATGGGGATACGGTAACATTGGAAGATGACGATAATGCTGATGCCGCAGTAGCAACAGGGCTGTGTTCTGATGGGGCAATAGATTTAACTGTGTCTACACCACTTGGTGTTGGTCAGTATCATTATAAAGCTATGCAAAGTATAGGTAGCGTTCAATCCAGTCCATCATCAGTATTTCAATTTAATGTTGATACTCCAACCGACACCACCCCTCCTGCATCTCCATCTTCTTTCTCTGCAAACGCATCAGGAAGTAATATTGGATTAACATGGACTAATTCAACTGATCTCGACCTCTTTTCAATTACGATTCGTCGAGATACGACAAGCTACCCCACGCTCATCACAGATGGAACACTTGTAGTTCAAGGAAGTACGAACACATCATACTCAGACACAAATCTTTCAAACGGAACGTATTACTACAGTATCTTTTCATTAGACACATCAAACAATGTTTCTACTGCTTCACATGCATCTGCAACGGTGAATGTTGCTGTCTCATCAGGTGGAGGTGGAGGAGGTTCTGGTTACAATTCAAACTACACTCGTATTCTCTCTTCAGAATCATCTACTCCATCAATACCACAAAAACCGGCGTTCACTCCTTCAACCAATCCTTTGCCTTCTTCATTTACCTTTACCAAAACTGAAACCCTTGGAAACACTAATCCTGAAGTCAAAAACCTCCAAATCTTCCTCAATGCACAAGGATACATTGTTTCAAAGACAGGGGTAGGATCTAAAGGTAAAGAAACAACAAAGTTTGGACCTGCTACCAAAGCTGCTCTCATTAAATTCCAGAAGGATCATCATATCAAGCCTGCAGTGGGGTATTTTGGACCGGTGACGAAATCATTCATTAACTCAGTGCTGAAGGAGAAGTAGGTTAAAATGCGTCAGTGGCTTTTTTGGCATTTTTCGCTATAATTTAACGATATATGCAGGAACCAAATCAAAAAGGTTATTATCATCTCATTACGCAAGCGGTTCAAGAAATTTCAGATATCTTCAACGAGATTGGATTTTCTATTGTTGAAGGTCCCGAGGTAGAAACTGATCACTATAACTTTGAAGCACTTAATTTTCCTGCCGATCATCCTGCGCGAGATATGCAGGATACTTTCTGGTTGAAACCAGAAAGTATAGTCGAAAGTGAAAAGTCTAAAGTTGAAAGTGGAGATGCAAAATTACTTCGTACTCACACTTCTCCAATGCAGATTCGATACATGGAAACTCATAAACCTCCAATGGCGATCATTGTGCCTGGAAAAGTATTTCGAAATGAAGCGACAGATGCGACTCACGAAGCACAATTCCATCAATTCGAAGGACTCTTTGTAGACAAGATAGTTTCTATGGCAGATCTCAAAGGTGTGCTTACCCATTTTTTCAAAAAATATTTTGGAGAAGATGCAGAGATACGATTTCGACCAAGTTTTTTCCCTTTCGTTGAACCTGGGGTGGAAGTAGATATGCAATGGAAAGGCAAGTGGTTGGAGATGATGGGTGCTGGACTCATCCATCCCAATGTACTTGAAGCATCTGGAGTGGATTCGACCAAATGGCAGGGATTTGCATTCGGAGGAGGAATTGACAGGCTTCTGGCGGTCAAATATGAACTTAATGATATTCGAGAACTTTATACAGCGGACCTTAGATTTGTTAATCAATTCTAGATAAATCAAAGATTACAAATCAAAAAGCAAAAATTTAATTAAATTAATTCAAAATGAAAAATCTTTTATTAAATGAACATTTTTCTTGGGGGATGGTGGTATTTTTTATCCTTCTTGCATACGTGATCATTTCTGTCGTTGAATATGTTAGAGGTGCTCATCATCGAAGGTTTGGATATTGGTTTTCAAAACTCGGTCACGATGGGGCAAAGCGATTCATTAATTGGCCTGTGTCCCTCAAAGGGCATGTCTTTGGTATTGTGTCGTTCGTTGTTGGGGCAGCCATCATTCTTTATATAAACGATATTAGAATTGAAGCTTCGGTACTTATACTTTGGATCATTATCAACATTATGGTGTCACACAAAAAATCAGCAAAATAAAAGTTATGAAAATCTCTCACAAATGGCTCCAGACATACTTCAAAAAACCTCTTCCATCATCTGATAAGATCGCGGAGCTTTTGACATTTCATATCTTTGAAGTTGAAGGAATTGAAAAGAAAACGACTGATGATATCTTAGACGTGAAGGTGCTTCCAGATCGTGCATCGTATTGCCTTTCACATCAAGGTGTTGCACAAGAACTCGCAGCCCTTATTCCTGACAATGAATTCATTCCTCGTACACTTCCTCCGATCGAATCTGATGATGTTGTGGGTGTGAATGTGTCTGTCGAAGCGGGAGATTTTTGTGATTCATACAATGCGATCCGGATCATGAATGTGACAAAAGCAGATTCACCAACATGGCTTAAGGAAAAACTTGAAGCAGTAGGACAGAGATCTATTAATGTCTTTGCAGACATTGCAAACTTCGTAATGCTTGATATTGGTCAGCCGATGCATGTGTTTGACGCTAGGAAAGTATCGGGAGATATTACTGTGCGATACGCAAGAGTTGGTGAAATGATCACAACTTTGGACAGCAAAGAAGTAAAGCTCGATTCAGATGTGGTTATCATTAGCGACGAAAAAAATCCTCTCGCGATCGCAGGGATAAAAGGCGGTAAGCTCGCTGAGACGACACATAACTCTGATCATGTCATTGTTGAATCTGCTCACTTTGATGCAAGTCTTGTCCGCAAAACTTCAAGTCGACTTAATATCAAAACTGATTCATCAAAACGATTTGAGAATGGTGTGAGTGGAACACTTGCAATCGAAGCTTTGAACTACTTTGTCTCACTACTGAAAAAAGAAGATTCAGAAATTACAGTAAGTGGTATTAGTTCTGCAGGCCTCACAAAAAAGACCGAAAAAAAGGTTGAAGTATCAGCTGAATTTATAAACGAAAAACTTGGAAAAGAGATTCCAGCTGAAACAATCATAGAGCTCTTAAAACGCGCATCTATAAACGCACGAAGGGAGGGTGCAGTGATCGCTGTGTATCCTACCGACTCGCGAAAGGATTTGAATATAAAGGAAGATATTGTTGATGAAGTGGGGCGGCTTTATGGGTATGAAAATATTGAAGGAACACTTCCTTCGGTCAATATTCCTGTTGCTTTGAATACTGATATTGCGTATCGAAATATTGTGCGAAATTTCCTCGTTGGAAAAGGGTTTTCTGAAGTGCAGTCATACACATTGGCACCGAAGGGTGAAGTGGAAATAATTAATCCTCTTGCGGAAGACAAAAAGTATCTTAGAACAGACCTCGCAACACAGATCGAAGAGAAGCTAAAAAATAATATTTATTATTCAGATCTCTTGGGTCAAAATAAGATCAAGGTATTTGAATTTGGACGTGTGTGGAAAGGTGGACGAGAATTTCTCGCACTTTGTATTGGTATTGCTTACAAGAAAGCTAAAAAAGGCGAGAGACCAAATGATGAGATCAAGATCGTGCGAGATGAACTTTTTGAACATATCGGATCAAAGATCGCGATACTCTGTACTGTCGATGATAGTGGAGGGATCATATCAAAGAATGGCAAATCCATCGGAATGACAAATAACATTGATGGAATAATGGAAGTGGATTTTGAATCACTCATTCAGGGTCTTCCAGAGCCAAAAGGTTCAGTCAAAATTCCTGTTTCAAAGGAGGTGAGGAAGTATAAAGCTCCGTCACCTTATCCATTTATGGTGCGGGATATTGCAGTCTTCGTACCTGGAGATAAATCTAACGCAGGAAAAGTGTGGCATGTGATAGAAACTCATATAGGGGATCTTTTGGTTCGGCATGAACTCTTTGATGTGTTTGAAAAGACAAGCAAAGAAACGGGTGCAATAGAAAAAACCTCTTTTGCGTTCAGGCTTGTGTTTCAATCATATGAAAAAACTCTCACTGATGACGAAATAAATAAAGTGATGGAGAGAATTACGGGTGTACTCATAGAGAATAAATGGGAGGTGAGATAGAGGCATATTTAAGGGTTTAAATATTTAAAAATTGCACCGCGGCGTAGGCCGCGGTGCAATTTGATTAAGAAATAAAAAAGTCGAATCCTCGGAGAGGTTCGACTAATCTTGGTGATGAATGTGCTACTTACTTTTTTTCCCAAAAAAGATCATGGAGATCACCAATTGTTTTACGAAGACTTTGAAGCTTTTGGGGATTTTGAAGGATTTCCTCCATATCTTCTTTGCCTTGTGGGGGAGGGTATTGGTCTGCAAAATTAAAGAGGATTCTGAGACTTTCTCGATCTTTGTCTGTGGGCTCAACGTCTTCTGCGGGCATGTTGGTATGGGGGGGGGTGATGGGTTTTCTGTGGTAAAAGTATCACGAAAATGGGTATAGTCAATACTCAATAAAGTATCAAAATGCTATAATAAACAGATGGCAAAAGAAGAAAAAAAATCTAATTATGGGGCGGACGACATTACAGTTCTCGAGGGTCTCGAGCCTGTAAGAAAGCGTCCTGGAATGTATATTGGTACGACAGGACCAGATGGGTTTCACCACCTTGTTTGGGAAATTTTTGATAACTCGCGAGATGAAGCGATGGGTGGATTTGCAAACGATGTTGAGATCGTGCTCTTACCCAACAACAGAATTCGAGTAACGGATAACGGACGAGGAATCCCTGTAGATATTCATTCAAAGACAAAGGTTTCTGCGCTTGAAGTTATTATGACCACGCTTCATGCCGGAGGTAAATTCGGAGGTGAAGGGTACAAAGTGTCGGGAGGTCTGCACGGAGTGGGAGCATCAGTGGTAAACGCGCTCTCTACTTATTGTCGTGTTGATGTATTCCGAGATGGAGGACACTATTTCCAGGAGTATTCTATTGGAAAGAAAAAGGCTGCAGTAAAGAAAATCGAAAACTCAAAACTAAACGGAACAGTAACAACATTCGAGCCAGATGAGACTATCTTCGGCAAACAAGAATATGATTTCAAACGAATCGTAAATCACATGCGACAGCAGGCGTATCTCGTAAAGGGATTGAAGCTCGCTATTATTGACTGCACACACCTTGAAAAAATGCCTGATGCGACAGAGGTGCAGTATTTCCGAGAACTCGGCATTGATGCGCATTCATATACTTTCTATTTTGAAGGAGGCCTCGCATCACTCATTAGATTCAACAATCAGGTACAGAAGCCGATCCACAAAAATATTTTTTATGTTGAGAAAAAAGTTGAAGGTGTTGAATCTGTAGAGATCGCGTTGCAGTATGTTGATGATATGTCTAGTCGAATCACAGGATTTGCAAACAATATATACAACCCAGAAGGTGGAACACACATCACAGGGTTCAAGACCGCACTCACACGAACTTTGAATACGTATGCCAAGAAAAGTAATACAGTCAAAGATACCGCTGATGCATTCACGGGAGACGATGTGCTCGAAGGGCTTACATGTGTGGTCTCTGTAAAGCTTCAAGAGATCCAGTTTGAAGGACAGACAAAAGCTAAGCTTGGAAGTATGGAAGCTCAGGGTGCTGTTGCAACTGTATTTGGAGAAGCATTCTCAATGTTCCTCGAGGAAAATCCTGATGATGCAAAAGCAATCATCAACAAATCAATCCTCGCGATGCGAGCACGAAAGGCTGCGAAGGCTGCGAAGGATTCTATTCTACGGAAGGGTGCGCTTGAGGGAATGACACTTCCAGGAAAGCTTGCGGACTGTCAATCAAAAGATGCTTCAGAATCAGAACTCTTCATTGTGGAGGGAGACTCTGCGGGAGGTACAGCAAAAACAGGCCGAGACAGACGAACTCAGGCAATCCTTCCGCTCCGAGGAAAGATCCTAAACATTGAACGAGCGCGACTCGACAAGATGCTTGCGTCAGAGCAGATCACAAACCTCGTGGTAGCACTTGGAACTGCGATCGGGGATACGTTCAATATCGACAAGCTTCGATATCACAAGATCATTATTGCGACAGATGCCGACGTGGACGGTGCGCACATTCGAACACTTCTTCTTACGTTGTTCTACAGATATTTCAAACCTTTGATCGATGCTGGATTTATCTACATTGCACAACCGCCGCTTTACAAACTAAAGCACGGAAAAGAAATTCACTATTTCTATCTTGAAGAAGAAAAAGATAAGTTTCTTTCTGTAAATAAGCTCCAGATCAATGAAACTGCAGATACTGAGATCGAAGGCGGAGGTGATACAACAGAACCGACAGAAGAGGAGGAAGCAAAAGAAGAAATAAAGAAAAGTAAAAAAGTAACCATTCAGCGATACAAAGGTCTTGGAGAGATGAATGCTGAGGAGCTTGCAGAGACAACGATGGATGTTCACAATCGAATACTTCGACAGGTAACTATTGAAGATGCTGTAGGAGCAGACCGAGTGATTGATATCTTGATGGGTAATGATGTACCAAGTCGTAAATCATTTATTCAGTCCAACGCTAAAATGGCTCGCCTAGACATATAGACTGAATACAGCTTGCCCACTAGCAAATTTGCACCGCTCTCGGGTATCAACTACTGTTGTACTCAAATTTTGCTTTTGGGTCGAATGCAAAGATGGCGAGACTTGATATTTAAGGATTTAAAATTTAAATAAAAATGCGCCGCGCCCTTGGGCGCGGCGCATTTTTATTTTGTAACTATTAGTTAACGTTTATTGTTCTTGAAGCGTAGTTGTTGCCTTCATTAGTTTCGTAGACGGAGTTATTTGAGTCTACTGTGAATGATACTGTTCCATTACCTTGAGTTGGATTAGTGAATCCGATTGTGTACTGTCGTGTTTCACCAGGAGCCAAAGAGTTTTCTGTGTTTGATTGGTAGAGACTGTTGTTGTAAGTTGGAAGATTGGCCGTGAATTGGAATGGTCCACTAGTTTGACCTCCGATATTTTGAATCTCAAACTTTACAGCAACTTTATCATTTCTACTGAGTGAGTTCGAATAGTAGAACTGATTGTTGTTGTTCATTACTCCAACATCGACAATTCTTACAACAAGGTCGGTATTACCTCCATTATTATAATTGTTGTTGCCATTGTAATATCCACTATTGTTATTGTAATTGTTGTTATAACTATTATTGTTTGAATAACTACCGTTTGAAGTAACCGGGATGTTCAAAGTGTTGTTAGACTGATTTGTATCATTTGCATTTAATATGATCGCAATGTTTCGTCCATTAGGATCAAATGCATCAAATGAAATAGTCATAATGTATGAGTCTCCAGGATTAAGTGCGGGTTGTGCAGATGATGTATATGTCTGGTCAGCTACAGTTTTTGTAGGAAGATTGGCTCGGAGAGTCCAAGCACCTGATCGAGCGGTACCCACATTTGATACTTTGAACTGTACTGTCACTCGATCATTCTCTGCGAATGATGAACTGTTTACATATGATCCGTCACTTTGTGTTCGCCCCACTTTAACAAGACTTACGCTCAAATCAGCTGTTCCATTGGTGACTCCTGTATTGTGATTAGTATTGTTTGTCTGTGTATTGTTGGAAGGAGAAGGATTTGCATTCGTGTTTACTCCATTGTTATTTGTAGTTACAGTTGTTGTCGCATTGTAATCAGGATTGTACTGATTATTAGTTGTAACGGTTGTTGTGTTGCCTGGCGCAAGTATTGTCATGTTTGCACTATTTTGAACAATGATGTTTTTCATATCTTTGTCCCAAAGCGCTACAGTCATTGTGATAGGTGTATTTGCCTTGTTGGTATTTTTGGCTACGAATGAATAGCTATTGCTTGTTGTTGGAAGTGGGAACATTGTCTCACATACAACAGGTCTCTGTCCGCCGATTGAGGCGTATTCAACAGTGACACCATCGACACACTTGTAGCTCCACATAAGAGAACCGTCTGTAGTCGTGGTAGTGTTTTTCCAAGATACAGTGAATGAATCACCGCTTTTTACTTCAGAAGGCGCTGTAACGGCAATCCCATCTTTTGGACTAAAGAGGGAAGAGAAAGAAACGTTCGCAGTACCGATAGAAGAAATAAGCTTTGGTACGAACTTTACTATTGCAAGCGCAATGAAGAGTAAAACGACAATGATCGCGACAATGATAGCTCCACGAACAATAGAATTGCTCGCTTTTGGCGCTTCATCTGTGTGTTCATCGGCAATAATGTGTGGTTCTTGTGACATAAATATTTTGTTAATCTTTTAGATTTATGGGTATATTATAGCTCTTTTAAGGAAAAATGTCAAGGCCTCGTTTGACTCTGTTTACAAAGCCTTATATAATTCAATTATATGAATAACTATAAGGCTTTTTGGAAAAGAGGAGATGTGAAATTTGTGATTGCTTTTACTGGGGTATTTTTGGTGAGCTTTATCGGTCTTTATTCACTAGGGCTTGTGCCAAACGAGCTTACGGGAGACAGCTCAAGCGTACTTGATGATCTGAGGTTCAATGCAATCAAGATGACAGAGAAAGATGCTGTCCCCGCAACCACAACTACAAAAGAAAAAGTTACAGGTGAAGAACCTGTGCATCTCACGATTCCTAATACAGATGTTGATATTCTTGTGCAGAATCCTCAAACAAAAGACAACACAGTGCTTGATGAGTACCTGACACGCGGTACGATCCGCTATCCTGACTCTGCGCTTTTGGGTGCAGGTAATGTACTCATCTTCGGCCACAGCTCTAACTGGGCTGTAGTACACAACAAAGCGTATAAATCTCTAAATGGAATTGAAAAGTTAAAAGCAGGAGATCTAATCTATGTAGACTCTGCGACAAATAGATATACTTACTCGGTAGAAAATGTGAACTTGGTTGATGCCGATAAAGAGTTTATCGATTTTGGAACAGACAAAAATATGTTAACCCTTTCAACTTGTAATACATTTGGACAGAAGCAGGAGAGATATGTGGCAGAGGCGGTGTTTAAGAGTAAAACAAGTTTATAATTTGTGTCTTAGGATTTAATATAAACAAAACAGTACCAAGGCTTTGCCCTGGTACTGTTTTGAATTTTATTTAATTGCTCTTACTTTCTGTTTCTTCAACCAATTTTTTTACTGCGTCTTCAATACTTAGCACAAACTTCTCTGTTCTACCTTCGAGTGTGACTTGCCCTGCCTCTACTTCTTTCTTTCCAATAACTGCAATGTATGGAATTTTTTCTGTTTTTGCATTTCGGATTTTCTTGCCGAATGAGTCATTACCGAGATCAAGATTTGCTCGGATGCCATTTTCTCTGAGAATATTTCGGAGATTTGTTGCATATTCGATCTCATTGTCTCCAATTGGAACAATTCGAACTTGAGTAGGTGAGAGCCAAAGAGGGAATATTCCTGCAGTGTGTTCGATGAGTGTCGACATGAATCGCTCAATTGATCCCATGATTGCTGCGTGGATCATGACCACTTGTTCCTTCTCTGCTTTTTCATTTGTACAAACGAGTCCGAAGTTCTTTGGCTGATTGAAGTCGAGCTGGATTGTGGCTACTTGGAGCACTCGTCCGATAGAATCTTTCGCAATGAAGTCGATCTTTGGTCCGTAGAATGCTGCTTCACCAGTACCATCCATCCACTCCACTCCTTTTTTCTTCATCAGGCTTTCGAGTGCGCCTTCTGCTTTTACCCATACTTCATCTGATCCTAAATATTTACTTCTTTCCTTTGGATCGTGAGTTGAGAATCTGACTTTGAGATCAAATCCAAATGTTTTGTAGAATGTTTCGATGATCTCCCAAATTGCCATACACTCTTCTTCGATCTGTATCTCACGACAAAATACATGAGCATCGTCTTGAGTGATAGAGAGTACTCGAGAAAGTCCTGAGAGTTCTCCTGATTGTTCATCTCGGTATACCATTGTTGTTTCTGCATATCGCTGTGGCATATCTCTGTAACTTCGAGGTTCTGCATCAAAGATCTGTGTGTGGTGCGGACAGTTCATTGGCTTCATTGCGTAGAGATGGTCTTCTCGAGTACGAATCTTGAAGAGGTCATCCGCATACTTGTCCCAGTGTCCTGAAGTATCATAAAGTTCTCTTTTTGTAATATGTGGGATACAGACTTTTTCGTAGCCTTTAACTTTTCGAAGTTCCCAAACAAAGTCATTCAAAAGCTCTCGAATGATTGTGCCTTTTGGAGTCCAGAGTGGAAGACCTGCACCAACTAGGGGAGAAAATGTGAAAAGTCCCATTTCTCGTCCGATGACTTTATGATCTCTTTTCTTTGCTTCTTCGAGCTGTGTTTCGTATGCAACAAGTTCGTCTTTTGTATCAAATGCAAGTCCGTAAACGCGAGTAAGCATTTTGTTTTTCTCGTCACCTCGCCAGTATGCACCTGCAACTCGTGAGAGTTTGAAAGAATCTGGAGTGATTTCTTTTGAAGGATGTTCCGAGTGTCCTCCTCGACAGAGATCTGTGAATCCTCCGCAAGTATAAAGAGTGATAGGTTCGTTTCGTCCTCCGATTTCTTCAATAAGTTCTGTTTTGTACGGATTGCCATTGAATACTGCTTTGGCTTCGTCTGCAGTCACTTCTTGGTGAGAGAATTCTGTCCACTTTGAGAGATTTTTCTTCATTGCCTTTTCGATCTTTTCGAGGTCTGCATCTGATATTTTGTTGGTACCAAAGTCTATGTCGTAATAGAAACCTGTATCGATTGCTGGGCCTAGAGTAAGCTGAACATCTGGATAATTTTCAATAACCGCTTCTGCCAAAAGGTGGGCGAGGGTATGTCGCTTTTTTGATAAGTTTTCCGCTTTTTCTTTGTTTTCCATATTCGTACATAGTAGCACAAGTTTCTTTGATTTTTAAGTATAAAAAAAGCCCGATGCGTTGTCGCAAAGGGCGGGAATGGTCAGATCTCCTCAGGAATTTCGAAAGAGTTTATAAGTTCATCTCCAGTTTGGAGATTAATGAGAATTGTCATTGGGGTGAAAATCCTTGTTGCTTCCTGAAACAGGTTTCTTTTTGGTCTTATAGCCTGGGCACCCTTTATTATCTGCTGGTCTAAGATTTGACGAGAGGGGTGTGTGCGCACATAAATGTGCTCATCCCCTCGAATAATCTGCCAACATCTGAATCTAAAATCCATAATGATTATTGGTTGGGGGTCTTGGAACAATTGGTTTAGGCTATCTTAGCATATAAAAACAAATTGCACCGCGCCCAAAGGGCGCGGTGCAATTTGTGTGAATACTTTTATAAAACTTTGACTTTATCCGCCAAAATACTCATTACATCATCTTTCATTGAGATCTTACCATCGATTCGAAGACATTTTTCACCACTGAAGAGTTGTTTTACATCTGCATAAATCTTTGGGAAAAGCACTACTTCCATCATTCCGCTAAAATCTCCAACTTTGACGAATGCCATAAGGTCTCCTTTTTTAGTTCTGATTTCTTTTATTTCTTCTGTTACTCCGATGATCATTTGAGTCTGATCTTTTTTGGCAGTCGCTTTCACTTTAGCGATCGATACTCCTTTTGCATCCATTTTTTCTCTAAATCTGTCGAGGGGATGACCAGAAATATATAATCCGATAAGTTCTTTTTCCCATGAGAGTTTTACATTTGGCTCTACTGGATCATATTTTTTTAGTACAAGCGTTGATCCTCCATCACCAATACTTCCAAACAAAGATTCTTGGTTCTTTGGACCTTTGTTGATCTCTTTGTTGAATTCAAGAAGTGCTTCAAGATTTCCCAGGAGTTCTCCGCGTTCGCCATAGGCATCCATTGCTCCACATTTGATAAGCGCATCAAGAGATTTTTTGTTCAAGTTTTTGTCTTTGATTCGTTCAAGAAAATCGGTCAGTGTTTTAAATTTGCCACCATTCTTTCTCTCGGAGATAATCGCATCCCCAATGCCTTCTCCAAAGTTTTTGATCGTTGTGAGTCCAAATCTTATTTTTTCTTTACCTGTTACTTCGTCTGTAACTACTGTGAATCCTCCAAAGCTTTCATTGATATCTGGCGGTAATACTTCAATTCCTGATCGCTTACACTCTGCAACAGTTGATGCGACCTTCTCGACGTCACCTGATTCGTGAGTAAGAACGGAAGACATGTATTCAGCGGGGAAGTTGGCTTTGAGATATGCGGTGATATATGCGATTCGTCCGTAGGATACTGAGTGAGCTTTGTTGAATCCATATGCAGCAAATGGTTCGATCCATTTCCAGATCTCTTCTGCTTTTTTGAGCGACCACCCAGAATGCTCAACACATCCATTGATGAATTTTTCTTTTTGCTTTGCCATTTCTTCTGGAATTTTCTTTCCCACGGCTTTTCGGAATTTATCAACCTCTCCCCATGTATATCCTGCAAGTTTGTTCGCCATCATCAAAAGGTCATCCTGATACACGAGGATCCCGTATGTTTTTTTGAGGATTGGTTCGAGTGAAGGATCAAGATATGAGATCTTTGATGGGGTATGTTTTCGCGCGATATATTCAGGGATGAATTGGATCGGACCTGGTCGGTAGAGCGCCACCATCGCGTTAATATCGTGGATTGATGTTGGCTTCAAATCCATCAAGAACTTTGTCATACCCTCACCGTTTAGCTGGAACACATCAGATGTTTCTCCACGAGCAAGCATCTCAAATGTTTTTTTATCGTTGATTGGAATTGTTTCGTAATCAACATCAATATCTTTTAGCTGTTTTACGAGTTTGATGGTATCTGAAATGATCGAAAGGTTTTTGAGTCCAAGAAAGTCGAATTTGAGAAGTCCTGCATTTTCTTCATCGATTGAATACATATCGTATTGGGTGATGATCTTACCTTCACCTTTTGGATCGAGCTGTAGTGGGACAATGTCTATAAGGGGCACAGGAGAAATAACCACTCCGGCTGCGTGCACACCGATGTGTCGTGAACATCCTTCGATTTTCATCGCCATATCGATGATCTTTTTTGTATCCTCTTCTTTTTTGTACGCCATCCCAAGCTCTGGGTTTTCGGTGAGTGCCTTTTCGAGTGTCATCGGGAATCCTTGGGATCCCATTGGTACCATTTTTGAAATTCTGTCTCCTGTGGCTACTTCATATCCGAGTGCACGTGCCACATCTCGGACAGATCCTCTGGCTGCCATCGTACCGAACGTTCCGATCTGGGCTACTTTGTCGTCACCGTATTTTACTTTTGCGTACGCCACCATCTCATCTCGTCTGTCGTCGGCGAAGTCCATATCGATGTCCGGTGCCGAAGGTCGATCAGGGTTTAGGAATCGTTCAAATGGAATTTCGTATTCAAGCGGGTCGATGTTTGTAATACCTGAAAGGTATGTCACCAAAGATCCAGAAACCGAACCTCGAATGTTGGAGAGGATCCCGTGTTCTTTTGCATATCGAAGAAGATCCGCCACTACGAGAAAGTACGGCGCATATCCTTTGGTCTTGATAACAGAAAGTTCGTAGTCTGCACGTGTCTCCGTCACCTCATTTTTTTCAAGATTTCTTTTTGCAAATCCTTCATACACAATTCTTCGAAGTTCATCATCAGCGCCAAGTCCGCTTTCAATGGGAATGGTAGGGAACATCCATTTGCCAAGCGGAATTTCGAGATTGCATTTTTCGACTATTTTTTCGACATTATCTATTGCTTCGGGGTATTTTTTGAAAAGTTTTTCTGCTTCACTTTGACTTATGAAAGAAAAATCTCCCTCATCTTCTTCAACTCGCGCTTCACCAAAAGATTTTTGCACCATCATGAGGGTCTTCTGGGCTTTCTTTTCATTCTTTTCAAGATAGTAGACATCGTGTCCTGCAACGATCGGTACTTCGACATCTTTTGCAAATGTTACGAGTCGATCCATAAATTGCGACTGATCTTCGATCTCTGGATGCATGGTGACTTCGATATAAAAATCATCTTTGAAAATGTTTTTGTAAAATGTTACCCAATTGCGCGCGAGATCTTCGTTGGCATTTCGGATCGCAGTTGCTGCTTCACCGCTAAATGCTGGAGTGATGGCGATGAGTCCTTTGTGGTATTTCTCGATCAATTCTTTGTCCAGACGAGGTTTGTAGTAGAAGCCTTCAGTGTACGAGTAAGTAACAAGCTTCAAAAGGTTTTGATAGCCTTCCATATCTTTGGCAAGCAAAATGAGGCGAGTTCGTTTGTTATCGATTCGGGGTTCACGATCATGGCGAGTACGGACTGCAACAAAAAAGTCGACACCGATGATCGGTTTGATCTCTTTTTTCTTGCATTCTTTGAAAAACTCGATGACGCCATACATATTGCCGGCATCTGTGAGGGCGAGAGATTTCATCTCGAACTCTTTTGCCTTGGCGACCATTTCGGGAATTTTTGGGAGAGCTTGAAGGAGGGAATAGTGAGAATGAGTGTGAAGATGTGTGAACTTTGACATCAATATATTATAAAGCGAAGAAGCTAAAGTACGGAGATGTCAGTGTGAAAATACTGTGGTCTGGTGATATTGGACAAATTAATATTTCATGTTATTATTTTTGTGGTCCTGCACATTCAACAACAACTCAATATAAGCAGGGCCAACCAACAACGATATGAAAAAAGGCGAAGGCACAAGTCCTGCAACTGTGGTGAAAGATTATCCTCAACCTGTTCCTGGTCGACGGGTGTCTGCTGAGCGAGCAACTGAGCTCACTGAGCAGACGACCAAATCAAGTTTGAAGAGTTCGGGAAATTTTCCTATCAAGCCACCGTTCAAAGGGTGACAAATGAGCTGAATCCGTCGTTTCGCGCTTGCGCGAGATGACGGATTTTCATTTCACTTTCGTTTAAAAAAGCTATAATGCTTCTATGATCGACTACATCATCGGTATCGACGAAGCTGGACGAGGACCACTTGCGGGTCCTGTATCTGTTGGTATTTGTATTGCACCTGCAGACTTTGATTTTACAATTTTTAAAAATTTGAAAGACAGCAAAAAACTTTCTGAAAAAAGACGGATAGAAGTACTCGCTCAAATGAAAGAACTTCAAAATACAAAAACAATTAATTTTTCTGTGGCGCTTGTCTCAAATAAAATGATCGATGACAAGGGAATCGTCTTTGCGGTAACGTCTGCCATCAAAGCACTTTTGAATAAAATAAATATAGAACCGCACAAAGTAAAAATACTTCTTGATGGTGGACTCAGAGCTCCAGATGAATATATTTATCAGGAGACTATTATAAAAGGTGACGAAAAAGAACCTGTCATATCACTCGCATCCATTGTTGCCAAAGTAACTCGAGATGATCATATGGTGAAACTTTCTAAGGGTTATCCTGAATATGGATTTGAGATCCATAAAGGCTATGGGACTCTAAAGCATAGAGAAGCGATCAAGAAACATGGGCAGAGTATCGTACATAGGAGAACCTTTTGTGGGAATATCTAACAGAATTAGGTATTAGGTATTAAGAATAAAGAATGGTTGACCAGCACCGCGGCATAGCCGCGGTGCTGGTGCATTTCATACTTAATACATAATTCTGAATACTTAATTCTTTTATTGTATTTGTCTTTTTATCCATCTTGGTATATAGTATTACCACTATGGTTATACGAATGAGACATACCCGTGCGCATACAGGGAACAGACGAAGTCACCACGCGCTTAAAGCGAGAGCTTTAATGCTTTGCGATAGTTGTGGCCAGCCTAAACTCCCTCACAAAATGTGCGCATCTTGTGGTAATTTTAAAGGCAAGAAGATTGCTTCCGTCACAAAGAAACTAGACAAAAAAATCAAACGAGTTACGGCTAAAGCTAAAACAAAAAAATAATTTAGTAAGTTCGGGTTTTTTAAGTTAGTTCTTTAATTTTATGGCGAATAGACATCTTTCGAGGTCAGTGGTCATGCAAACGCTCTTTGAGTGGGACTTTCATGACAAAAAAATTACTGATCTTGCGCCATCTCTTGAACGAAATGCAGAAGAATTCGCTACTGGTGTAGCGGACGAGCCTTTTATGCGTAAACTTACAGAAGGTATTCTAAAAAAATATCCAGATCTCGATAAGATCATAAGCAAAGCTGCTCCTGACTGGCCACTCGAAAAGATCGCCACAATTGATAGAAATATTCTCCGTATTGGACTATTTGAGCTATTGTTTGGAGACAAACTCGAGGTGCCACCAAAGGTTGCAATTAACGAAGCGATCGAACTTGCAAAAACGTATGGAGGAGAAAACTCTGGTAAATTTATAAACGGAGTATTAGGTGCTGTATACAAAGAGCTAGGAGAACCAGGTAAAGATCAGCAGACTAAGCTCAAAAAATACGAAGAAATTCCTTATGAGAAAATGGATCTAGAGCAGCTTGGAGGCGCTGTTGTTTATGCTCGTCACGAAGGTGATATTTATCTTGCTTTTGTTCATGATGTGTTCGGACGATGGACTTTGTCAAAAGGCAGACTCGAAGAGGGTGAAAGTCTTGAGGAAGGTACAGTTCGTGAAATCAAAGAAGAGATGGGTGTGGATATAACAATAAAAGAAAAGCTCGGAGACAATGAATATATAGCAAATAGACCTGAGCGAGGAAAATACAGAAAGCATGTTATGTACTTTTTGGCAGAGAGTAAATATCAAGATTTGAAACTCGGAAATTCTGGAGGGCTTGATGATTGCCGGTGGTTTAAGGTAAACCAGATACTTGACCTTAATTTTTATGATGATATATTGCCGATTGTAACCAAGGCAATAAAGCTATTGGCGCAAGGTAAATAAAAGCTAAAATAGCGCTATTGCTTTGCAAAATAACTAATGGACTATACAGAAGCAGAAAAAACAATAGGAGTAATATTTAACGACAGAACGCTTTTAAAACAAGCGTTTACACATCGTTCATACCTAAATGAAAACAAAAATGCAGATATTGAGCACAATGAAAGACTCGAGTTTTTAGGGGATGCGGTTCTTGAGCTTGTAGCGACAGATTATCTGTATGCAACATACCCAAAGAAACCAGAAGGAGACCTTACAGCTCTTCGATCAGCGCTTGTAAACTCTGTGATGCTTGCGAGTATTTCGACAGAACTTGAATTTAACAAATATCTTTTGCTTTCTCGTGGAGAGAGCAAGGATATGGGGCGAGCACGACAGTACATTCTCGCGAACACTTTTGAGTCTGTTGTAGGAGCAATCTATCTTGATAGTGGATACGAAAAGGCGAAAGAATTTATATCGAGAGTACTTCTCCCAAAGACAAAAGAGATCGAAGAAAAAAGACTTTGGATTGATGCAAAAAGTTTTTTCCAAGAAAAAGCGCAAGAAAAAACAGGGGTCACTCCTTCATACAAGACACTCAAAGAGCACGGACCAGATCATGACAAAGAATTTACTGTAGGGCTATATCTTAACGAACTCCTTGTGGCAGAAGGGCGAGGCAAATCAAAACAAGAGGCAGAACAAGATGCTGCACGAAATGGATTGGAGGCGAGGAAGTGGTAGAAAGATAAATTAAAAAGCAAAGATTAAAAATCAAAAATAAATTCAAATGCGTCGCACCCGAAGGGTGCGACGCATTTTTGTATTTCCCCTCCCATTCAGACGAAGGGGAGGCTGGGAGGGGCTGTGATGTATGATTCTTAAAATAAAAAAGGCGACACCGAGGTGTCGCCGTGAATCTAAATCAAAGATCTGTCTCATCACATTCAAGTAGTCACCTCAAACCATCTCTGAGAAAACCAATCATATCGAAGTCCATAGGGACGATCAACATCGATCAAAATTTCTATTTGGTCATTTGGGATAGAGATCAAAGCATCAAGAACCATAAATGGTCCATCGCCCAAATACAGTATCTGCGTTTTGAGAATCGCTCTCGCTTCCATTGTCCAAATAACGAGGTTGCCTTGTGTGATGACGGGTCTTTTTGTTTTTATAGGAGCACTCATTCTGGGTTTTCAGTATATCATAAAGGTGATATATTTATATTAATGTATTTAAAATCTTTAGAGATCAATGGCTTCAAATCTTTCGGTAGAAAGAGTACTTTGGAGTTCAAAACTTCTATCACTTCTATCGTCGGACCAAACGGTTCTGGAAAGAGTAATGTGGCGGAAGCTTTTCGATTTGTGCTCGGAGAACAATCGATCAAAAGCATGCGAGGGAAAAGAGGGGAGGATCTCATCTTCAACGGCTCAACAGATGCTGGACGAGCAAATCGCGCAGGGGTGAAACTTGTTTTTGACAACAGTAAAAAACTTTTGAATATTGATTTTGATGAAGTGTCTATCGAACGAGTGGTGTTTCGAGACGGAGTCAACGAATATTTTATAAACGGAAGCAAAGTTCGTTTGAAGGATATTTCAGAACTTTTAGCACAAGCCCATATCGGCTCTACAGGGCACCACATCATCTCTCAGGGTGAAGCAGATAGAATTCTCCATAGCAATCCAAAAGAACGTCGTGAGATGATCGAGGACGCATTGGGCATCAAGGTATATCAATTCAAGATAGAAGAAAGTTCAAAGAAACTTGAAAAGACAGAAGAAAATATCAAGCAAGTAGAATCACTTCGAAGAGAAATTGCTCCGCATCTCAGATTCCTCAAAAAACAAGTAGAGAAACTCGAGAAAGCTCGAGAGCTTAAAGATGAGCTCGTCAAAATGGCGAGAGAATATTTTAAGCGTGAAGAAATTTATGTAAACAAAACAAAGCTCGCAATAGCTGATGAGAAAAATGCTCCAGAAGGAGAGCTTGCAGAACTCGATCAGAAACTTCTCGATGCAAGAAGGATGGTAGAAGCGGGACTCAAGGATAAAGAACTTCCTCCAGAGATCCTTACGATCGAATCAAGTCTGCATTCTGTCCGATATCAAAAGGATGAACTTATGCGAGAAGAAGGGCGACTCGAAGGAGAACTTTCGTATATAAAAAAATCAATCGAAAAAGAAGAGAAAGTTCAAAGCGAGATCGGCAACAAGCTTGTGCCGCTTTGGGAAGTTGAAACGCTTGTGAATGATTCAAAGATCTTTTTTGAAGAAGGGGAGATCGGTGGAACTCTTGAGTCACTTCGCGCTGCTTTCCATAAGATCCGTGAATCTTTGGCGAGATTTGTGCACAAACACAAACAGTCAGATGCGAATGATGTGCTTTTGAATTTGAAAAAAGAAGCAGATGGAATTCATGGAAAAAAAGCGGTACTTGAACAGAACCTTAAGGGTATAAAATTGGAAGAAGAAAAACTCATCAAAGAATATGAAGAGAAGCGAACAGAATTTGAAAAAGCGAAAGATGATACGCGTGAAGCCGAAAAAGAGATCTTCAAAATTATTGCACGACAAAACGAGGTTCGTGGAGCGCTTGATAGAATAAAATCTCGAGAGCGAGAGGTTCTTTTTGATGCAGAAAATCTTGCGAGTGATATGCGAGACATTTCTGCACTTGCAGGACTTGAGGTGCTTCATTTTAATGATTTGGAAATCGGCACCGATCTATTTGAAGCTCGAACAGCTCAGCATGATAGACATAAACATCTTGAAAGACTCAAGATCCGTCTTGAGGAAACCGGAGTTGTCGGCGGCGAAGATCTTCAAAAGGAACATAACGAAACAGAAGAGCGAGATCAATTCTTGGCACGTGAGCTAGTGGACCTTGAGCAAGCCTCAACTGATCTTCATAATTTGATAAAAGAATTAGGAGAAAGGCTTAATGTGGAATTCCGTGAAGGAGTTCAAAAGATAAATAATTCTTTTGGAAAATATTTTGCACTTATGTTTGGCGGAGGGCATGCAAGCTTAAAGCTTGTTCGACCAGAACGAAAACGAAAAGCTGAAGACGAGCTAACGGGAGAGACTGAAGTAAATGAAGAAGATGAAGGAATTGATATTGAGGTGTCGTTACCACACAAAAAGATCAAGGGACTCATCATGCTTTCTGGTGGTGAAAGAGCTCTTACTTCTATCGCACTACTCTTTGCTATTTCACAAGTAAATCCACCACCATTCGTGATCTTGGATGAAACTGACGCAGCGCTAGATGAGGCAAATAGCCGAAAATATGGTGATATGATCGAGAATCTCTCGGAGCATTCTCAGCTTATTGTGATCACTCACAACCGTGAGACAATGTCTCGGGCAGGGATCCTTTATGGAGTCACTATGGGCAAGGATGCGGTTTCAAAGCTTCTTTCTATCTCATTTGCAGAAGCGGAGCAAGTAGCAAAATAAGCCTATTTGACCAGTTATAAATTATCTGCTACTATATCCCGTATGTTAAAGATCAAATTACAGAGAACAGGACGAAAGCACGAACCAACATTTCGGCTCCTTTTGACTGACTCAAAGAACAGTACAAAAACAGGTAAATTCCTCGAAGTTTTGGGATCGCATGATTTCCGAAAGGAGAACACAGAGCTCAAGAAGGATCGAATCCTTTACTGGATGAAGCAAGGTGTAAAACCTACTCCAACAGTTCACAATCTTCTCGTTACTCACAAGATCGTAGATGCAAAGAAAGTAAACGTTCAGCCACGAAGAACTCCAAAGGAAAAGAAAACAAAGTAATATAAAAAATAAAACATCGCACCTAGTGCGATGTTTTATTTTTGATTGGTTTTTGTATTTTTTCTTTCTTGTGTGTTATAATCTTTCTCAAGCGGCAGATTGGCTGCGATTACATTAAAAGTAAAATAAAAAATACAGTATGCAAGAAAAAGATGCTCAGTTTCTCGATTTCGTAGTGAAGTCACTTGTGGACAATCCAAGTGCAGTGGTTATCGGCCGAACAGTAGATGAGATGGGAGTACTCCTTACACTCGCTGTTGATCCAGCTGATATGGGTAAAGTAATCGGACGACAGGGTAATACAGCAAAGGCGATAAGAACAATGCTTCGAGTAGTAGGTATGAAGAACAACGCTCGAGTAAACTTGAAGATTAACGAACCAGAAGGCTCTACACGAATGGACCCGCGAGACAATATGTCAGCACAGGCTCCAGCAAGTAACGCAATGAAGACAGTGGATGAAGCGATGGAAGATCTCAATATCTAAATAAAGATTTAAATAAAAAAGCACCGCGGCGTAGCCGCGGTGCTTTTTTATTATGGTATGATTTGTCTTAGAGTTGTCCAGCAATCCTGGATATAAAAGATGAAAAGAGGATCGAACGAGGGATCTGTTCTTTGGTAACAAGTCTGCGACCGGATGACATGGCGTTTTTCTTTGCTTTTACTTGCTTACCCATCTTCTTTGAATCCCTGAGTACGTAAGTGCTCAGGGATTCCGGTTTTATTATTTTTGTGGTATAAAGAATTTATGAAATTCCATGTTATCACTCTTTTCCCAGATCTCGTCGCCTCGTATCTCTCCGAGTCTATTTTGGCACGGGCAATAAAAGAGAAGAAGATCAAAGTATCTTTCTACAATCCTCGTGATTTTGTTAAACCAACTAAGATTCAGAAGGGTAAGGATAAGCCGTATCTTCGAGTAGATGATAAACCATATGGTGGAGGTCCAGGAATGATCATTCAGGCAGAACCTGTACTCAAAGCGATCGAAAAAGCATTGAGTAAAATCAAAACTCAAAAATCAAAACTCAAAAATAAAATTCAAAAGGTAAAAGTTAAGATCATATTTTTCTCACCAAGTGGTAAAAAGTTCGATACTGAATATGCAAAAGTAAGTGCCGAAAAATATACTGACATAATACTCATTTGCGGGCGTTACGAGGGGATCGATGCAAGAGTCAAAAAGATCTTTAAGACTGAGGATATTTCTATTGGAGATTATGTACTCACGGGTGGAGAGGTTCCTGCGATGATCGTCATTGATAGCATCTCAAGACAGATCGAAGGAGTACTCGGGAACTTTGACTCTCGAGAGGAAGAACGGATCGCGTCATCCGATGTCTATACTCGGCCAGAAGTCCTAGAATTCAAAGGTAAAAAATACAAAGTCCCAAAGGTGCTCCTTTCGGGGAATCATAAGGCGATTGAAGAGTGGAGAGGAAATCAAAAAGTAGAAATCAAAGATCAAAAATAAATTCAAATGCACCGCAGCGTAGCTGCGGTGCATTTGAATTTAGAAATAAAAAAAGCACAGAGGTCGTGAGACGTGTGCGATGCGGTTTGTGGAAAAATTATTTAAGGAACGATTTCAAACAAATTCAGAGACACGATTGTGGTACCTCCTCCTCTGTCCCAATCAACACAAATTTCTTCTGCTTTTGTGTCTTCTGTCGATTCGACAACGGTGCCGAAATTTCCTTTGTCTGCGCGGCATGCTTGTTTATTGTGCACCCAGCGGATGCTGGGGACTGCGCATACAACTCTTGTTCCTGGGGCGGGTAGGGTGGTGGTCATATTTTGTGGTAGTGGTTCCAAATAAATTTATACAATAATATTTTGATTTATGCAATATTCACCTGGTAAATTCTCTACTAACTTAGCATCGCGGCTACGCCGCGATGCTATCTATTCTATATACAATATACGACATACTATATTCTAATTTATACACTTGCAACCTGTAAAGGCTATGCTATAATCACGAACGACATAGCAAGATTGTGTTATTCAGAGCGTGTCAAGTATTTCACATATTATAAGCGTTTAGTTAACATCTTGCTCATCTACTAAACTGTAAGAAATTAGGACAATTCTCATGAAGGAGGAATTGTTTTGATTTTTTCTGTTTTATTTTGAGAAAAATAAATTATGCCTAAAACACATAGTGAAGGTGCTGTATCGCAAAAGTTGGGCCTCTCTGCCAACACGAAGAATAAGAAGTATTTTAAAAATTTTAAGGAACCCTTGGCACCTTTACCAAACTTGGTGGAAGGTCAGGTCAACTCATATAAATGGGTGATCGAAAAAGGGCTCGCTGAAGTATTCAATGAATTCCAAAATATTGCCGACTACTCAGGCAAGAAGTTTGAATTCTCATTTGGTAAGTTTGAAATTGGAACTCCAAAGATCGACGAACGGTTTGCAAAAGAAAACAAAATAAACTACGAAGCGCCGCTTAAGATCTTTGTTAAACTAAAGAACAAAGTATTTGGAGGTGAAAAAGAGCAGGAGATTTTCCTTGCTGATTTTCCTGTTATGACACAAAGAGGAACATTTATCGTAAATGGTATCGAGAGAGTTATTGTTCCACAGCTCGCACGATCTTTCGGAGTATTCTTTACATCATCTGAGACAAAATCTCAGAATTTTTACGGTGCAAAGATCATTCCAGCACGAGGTGTATGGGTTGAGATCGAAACAGAATCAGACGGCGCTATCTTTGTTCGAATCGATCGAAAAAGAAAGTTCCCGATCTCATCACTCCTTCGAGTATTCGGTGCAAAGACAGATGAGTCTATTGTTGAGCTTTTCAAAAATGCTCCAGAGACAAAGAAATTCATCGACGCGACTTTGGCAAAGGATCACGCAAAAACTCTTGATGAAGCTTCAATGGAAATTCACAAGCGACTTCGAGATGGTGAAATGGCGACAGCAGAGAACGCGCGAGAATTTGTAGTAGGACTTTTCAGTGAAGAGCGATACGACCTTTCTCGAGTTGGACGACACCGATTCAACAAGCGATTTGAAAAGCCAATGGATGAAAAGTCTCTTACTCGAAAGACTGTTTCTCTTGATGACGTGGTAACAATAATCAATCATCTCGCATTCCTCAATAACAACCCTACAGAAAACGCAGATGATATCGACCACCTCGGTTCTAGACGAGTGCGATTTATGGGTGAGCTCCTTCAGCAAAAGATCCGTGTTGGTATGGCTCAGATCAAGAAGAACATTCAAAACCGAATGTCTACTATTGATACTGATACGACACTTCCAATCAGTCTTATTTCACCTCGACCACTTCAGGCTCGAATCAAAGAATTCTTCAACACAAACCAGCTTTCACAGTTTATGCAGCAGGAAAACGTGCTTACAGAACTCGAACACTTGAGAACTGTTTCTGCCCTTGGTCCTGGAGGTCTTACACGAGAACGAGCTTCATTTGAAGTTCGAGACGTGCACCCATCTCACTATGGAAGAATCTGTCCTATCCACACACCAGAAGGTCAAAACATTGGTCTCGTGCTTCACCTTGCTTCATACGCTCGAGTGAATGAATTCGGAATGATCGAAGCTCCATATGCAAAAGTAAAGAATGGAAAGGTTACAAAAGAGATCGTATATATGAATGCTCTTGAAGAAGAAGGGTTCATTATTGCTCACGCGGCAACACCGACTGACAAAGACGGTAATCTTCTCGAAGAAAATCTTGAAGTTCGAATCAAAGGTAAGCCGGCGCTTGTGGACAAAAATACAGTAGAACTCATCGACGTTGCGACAAACGAAGCGTTCTCTATTGCGACATCAATGATTCCGTTCCTAAACCATGATGAAGCAAACCGATCTTTGATGGCATCGAACATGCAGAAGCAAGCTACTCCTTGTGTTATCCCAGAAGCTCCGCTTGTAGCAACAGGTGTTGAAGAAAAAGCTGCAAAAGATACAGGACGAGTGATTGTTGCGCCAGAAGATGGAGTGATCTCACACGTAGATGCAAAACTCATTAAGATAAAGAATGCAAAAGGAAAAGAAATTGAATTTATTCTTTCTCAGTTTGAAAGAACAAACCAGTTTACAGCTTTCCATCAGCGACCACAGGTTCGCCTCGGAGACAAAGTCTCAAAGGGTGACGTGCTTGCGGATGCATCAACTACAGTAGATGGAGAAATGGCGATCGGACAAAACGTTCGAGTAGCGTTCATGACATGGTCAGGACAAAACTACGAAGATGCGATCGTACTTTCAGAAAGACTCGTTAAAGACAGTAAGTTTACATCGATCCACATCGAAGAATTCATCGTCAATGTTCGAGATACTAAACTTGGGCCCGAAGTAACAACTCCGGACATACCAAACGTAGGTGAGAACAAGCTCAAGAACTTGGATGAAGAAGGAATTGTACGAATCGGTGCAGAAGTTCGACCTGGAGATATTCTCGTAGGAAAGATCACACCAAAGGGAGAAACTCAGCTTACTCCAGAAGAAAGACTTCTTCGATCAATCTTCGGTGAAAAATCTCGAGATGTAAAAGATTCTTCAAAGAGAATGGAAAACGGAAAGCGAGGACGAATCATCAACATCAAAGTATTCTCAAGAGAGAAAGGAGACAAACTTGAAAGTGGAATCATCAAGCGAATTCACATTGAAGTAGCACAGCTTCGAAACGTATCAGTTGGAGACAAGCTTGCTGGACGACATGGAAACAAAGGAGTTATTTCAATCGTGCTTCCTGAAGAAGATATGCCTTATGACAAGGATGGAGTGCCAGTAGATATGGTGTTGACACCTCTTGGTGTACCAAGCCGAATGAACCTCGGACAGATCCTCGAGATCCACCTTGGTATGGCTGCAAAAGGCCTCAACTATCAGGCTATTGTTCCACCATTTATCGGTGCGACAGATACTGAGATCAAAGAAGAGCTTGTAAAATCTGGAGTTCCTGCTGACGGTAAGGTCACACTCTTTGATGGACGAACTGGAGAAGAATTCAAACAAAAAATTGCGATCGGATATATGTATATCTTGAAGCTGCACCACATGGTGGAGGACAAGATCCACATGAGATCAATTGGGCCCTACTCTCTTATCACTCAGCAGCCACTTGGAGGTAAAGCTCAAGGTGGAGGACAGAGATTCGGAGAAATGGAAGTGTGGGCGCTCCTCGGTCACGGTGCAGCCTACATGCTCCGAGAGATGCTCACTGTTAAGTCAGATGATATTGTCGGACGAAGCGCAACTTTTGATGCGATCGTACGAGGAGAGCGAATCGAACAAAGTAATTCACCAGCATCATTCAACGTACTCTTGGCAAACCTCAGAGGACTCGGACTTGATGTTTCACTTCAAAGGTCGGAAGATGAAAACAATGGAGAAGCAAATAAGTAATAATTATTAATTATATAAAAACTACTATGATAAAAAGAAAAGAATCAAAAAAGTTTGACTACATTGCTCTCCAGGTAGCATCTCCGGAAAGAATTCGAGAATGGTCTTTTGGTGAAGTTACAAAGCCAGAGACAATGAACTACCGAACACAGCGATCAGAAAAAGCTGGGCTCTTTGATGAGAAGATCTTCGGGCCAGATCGAGACTATGAATGTTACTGTGGAAAATACAAAGGAATTCGATACAAAGGAATTGTTTGTGAAAAATGTGGAGTGGAAATCACACGGTCAATCGTACGACGAGAGCGAATGGGACACATTGAACTTTCAACTCCTGTTGCACACATCTGGTTTCTCCGAAATATTCCTTCAAGAATTTCTCTTGTTATGGGTATTCCATCTGCAGAAGTTGAGAAGGTTGTTTACTTTGCAGGATACCTCATTACAAAAGTAAATGAAGACGAAAAGGAGCGAGTACTTCGAGACTTGGATTCAGAATTCAAAGCAAAAATAAAATCTGTTACTGATGACAAAACAAAAGATGCTATTAAAGATCTTCTTGTAACTACTAAAGTTGAGATCGACAGTATGAGAGTTGGAAAGGTTTTGGACGAAGTTCATTATCACAAATATGCGCTCAAATACGGAACAATCTTCGAAGCATCTATCGGTGCTGAAGCTGTTTATAATATTTTCAAAAATCTTGATATCAAGAAGATTGTTGACGAGCTTGAAGTTCAGGTAGAAAAAGCAAATACTCAAGACAAAGAGAGAATCAACAAGAGACTCGCGGTTTTGAAGAACATGCTCGCATCAAATATTCGACCTGAATGGATGTTCATCACAGCTCTTCCTGTTATCCCAGCTGCACTCCGACCGATGGTGGCACTTGATGGTGGACGACACGCGACAACTGATGTGAACGACCTTTACCGACGTGTGATCAACCGAAATAATCGACTCAAAAAACTTAAAGAAATTCACGCGCCAGAAGTAATTCTCCGAAACGAAAAGCGAATTCTTCAGGAAGCGGTAGACGCACTTATCGACAGTTCACAGCGACATGGAAATGCGGCTTATGCTGGAGCAGGTGCGGCGTCACGACGAGTACTTAAATCTCTTTCAGATAACTTGAAGGGTAAAAGAGGGCTCTTCCGACAGAACCTTCTTGGAAAGCGAGTAGACTACTCAGGACGATCTGTAATCGTTGTTGGACCAGAACTTAATCTTGATCAGTGTGGTCTTCCAAAGAATATGGCTCTCGAAATGTTTAGACCTTTCGTTATTTCAGAAATTCTCAAACAAGAACTCGCATACAACATCCGAGGTGCGTCACGACTTATTGAAGAAGGAATTCCAGAAGTATGGGCGATTCTCGAAGATGTAATCAAAGAAAAGTATGTGCTTCTAAACCGAGCACCAACTCTACACCGACTTGGTATTCAGGCTTTCCGACCAGTTTTGATTGAAGGGTCAGCGATCCGAGTGCATCCTCTCGTATGTACAGCGTTCAACGCCGACTTCGACGGAGATACAATGGCGGTTCATATTCCTCTTTCACTTGAAGCTCAGCTTGAAGCAAAGAACATCATGGCTGCAGACAAAAACATCCTCAAGCCTGGATCAGGAAACCTTATTGCATCAGTAGACAAGCAGGATATTGTTCTTGGTTGTTTCTGGATGACACAAATCGTAGAAGGTGAAAAAGGTGAAGGAAAACTTTTTGAATCATTCACTTCTGCAATCGCAGCACTCAACTTCGAAGAAATTGCATACCAGGCAAAGATTATTGTAATCGCACCAGAAGGTGAGAAGTACAAAGAGTATGCAGGGAAGCATTTTGAAACTACTGTTGGACGAATTCTCTTCAACGAGCTTCTTCCAGAAGACTACCCATTCGTAAACAAAGAAACAGATAAAAAGACAATGGCGGGTGTGATGAATGACCTTATGATCCGATACGGAGTTGATAATCTCGCAAAGACACTCGATAAGGTAAAGGCATTCGGATTCAAATATGTAACAACATCTGGTGTAACATTCGGTATTGATGACGTGAAGGTTCCAGAAGGAAAGAAAGCGGTTGTCGCAGAAGCGATGATAAGTTCTGGAGTGGTAAACGAACAGTATAACGAAGGTCTTCTTTCAGAAGATGAACGAGCTCGAAAGAATATCGAAATATGGCACGGAGTAAAGAGTAAGGTTGAAAAACTCGTTGTTGAAAATCTCGATAAAAAGGGATCAGTATACAGCATGCTTCGATCTGGAGCTCGAGGTTCTGCTGCTCAGATTACACAGATGGCAGGTATGAAGGGTCTTATCCAAAATGCATCTGGAGAGACAATTGAGCTTCCGATTATGTCATCAACAAAAGAAGGATTTAACCCAATTGAATACTTCATTAACACTCACGGTTCACGAAAGGGACTTGCCGATACAGCTTTGAACACTGCGAAGGCTGGATACCTCACACGACGACTTTTCGTTGCGGCTCAGGATGTGCTTATCTCAGAAATTGATTGTGGAACAAAAGAAGGTATTACACTTCGAAAAGAAACTGCATCAGGTATCGAAGCTCCAATATCAAAGGGTATCAAAGGCAGAGTGCTCTTACTTGATATAAAAGATTCAACTGGCAATGTGTTATTTGAGAAGGGTCATCTTCTAACAGGTCTTGATGCTGAAAAAGTTGAGAAGGCAGGGGTAGAAGAAGTGATTGTACGATCACCTCTTACATGTAAAACACACGAAGGTATTTGTTCACTTTGTTACGGTATGGATCTCGGAAAGAACAAGCAAGTTGATCTTGGTGAAGCGGTAGGAACTGTCGCAGCCCAGGCGATCGGTGAGCCAGGTACACAGCTTACAATGAGAACATTCCACGGAGGAGGTGCGGCGTCAGTTGGAGGAGACATCACTCAGGGTCTACCCCGAGTGGAAGAAGTTTTCGAAAAGCGACGACCAAAGACTCCTGCAATTGTGGCGTATGCTGATGGAGTGGTTACAGATATTCATGATGATGGAAAAGAAAAAATCATTACTGTCACGGCAGACCTTGGAGAAAAATCAAAATCTAAAAAAGAAAATGGTCAGTATACGGTCCCACGAATTCGAGTTCCTCTTGTAAAAGTGGGAGACATCGTAAAGAAGGGAGACATCATCACTGACGGTTCTGCAGATATCGACGAACTGTTCAAAAACGCGGGCAAGAATATTGCAGAAGACTACATTATTGGAGAAATCAAGAAACTTTACGAACTTCAAGGAGAGCCTGTTTCAAGAAAGCATATTGAAATCATTGTTCGACAGATGTTCTCAAGAATCAAGGTCAAATCTATTGGTAACACTGCACTTGTTGTTGGAGAAACTATCGAATATTCACAGCTTACAGAAGAAAATAACAAGGCTCGTGCAAATGGAGGTGAAATTGCCGCGGGTGAATCTGTAGTGCTTGGTATTTCAGATGTATCACAAACTCGAAACAGTTTCCTTTCTGCTGCATCATTCCAGTACACAACTCGAGTGCTTATCCAAGCATCTGTAGAAGGATCAAAAGATAGACTCAAAGGACTTATGGAGAATGTTATTCTTGGACGACTCATCCCAGCTGGATCAGGATTTGCAGGAAGTGAGAAAGCAAAGATGATCGAAGACTTGAAAGCAACATTTATTGACGAATCGTTCGTAGAATAGGCAAGGGTAAGGCAACGAAATTTTCTTTAAGAAAATTTCGTTGCCTTTGTAACCCAAGGGTTTTTGGATTTTTAATTTCTATTTTAAAGCCTAATGTCCACAACTGTTCAAAAGATAAAAGAGCGACTCGGCATCATCGATGTCATAGCTTCTTATATCGATGTCGAAAAATCAGGAAGTAATTTTAAAGCAAAGTGTCCTTTCCATCATGAAAAGACGCCTTCTTTTTATATTTCTCCCGAAAGACAAAGCTACTATTGTTTTGGGTGTGCGGTCAAAGGCGACATATTCACATTCGTTCAAGAATTCGAAGGAGTAGATTTTGTCACATCGCTCAAGATGCTTGCCGATAGAGCGGGCGTCGTTATAGAAAAGTTCGAGAAAAACGAAGTGCAGAATAATGCGAGTATTTACGATATCTTAGAAGAGACGACAAAATTCTTTCAAAATAATTTGAAGGACAACAACGAAGCGCTCATTTACATAAAAAAAAGAAATCTTTCAATCGAAAGTCTTCGAACCTGGAGATTGGGCCTCGCTTTGAATGATTGGAGAAGTCTCAAAGAACATTTATCTCATTTAGGATTTTCAAACAAAGAAATGATGGATGCGGGCCTCATTAAAGAAAATGAAAAAGGCGAGAGTTATGATCGGTTCCGAGATCGAATTATGTTTCCAATTTTTGATACAGCGGGGAGAACAATTGCATTCACAGGAAGAATCATTCATCCAAAAGACGAAGAGGCGAAATATTTGAATAGTCCAGATACAGAGCTTTTTGATAAATCAAAAACACTTTATGGATACAATATTGCAAAAACAGCAATACGACTTAATCAATCAGTAATCCTTGTAGAAGGTCAGATGGATCTTTTGATGTCGCACCAAGCAGGTCTTAAGAACACTGTCGCATCATCAGGCACAGCGCTTACAACGCAACATCTTGAGATTCTTCGAAGACTGACCGATACTTTAATCATTGCATATGATGCAGATAATGCAGGGCGAAGTGCCACTATTCGTGCGTGGAAGCTGGCGCTTGTTGCAGGATTTACGGTTAAGGTCGCGTTCTTGCCAGATGGACTTGATCCAGCTGACGCAGTCGCAAAGGATGCAGAAATCTGGAAACTTGCAGTTAAAGATTCGCAAAACATCATTGATTATTTCCTCGAAAATATGAAAGGTGAGAACGATCGATCTATTGCTGACAAAACTCTGAAAGAAAAGGTGCTGCCACTCGTCAAATCCATACAGAGTGCTATTGATCGGTCGCGATTTTTGCAGAAAGCAAGTTTCATTTCCGGAGTATCTGAAGGGGCACTTATTGAAGAATTAAATAGAATCAAGGATGAAGATCTGGGAGCGCGAGAAATTCCGCTTCCAAATAAAAGCGCGCACAGCAATATTCCAAGCGCGATAGGGTTTTATCTTTATCTTAAGACAAAGAATAGCCCTGAAGTGGATAATTTTAAAATAAAACTTTTGGAAATCGACAAGAATTTTGAAGAAAGGATTCCAAAAGAAGAAAATGAAAAAGGAAAGATTTTGTTTGAGATGGAATTACAGTACGGAGAAGGTTCAAATCTTAAGGCTGTCATGAATGAACTCCTCCGGCATTTTGAAGAAGAGACACTCAAAATTGATTTTGCAAAGACGATGGAAAATATGAAAAAACTTGAAGCTCTGAGGGACATAGATGCTATAAACAAAGAGCTCGCTCGGACCAAAGAGATCTCACAGAAGCTATCGGGATTAGCAAAAAAATATGCATCAACATAATTTTAATAAATAATTTAGTAATTAAATAATTAATAATATGAAAAAGAAGCCAATTAAAAAAGTGTCAAAACCAAAAACAAAAAAACCGATCAAAAAGGCAGTTAAAAAAGCAGTTGTAAAGAAAGTAGCAAAGAAGCCTATGAAGAAGGTGGTCTCAAAGAAACCTACGAAAGCGGTAGCTCCTAAAGCTCCATCAAAAAACGCGGTTGCCAAGAAAGAGGATTTGAACAAAAAGCTCGACCTGCTTCTCGCAAAGGGACGAACGCGAGGATTCGTGACGTATGATGATATTTTGAAAGATTTCCCAAACATTGAGGATGATGTCTCATTCCTCGACACGATCTATGAAAAGTTCAGTACTTCTGGAGTTGATATTCTCGAAGGAGGAGGGCTTCTTGAAGTTCATAATGATGAGGCTGATTTTCTTAAAAAATATGCAGGAGGCAAAGGGGAAGGACACGATTCAATTCAGATGTATTTGAAAGAAATTGGTCAATATCCTCTCATTCACGCAGGTGAAGAAAAAGGACTTGCTCAAAGAATTCAACAAGGTGATGAAGAGGCGAAGAACCTTCTCGCAAAGGCGAACCTTCGACTTGTGGTATCTATTGCAAAGAAATATGTTGGACGGTCAGCAGACCTTACACTCCTTGACCTTATTCAGGAAGGAAATCTCGGTCTCTTTAAGGCGGTAGACAAATTCGACTGGACTAAAGGATACAAATTTTCAACATATGCGACTTGGTGGATCAGACAGTCAATCACTCGAGCACTCGCAGACCAATCTCGAACAATACGAGTGCCGGTACACATGGTAGAAACAATCGCAAAATACAAGCAGGTGGTACGACGACTCTCACAAGACCTTGGACGAGACCCGATGCCTGACGAGATCGCAGTTGAGATGGGGCTTGATGTAGACAAGGTGTACCAGATCGAGAAGATCGATCAGGCAACAGTATCGCTCGACACTCCTGTAGGAGATGATGGAGATGACAAGACTACATTCGGAGACTTTATCGCAGATGAAAAGATCCCTTCTCCTGATCAAGATACTTCACAAAAAATTCTTGGAGACCAAGTGCGAGAAATTTTGAATGATCTCTCAGAAAAGGAACGAAGAATTCTCGAAATGCGACATGGACTTATGGATGGTATCCAGCACACACTCGAAGAAGTAGGGAAGACATTCGGAGTGACTCGAGAACGAATCCGACAGATCGAGGCGAAGGCACTTGATAAGATAAGAGGGCATGAGAAGGTTTCGAGACTAAGAAACTACTAGATAAGTAATAAATAATGAGTAATAGTATGGTGCCTTTGGGCGCCATACTATTTTATATATACTTGACTTTTCAGTAAAATAATGTTATTATATTACAGATAAGCTCATTGTCATGGTTAGTGATTACTATTGCTTTAAGGATGTAGAAAGCTTGTATTTTTGAAGCAATAGTAAATCCGAATTATCATGAAAAAAAACAAAAAGAAAGTCCCAATGTGGCATTCACTGATCGCTCTCATCCTTTACTTGGCAGTAGCAGGTACTGCCTGGGCCACATTCAAGGGGGTCCAGTATGAGATGAAGAAAAATGGTAGTAAGACTACCCGGTGAAGCCCGAACGCTTCAACAGCATCGCCCATAAAGCGATGCTGAAACTTTTTAAACCTCACTCAGTTTTTATATATCTGTACTCCTGGTATAATTCCAGTATGGAAAAAAGCGATTCGTTTGAAAAGAAATATAAAGGCCTAAACAAAGGTCAAAAGGAGGCTGTGGACACGATCTACGGGCCTGTAATGGTTATTGCAGGGCCTGGAACTGGGAAGACCACGGTGCTCACACTCCGTATCGCAAATATCTTGAAGATTGGGAATGCAAAGCCTGATGAGGTGTTGGCACTCACATTTACTGAGTCCGGCGCGAGAGCAATGAGAGAAAAGCTCCGTGAACTTATCGGAGAGACGAGTTTTCAAGTAAATATTTTTACATTCCACGGATTTGCCAACTATATTCGAAGCACATATCCTGAAAATTTTAAAAAGATCGGTGAGCGTATTCCTGCAAGCGATGCAGACAAGATTGAAGTGATCGAATATATTCTTTCTAAAAAAAGTTTTCGAGAACTCCGCGTGTCTGATTTTGGAGTGACAATTGGTAAAATCTCTGGGCGAATTTCTGACCTAAAAAGAGAATTGATCACAAGCAAGGAGCTCCAGAAAATTCTAGATAAGAATGAACATAAAGAACGGCTCGATGAGTTTGCTGTTTTGTACGAAGAATATGAAAAAGAGCTTGAGAAGAGAAAGCTTTATGACTTTGATGATGCGATACTTGAGCTCATCAAAGCGCTCAAAGAAAATCCTGTAATGCGATCAGAGGTGAGAGAAAGGTTTCAGTTTGTTCTCGCAGATGAGCATCAGGATGCAAACGGATCCCAAAATGAAATTCTAAAACTCTTCAAAGATGACAAAGAAATTGATCCTCCGAATATTTTTGTGGTGGGAGATGACAAGCAATCGATCTTTAGATTCCAGGGTGCATCGCTCGAACACTTCTACAATTTTGCTGATGAATTCAAAGGTGCAAAAAAGATCACGCTTGAAGATAACTATCGTTCTCAAAGGACAATCCTTGAAGGAAGCCACAGTCTCATTTCTCGTGATGGAAGATCGCACCAAAAACTTTCTGCTAATGTCCCTCATTCTGAAAAGCAGATGGAAATCGTGGAATATCCTGAATATGAGAACGAACTTGCATCTACAGCAAAGCAGTTAAAGGCCATCAAAGGCTCTGTGGCAGTCATTACGAGACACAATCAGACGCTTCATGATCTTGCTCCATTCCTTGATGCAGAAGGGGTAAATTACCGCATTGCGGGCGAACGATCTCTCTTTGAGAGCTTTGAATATCGGAAACTTCTCTCGCTTTTTGAAGCGCTTGTTAATCCATATGATGGAAAGCTTCTCGAGGCGCTTTATATGGGATATTTTGCAAAACCAATTGTAGAAATCTTGAAGCTTGCGGGAGATGCAAGAAAAGAAAGGGTTGATGCGGCAGAATTAATTTTAAAAAATGATGGGGAACAGATAAAAGAATTTATCACCAAAGCAAAGAAGACCGAGCTTACAGAAATGTTAAAAGAAATTCGAGAGGAGATGTATGGCAATGCAACTGCCGAATCTTTTGAAGTATTCCGATCTGTCTTTGATGAAGCGAGAAAACTTGTGGTCAAAAAAAGAGCCGCAAAACTTGAAGACTTGGTAAATCATTTAAATTTTCTTGAAAAACACAGACTGGCAACACTTTCTGAAAGTATTGAAAGAGAGGCGACGGTAGAATTGCTTTCTGTTCACAGATCAAAAGGTCTTGAGTATGATCATGTGTATATTGTCGATGCAACAGCAAAGAAATTTGGAGGTTCTGGCAAGCGCGGAGATCTCTTGGCGATTCCAGGCATTGGTGTCGATTCAGAACTTGAAGAGGAACGAAGGCTTCTGTATGTTGCGATCACTCGAGCGCGTGAGTGCGTCACTATCTCATACTCATTAACTGATGCAAAAGGTGGCGAATCTGCACCCGCAGAGCTTCTAGGAGAGATCGATCCAGAATTCGTCATCAGAAAAGATGGTGAGATCTATAAATCGGATCTTTTGAAAAGTACTCGAACGCCAAAAGAAGAAAAGATAGAAATATTTCGCGATGCATTTCTCCGAAGGAGTTTTTCGGTCTCTGCCTTAAATAACTTTTTGAATTGTCCGTGGAAATATTTCTTCAGAAACCTACTTCTTATTCCCGATGCGCCAGAATTTCATACCAACCTTGGAAATGCTTGCCACAATGCTTTAAAACTTTTCCATCAGAATCCGGAGCGAAAGGATCTTGATGCGATCATCAAACAGAGTGTGATGAATGAACCATTTTCAGAAAGTGAACTTCCACTTGCTCTCGAAAAATCAAATGAATATATAAAGGCTTACAAAACAGCATTCGTGCCTTTTGGAGAGAACGAAAAAGCTCATATTGAGAAAGGATTTTCTTTTGTTTATAAAGCTAAGAATTTTGAGATACCAATCACAGGAAAGATCGACTTGGCGAGGGAAGTCGATGGGATATTTAAGGTGATCGACTTTAAAACAAAGAAGCGAATGACGGCAAACGCTATCAAAGGACTTACAAAATCTGATACGGGAAATGAATGGAGACAGCTCAGGTTCTACAAATTTCTTATTGAAAAATCACTCCCAAAATCATCTGTTGGATCGGGAACACTGACATTCCTTGTGCCCGATGATAACGGTAAGATGCTCTCAGAAAATTTTGCTCTCACAATAGACGACAAAAAAGAGATAGAAGAATGTCTTCTTGAAACACTTGAATCGATCTATTCGTTTGAATTCTTGGATAAGAAGTGTGAGGACAAAGAGTGCGGGTATTGTGCGTTAAGTAAAACAATAGAGCTTTAAAGTAAAATAAAAAAACACCGCGACCAAGGTCGCGGTGTTTTTAGTTTTTTAATTCTCTTTAGAACTGAGCCTCATCCAACTTGTTGTTTGAAGGAGTTACTTCGTTTACTTTGTCGATGAACTTCCAGAATGCATCGTTGCCTCCGAGTTCTGCTGCACATTCTGCACCTTCTGATTCCTTAGGAGACTTCGGGTGAAGCTGCTTTAGAGGGAAGTTTCGCCATACCCATGCTACCTGCTTGTTTGTTCCATATGATGATGCCATGAGCTGTTGCATTGTTGAATGGAAAGATTTACAGAATGGACATTCGAGGTCTGAGTAGAGAACTACTTTTACTGGAGCGTTGATATCACCCATGATGTGATCTGCTGCTGTAACCTGCTTCATATTCTCAAGTGACTTTGTATCAGCTCCTGTTGGTGCTGGACTTTTTGCGAGAGCAAGATCGATGATCGCTTGTACCTTTGCAATTGGCTGTGCTCCAGAAAGCGGGTATTTGATTCCAGTAGGTCCAACAACGATACTCCAAGGAGTTCCATTACCGCCTGTTGCAACTGCATCTGCAACATCTTGAACGATAACAGGTCCGTATTTACCTGATGCAAGACATTTATCAAACTTTGAAGCATTTACACCAGAAAGTTTTGCGATCTTTTCGAGTGTTGACTCGAGAGTCTGAACCTTTGGTCCTTGGTTAGTAAAGAAAACTGCGAGCGCAATAAAAGCACCTGCAATAACGATAGAAAGAGGAATCATAAGATTCTGTCCCTTTCCATTGTGATGCGGGTGATGAGCAGGGTGCTCATGATTGTGGTCGTGATTTGTGTGATCGTGTTCCATATTTTATTTAAAAAAACTAATAATTAATAATTATTTAGGCTAAAACGGCAACGAAAATGTCATCGCATTATTATTATCCGCAGTCTCCCAATCTTTCGTATCTATTATAACACTCTTGATGTTGTCACCATCTTTATATTTTAGTTTTTTGTGTTTTAGTGCGTATTCGTAGACATCCTTTGTTACTTTCACATCTTGAAGACAATATTTACGAATGTTTTCAATATCTCCCTTTTTCCACCACTCAACAGCCTGAAGTCCATTTGAACTTTTGCCAATTCCGAGTGTTGCTTCGGCGATATTGCCGAGTCCAATTCTTCGGCCGAGCGCTTTTCGAAACTCTACAAGAATATCGAGACTTCGGATCTTGGTTAGATCTCCGTGATAGTACTTATTTAAAAGTGGAATATCAAAGTGGTCCCCATTGAAGGTAATGAGCACATCAGCTTTTTCGAGAAGCGGCCAAAGTTTTGGAAGATCTTCAACAAGGTAGCTTGAATATTCATTTGTCTCTGAATCAAAGACGCCAACAAGTGAAATATCGAGAAGTGCAGGATCAGCTTTACCTACATCTTCAAATATATTTCGAGTTTCAATATCGAATACAATCTTTCGCATATATATTTATTTTAAATCTTTAGGAAGTAAATTGTGTGTTTCGAGGAAGTCTCGCATAGTTACATCACCCATACCAAATCCGACAGTAGGTAGTGCTTCAACTCCAAACATTTCGAGGAGATTGTCATAACGACCACCGCCGAAGAGGGAACGATTGTTTGCAGGATCAGTATCGAACACTTCGAATACTATACCAGTGTAATAATCGAACCCACGAGCTATGTCTGAATCGAGCTTTATATTTGTTATATTATTTTTTTCAAGTTCTATAATTAACTTACTCAATCCAGATTCACTAAAGAAGCTGTCTCGGATTTCTTCTCCGTGATTATTTAAACCATTTTTATATTTATTTATTCCTTCCTGTCCAATTATTTTTACACCCTCATTATTAAATTCTTCTTCAGATATTTTATTTTTTCTATCAATAAGGGTTGTAAGCTGTCTTATTTTTTCATCAGTAACTGGGATATTAAGTTTTTGAAACAAATGTGGAAAATATCCTCTGTGATTAATTCTGATTTCAAAATCCTCATCTTTTGCTCCAAATTCTTTCAGGATATTATAGGCAAGTGAGATGCTTTCCACTTCTGCATCAATTGTAGAAAAATCTTTGTTATTACCCATCACATCACAATTGAGCTGCCAGTGTTCTCGTCGTCGTCCACGTTGTGATCGTTCGTATCTGAAACAGTTTGGAATTGAGAACCATCGAAGGGGAAGCTTCAGACCTTTTCTTCGTGCCGCAACCATTCGAGCGAGTGTTGGTGTCATTTCTGGACGGAGTGCAACTTCTCGTTCGCCCTTGTCGATGAATGTGTACATCTGTTCGTTAACCATTTCTTCATTACGCTGACCTTTTGATTTGTAGAGTTCTGCTGGTTCAAGGATTGATGCGGCATACTCAACATAGTTGAATTCTTTGGCAACGCGTTTCCATGTATCAAAAATATAATTCTGGATTGCCATATCTTCGGGGTAGAAATCTCTGACTCCTTTGTATGGTTCTGTACTTACTTTGCTATTATTTGTTATTGGTTTTTCAGTCATATTAGTGTATTTTACAGTAATATGGACCAAAAACAAAACCGCTATATTGTAAATAAATTACTAGGTGAAACACCACTTGAAGCTCTCGAACGAATGCGGATAATTGAAGGTTTAGATTCTTCAATTCCAATGACTTATGCAGGACGGCTTGATCCGATGGCAGAGGGAGTACTTTTGATACTCATGGGTGAGGAATGCAAAAATAAAGATAGCTATCTAGGATTAGATAAAGAATATGAAGTCGAAGTATTGTTTGGATTTGAGACGGATACTGGAGACACTTTGGGTAAAATAAAAAATCAGGAATTAAAAAACAAAAATGAGATTGAAATTGAAGAGATAAATTCAGAACTTCAGAAATTCAAAGGGAAGTTTCTACAGGAATATCCAGCATATTCGTCTAAGACTGTGGATGGAGTACAACTACATACACTTGCAAACAAAGGAGAATTGCCAGAGGAGATGCCGACAAAAGAAGTTGAGATCTATGATATTAAAATACTCGAAGAAAGAGAAATAAATTCTGAAATTTTGCTTCGAGAAATAAAAAATAACATATCAAAGGTGAAAGGGGATTTTCGACAATCTGAAATCATTGATCTTTGGGAGAAAAATTTGATAGAGAAAAATATATTTAAAATTATAAAGATAAAGGTATCTTGTTCGAGTGGAACATATATGAGATCCTTGGCACACAATCTTGGTGTAAAGCTCGGTGTGTCCGCGCTTGCGTATTCGATAAAGAGAATGAGAGTGGGTGGATATAGTTTGTAGTTAGGATTTTAAAACAAAAATGTACGACGCCGTAGGCGTCGTACATTTTTTGAGTTTTTATTTCTGATCTCTGATTTATCTCTATTTCTTTCTTGCTTTCGCTCGATCACTGTTTGTCAAAAACTTCTTTCGTAGTCGAACGCTCTTTGGAGTGATCTCGAGATATTCATCATCCTGAATAAGTTCAAGTCCTCGTTCGATATCCACTTCGTAAAATGGTGTGAGGTATGTAGTTCCGTCAGAACCAGAAGCTCGCATGTTTGTAAGCTGCTTTCCTTTAGTTGGGTTTACTTCCATCTCATCACCCTTTGATGTGTTTCCGATAACCTGTCCTGCATATACTTCAGTACCAGCTCCAAGATAGAGGGTTCCACGCTGCTGGAGGTTGTCGAGTGCGAATGCGAGAGTTTTCCCTGCTTCCATTGAGATCATTGATCCCACTTCTCGCTTTTCGATCATACCTGCGTAATCTCTAAATTCGACAAATCGTGAACTCATGATTCCTTCACCTTTTGTATCAATAACGAACTGGTTTCGGTAGCCCAGGAGTCCTCGTGTTGGGATCTCAAAAGTGAGTCGTGTCTGGTTTCCGTCCTGTTTCATATTAGACATGATTCCTTTTCTCTTTCCAAGCTTTTCGATGATCGCTCCAGAGAATTCATTTGGTACATCGATAGTTACTTCTTCGTAAGGCTCTTCTTTCTTTCCGTTTACTTCTCGGATGATAACCTGCGGCTGTGATACCTGCATTTCAAATCCTTCTCGTCGCATGTTTTCCAAGAGAATTCCAATGTGGAGTTCTCCTCGTCCATATACTTTGAATGTATCGTTGTTGCCGAAATCTACTTTAAGCCCTACGTTGATCTCGAGTTCTTTTTCGAGTCGATCTCGGATCTGTCGTGTTGTCACGAACTTTCCTTCTTTACCTGCAAATGGTGAGTCGTTAACAATGAAGTCGAGGGCGATAGTAGGCTCATCAACGTTGATTGATGGAAGAGATTCTTGAGATACATCGAAACAAATAGTATCTCCAATATAGATATCAGGAATACCTGCGATCATCATAATGTCTCCTGAGTGAGCTTCTGCAACTTCTTTCTTTGCGATACCTTCGAATGTGTAAAGTTTTGTGAGTCGTCCAGTCTTTACTTCACCTGATTGTTTTTTGACTGTCACAGTCTGACCGTCTTTGATTGTACCTTCGTACATTCGGCAGACCGCCATTCTTCCGAGGAAGTTGTCGTACGCGAGGTTGAAAGCCTGTGCTCGAAGTGGCACATCATCTTTTGTGTTTGCAACTGGAACGTGTTCAAGAACAACATCAAGAAGTGGAGAGAGATCAACTCGAGGATCATTAAGTCCTTTCATTGCAACACCTTCTCGTCCGATAGCATATACAGTAGGGAAGTTACACTGTTCATCGTTTGCTCCAAGGTCGAGAAAAAGTTCGAGAACTTCGTCATGGGCTTTTGCAGGGTTTGCAGCTGGTTTGTCGATCTTGTTTATCACAACAATAGGCTTGAGTCCGAGCTCGAGAGACTTTTTGAGCACGAATCGTGTCTGAGGCATAGGACCTTCCTGTGCATCCACAACGAGAAGCACACAGTCAATAGATCGGAGTACTCGCTCTACTTCTGAACCGAAGTCGGCGTGTCCTGGTGTATCTACAATGTTGATCTTTGTATCCTTGTATCGGATAGAAGTGTTCTTGGCGTAGATTGTAATACCTCGCTCTTGTTCGAGAGCGTTTGAGTCCATTGATACATCTCCAGCATTTGCGCCAGTCTGTTTCATGAGGGCATCAGTAAGAGTGGTCTTTCCGTGGTCCACGTGCGCGATAATCGCAATATTTCTTATTTCTGTGTTGTTCATAGTGTTAATAGATACTAAATAATAATTAAGTTTGATTTACCTACCTCTCTATTTAACGAGAAACCCTTTAAATATAAGGGTTGGTAAACAAAAAATCCGCCTCTGCGGACGGCCTATATTAAATCACAAAGAATGGTAAAATGCAAAGTTTTTTGCTATAATTGCCCTTATGCAAAAAATTAAAACATTTCTTAAAACGAAGGTAGGTATGTCGGTCGCAGTTGTAGTTGTCATTATTATTTCTGTGTTGATATTTAAGGGTAAATCAGGAGCAAGCGAGACTGTCACTATTTCAAAAGGAGACTTCACAAAGGTTGTGAGCGTATCCGGCAAGGTTATTGCAGTGGACAATGTTGACCTCTCTTTTGAGACAAGCGGGACAGTATCTGCTGTGTACAAAAAAGTAGGAGATAAAGTCACAAGGGGTGAAATCATAGCATCTCTCGATTCTTCTGATGTACAGGCTTCAAGAGAGAAGGCAAATGCAGATCTTGTCGCAGCACAAGCACAACTTACAAAACTTCAAAATGGTGAGTCATCATACTCTGAAGTCTCAATCAACAAACAGCAGGTCATCAACACAATCATAGATGCGTATACAAAATCAGACGATGCTGTACGCAACAAAGTAGATCAATTCTTCATTGATGGACGAAACCAGTCCCCAAAGATCAAATATAGTTTTTATAATGATGGAGAACTCAAGTACAAAATAAATGAGGATCGAAAAAGTGTTGAGGATTCTCTTGTTGAATTCGAGTCTTTTGCAAATGATCTTAGTGTTAATAATTATTCTGATCAAAGTATTAAAGATGCAAAAGCGTATATTGTTCAAGTCAAAAATTTCCTCGCAGAAGTTTCTCTTGCTGTAAACTCATTTGAAGTATCAGGAGGACTCACTCAAACAACAGTAGACAAATACAAATCTGATATTGCAACTGCACGAACAAATGTTAATGGATCACTCGCTGATCTTTCATCTTTTGAAGATAAGCTTCATAGTTCGCTTTCAGATGTTCCAGTACAAGAAGCTAATGTCATGTCAGCGCAAGCAACCGTAAGAAACTATGATGCTCAGATCGCAAAGACAATTATTTACGCGCCATTTGATGGTGTGTTGTCGCTTCAAGATGCAAAGGTGGGAGAATCTGTCGCGGCTCACACAAAAGTTGCAGGACTCATAAGTCGCGGGCTTCAAGTGGAAGTATATATTCCAGAGATCAGTATTCCTGGTGTAAATCTAGGAAACAAAGCAAAGGTAACGCTTGATGCATATCCTGACGCTTCATTTGACGCAGTCGTAACTCATGTCGATCCAGCAGAAACTGTGAAAGATGGAGTATCAAACTACAAATTAGAGCTTCAATTTGTAACTACAGATCCTCGAATTATGTCTGGACTTACAGGAGATGTCTCAATCGAAACACAGAAATTGTCAGGAATTATTTCTGTTGGCGAAAGATCAATTGTGACAGATGCTGACAAATATTATGTATATACAAAAACTAAAGATGGTGGAATTAAAACAGAAGTAACACTCGGGATCAAAGATGGAAAAGGAAATGTAGAAATATTAAGTGGACTTAACGAAGGTGATGTGATCCTTCTTAATCCTCCTGCAACTAATTAATTCTTCGAATAAATAAAATGCTCGATCACATCAAAATTGGATTTTTCTTAGCCAATAGACAAGTCAGACGTGCAAGTAAATGGACAACGGGCCTTATCATCTTTGTGATGGTACTGACCTTCTTGAACCTTACTGTGGTTTCTGGAGTTCTTGTGGGACTCATTGAATCATCGATCAAAGCGCAGAGACAATACTATACAAGCGATGTACTCCTTAGTACTCCAGACAAAAAAGAATATATTGAGAATACAAGCAACATCATTGAGATGATTAAATCACTTCCAGAAATGCAGATGTATTCTCCGAGATATTCAGAATCGGGAACAATAGAGGCAAATTTCAAAGAAAATACAAAAGCGACTGACAAAGAAATGTCCGGAGTTGTTTTTACTGGTATTGATCCAGATGTAGAAAATAAACTCACAGGAATTTCAAAATTTATTATCGAAGGAAGTTATTTGAATGCTGATGACTTTGATCAAGTGCTCATCGGATCTCTTTTCGTAAAGAAATATAGTCCAGTAGAGGCGGCAGGATTTACAGCTCTCAATGTAAAAGCGGGCGATAAGATTCGTATTACTGTAAATGGTATAAGTCGTGAAATGACTGTTAAAGGTATCGTAAAGAGTAAAGTGAATGAAGTGAGTACGAGAGTATATCTTCCAGAAAAGCAATTCCGAGGACTTATTGGTAGAGATGATTACAATGTTGATGATATTGCGATTAAGCTCAAAGATGGGGCAGATCCGCTTGTGGTGAAAGAAGCGCTCATAAGAGCGGGTGCAGGTGACTATGCAAAGATCCAGACTTATGAAGATGCCCAGCCAAAATTCTTGAAAGACATCAAAGATACATTTGCACTTTTGGGTAACATGATAAGCTCGATCGGACTTGTGGTGGCATCGATCACAATATTTATCGTGATCTTCATCAATGCAATCACTCGAAGAAAATTTATCGGTATTATGAAAGGTATTGGAATTCACGGAAATGTGATCGAAATATCATATGTATTCCAGTCAATGTTTTATGCGATCTGCGGATCTTTTATTGGACTTCTGATTCTCTATGGATTCCTTATTCCGTTTATTGATGCGCATCCGATAGATTTTCCGTTTAGTGATGGAATACTTGTGGCGACTGTATCAGGAACGGGGATTCGAATTGGGTTGCTCATTTTCGCTACACTTATTGCGGGATATATTCCAGCGAGAATGATTGTAAGAAAAAATACATTAGATGCTATCCTGGGTAGATAGTATCGAGAATCATCAATAACCAAACATCAAATCCTAAACAATATCCAATGATTAAAGATATAAATAAATCAAAAAAGACAGAATACAATCTTGAGGAAAGAACTTTTATATTTGCTAAATCTGTGAGAGATTTTTTAAAATTGTTGCCTAAAAATATAATTAATAATGAATATGCAAAGCAACTCATTAGATCTTCAGGATCAGTAGGCGCTAATTATATAGAAGCAAATGAATCACTGGGAAAGAAGGACTTTATTATGAGATTGAAAATTTCAAGAAAAGAAGTAAAAGAAAGTAAATATTGGCTGGATTTAATTGAGGATGATTTAGAAAATAGACGAGACTCGCTTGCAAAAGAGGCGAAGGAATTGGTTCTTATCTTTTCTGCTATTATTAGAAAATTAGAGAATTGATTATTGTTTGAATATTGAGATTTGATTATTGGTTATTACATTTAGTTATGATACAAACAAAAAATTTAGTTAAAACATTCATAGATGGAGACAAGCAGACTACCGTGCTTAAAGGTATTGATTTTCGTGCGGAGAGCGGAGAATTCATTGCGATCATGGGACGAAGTGGTGCAGGTAAAAGTACTTTTATGTATCAGATGTCACTTCTTGATCAGCCGACAGAAGGAGAGATAATATTGAATAATATAAGCACAAAAGGAATGACGGAGGATGAGAAGGGGCAATTTCGTTTGAATGAGCTTGGGTATGTATTTCAAGATTATGCGCTTCTGCCGGATCTCACTGCACTTGAAAATGTTGCATTGCCACTACTCATGCTTAAGATCCCAAAACAAAAAGCTTACGAAATGGCTACAGCATCACTTGAGCGAATAGGGCTTGAAAAAAAGATAAATAATCTTCCAAGTCAGCTTTCAGGAGGAGAACAGCAGCGAGTTTCAATTTCTCGCGCGGTGGCACATAGTCCAAAGATTCTTTTCGCGGACGAACCGACTGCAAACCTTGATCATGAATCTTCAAATAAGGTAATGGAAATATTCAAAGAGCTTCATAAGCAGGGGCAAACCATTATCATGGTGACTCACGAAGAAGAATATGGAAGAATGGCAGAGAGAATTGTGAGGCTGGATGATGGAAGAATAATTTCATAATAAATTAAAAGTGCGACGCCTTTGATGTCGCACTTTTAATTTATTTGTCTTTATTTTCTTTACTTTGTTTTTCTTCTTTCGGATCTGGTGGAAGCTCGCTTGTACACTGAGGACACTTAGTGGCGCATACTGAGATCGTAGAAACACAGAACGGACATTTCTTTGTATCAGGATCTGCAGTCGTACCTTTCTGATCTTCATGTCGTTTTAATTTATTGATCTCTCGGATCATTATAAACACAGCAAAAGAAACGAGTACGAAATCAATGACTGCGTTAATAAACAAGCCATAGTTTATGGTAGTCACACCAGCTGCTTTTGCAGCCTCTAGTGTTGGATAGTTTTTGAAATCAAGTGCAAAAAAAAGATTTGCAAAATCAATCTTGCCCACAATGAGTCCTAAGATTGGATTAAAAATGTCAGTCACAAGTGAAGTCGTGATCTTTCCAAACGCGCCTCCAACAATAACACCCACAGCAAGATCGATTACATTACCTCGCATTGCGAATGACTTGAATTCGTTGGCAATATTTTTTATGGTATTCATCCTAGTAAAAAGTTAATTGCTAATGTCTAATTTGTAATATTATATTATAAATATATAAATTCACTCGTCTCTTCGGCGCTCTTCTTTTTAAGAGGACAAGTATTTACTTTTTCCTATTTAATAAAGGTTACCTTTGTTTCAACTGCACTCAGACGTCATAAGTGAGATTACTCACTCAAGCGATCTTCGCTTGTTGAAAAAAAATTCTTTTAATACGGGGAGAGTCGATAAAATGAGAATGAGTACGATAACGGGGAAGAGGTATCTGTCTGGATTTGGAATAACACTTCCAAAGAAGTATCCTCCTAATAGCAAACCTCCTACCCATAATACGCCTCCAATGACATTATATCTTAGGAATGTACTGTATTCCATTTGTCCTACTCCCGCAAGTATTGGGGTGAATGTGCGGACGATCGGCATAAATCGGGCAAGAATGATGGCTTTTTTGCCATACTGTTCAAAGAATTTATGAGATTTTTGAATATGATCTTTATTCCAAAAGAACGAATGCTCCTTGATAAAAAGTTTCGGTCCGATCTTTTTTCCAAATGCGTATCCAATACTATCTCCAAGGATTGCAGCCACGATGCTTCCAAGTAGAAGCGGGGTAAGAGACAGAATATTTTGAGATGAGAGAAGTCCTGCGGTGAAAAGAAGTGTATCTCCCGGAAGAAAGAATCCAAAGAAAAGCCCAGACTCGGCAAAGACAAGGGTAAATATGCCAACAAGTCCGAGTGTTTCAATGATGAATTTTGGGTCGAGGTATTGTGAGATCATATGTCGGATTAAATTTTTAAAATATTATCTTGTACGTGTAGACATGATGACACATTATCAAGTATCAGTATAGGGGTTTTGTAATATATTTATTTCAAATCTGATGTTAAGATGAATAAGTCATTTTTTTTTAAACAGATTTACATCTTTAACACACATGAATAAACAAAATATCAAATTTACATTATTTATTTTTTTATTCATATTCTCAACATTTTTAATAACAAAAAATGTAAATGCGTTTACTATAGATACTGGCGCAGTTCCTATCAGCGGTTCGTCACAGTGGCCATCAAACTTTACTGCTACGCTTTCAAGCTCTACAGGTATTCAGTATCAGATGTCACGAAATATTCGAATCGGCTCTCCCTCTATCAAACTCCTTTATGTGAACAATGAACCATATTCGATTACATTCCAAGCGTCTGTGCGAAAGAGTTTTGCTGGTACGCCAGAAATGGTGTTGTTCAACGGTTCTTCAACTGTGACAATGCCGGCCTATAGTGCCACTACATCAGATGCTCTAAGCTTTGCTGTAAATGCTGGTGATATTATTTATGATAGATCTTTCTTTGCCACTCCGCCAAACGGAACTCTTTCGTCTTCTATTATTAGTTCAACATATAATCCAGAAGGTATTTCGACCAGTGGATCCGTTAACGGAGCAAATATGTTGCAAGGTTATGTTAATACATCATCGAGTCGATTGCTTGAAACGAGTAAAACATTTGAAAAAGATCTGCCGCTTGCTTCTCTCAGTCAGTTCGTTTTTTCTGCCTATGCTGTCGTCGGGGTTCCGGTTGGAACAACTACACGGTTCACTACGATTGTGGGGGACAGTAAATCTGTTTTTGCCTCAAATGACAAATCGAGTGCTTCTGGTGTGAACTGGGTAACAAATGGTATGAAGTATGTGACAGGTGCTCCATATCAGAACTTGGCTGTAAGTGGAGATACACTTCAGGGTTTCTTGTTAAATACATCGAGTGCGCTTCTACGACAATCGCTCTTGGCTTTTGGAGGTGATGTAGTGAATCATTATGGTACGAATTCAGTAGATAACGCTGCTGACCCTGCCACAGCAGCAACAATTGAGCTTGGGTATGTAAATCAGCTACGCAACCTTCTTACAGGTGATCAGCGTTTATTTCAAGCCACACTTGATCCAGCGGCAACAAAGAGTTCTAGCTCAAGTTGGGCTACGATTACTCCTGCCGATCAATCACCGGCAGGAGATAATCATAACGGTATAGCAACTGCTCTCTATTTAAGTAATTTACTTAGAACCGTTAAGTATTCATATATTGATGGTGTTATTGATCTTGCTTCAGCAACTGTTGATTCAAATGGATATTGGAAGGCTAACATGACTTCAGATGGTATTCATCAAAATGGAAATGCTAACACACTTCAAGGCGCAGTGTTTTCTTCTGTGTGGCCAGTTCCGAATCTTGTATTGGCAGCCTCTTCAGTTACATCATCGGTTTCTACTTCTACTGCGACAGTTACATGGAGTACCAATGCCTCATCTTCATCATTTGTGAGATATGGATTAAATAGTAATTATGCCACAGGTACAACAACTGAGATTGATACTTCATCAAGAGTAACTAGCCACTCGGTGACATTGACAGGCCTCACTCCAAGTACCACATATCACTTTCAGACCAACTCTAAACAATACAGCGAAAGTGGTCCATTATATTTGCGTCTTAATCAGGCAACGAGTTCTGATATGACTTTCACAACTTCAGCTCTGCCAGCCCCGGTTATTTCTTCAATCGCGACATCCACTACACAGACAGCTGCAACAATCACTTGGACAACAGATCAGAATGCGAGTTCAACAGTAAATTATGGAGCCTCAAGTTCGTATGGAACAGCATCGACTTCAGATACGCTAACGATGAGTCATACAATTATTCTTACAGGACTTAGTGCGGGAACTACGTATCATTTTCAAGTAGGTGGAGGAAACAATGTAGGAACAGTTTCTGTATCAGGTGATATGGTTCTGGTCACGTCCTCTCTTCCTGCGGTCCCTTCTGTTGTTAGTACCGACAACGCTTCTTCAATTGGAACATCGACTGCTACGTTAAATGCGACAATTATAGCTGATGGAAATGCTTCTTCAACAATTAGAGGTTTCAATATGGGACTTACAACATCTTATGACACAACAACTACTGAAAACGGAACATTTGGTTTAGGATCGTATTCTGCGAGTGTTACTAGTCTCACTCCAAACACTCTTTATCACTACCGTGCATATTCAACAAACTCAGCGGGAACGAGTTATGGGTCTGATGCGACTTTCACAACTTCGGCTCTACCGGTTCCAGTAATCTCCTCAATCGCTACCTCTACAACCCAAACAACCGCAACAATCACTTGGACAACAGATCAGAATGCGAGTTCAACAGTAAATTATGGAGCCTCAAGTTCGTATGGAACAGCATCGACTTCAGATACGCTAACGATGAGTCATACAATTTCGCTTGCGGGACTTAGTCCAAATACTGTGTATCACTATCAAGTGGCGGGTTCAAATAATTTTGGAATTTTTTCTAGCTCTAATGATTCAACATTTACCACTGTTGCACTTGCTGCTGTAAAACCAACATTAACTACTGATAGTGCTTCTTCTGTGGCAACGTCATCAGTGGTGTTAAACGGAACTATCACAGTTGATGGAAATGCAGCTTCGACTGTTAGAGGGTTCAATATCGGTCTCACATCGTCTTACGGCGCGACAACAACACAAAGTGGTACATTTGGTCTAGGATCATATTCTGCGAGTGTTACTAGTCTCACTCCAAACACTCTTTATCACTATCGAGCTTATTCAACAAACTCAGCGGGGACTAGTTATGGACCTGATGCGACCGTCACGACACTTTCACTATCTGTCGATACTACGGTTCCAGCAGTCACAATGAATTATCCAACATACGGAGTAACACTCAGTGGCACAATCATCGCTTCATCAACTCCGACAGATAATATCGGTGTTGCAGGAGTGACGTTTTATGTTGACGATGTTCAGGTAGGTTCTGAAATTACATCCGCTCCATACTCAGTCTCAGTGGATACGACAGCACTGACAAATGAAACACATTCAATACGTGCTCAAGTTCGAGATACATCAAACAATACTGCATATTCAATATATGAAATATTTACCGTATCAAACGTGGGGCCGACTCCGACACTCATAAGTGCTACGTCTACTAATACTACCGCCGTTATTACATGGCATACAACTACTGCGGCTTCTTCACTGGTACAATATGGCGCAACATCTTCATATGTGCTTACAAGTTCAGAGTCTGACACGGTGTCAAAAGTACAAAACCATTCAGTAACTATCTCTGGTCTTAATGCGTGTACGCTCTATCACTATGCCGTTTCGGGAACAACTGCAACACTGACAACAGTATCAAGTTCGGATTACACCTTCTATACTACAGGTTGTACCGGATCTTCGTCTGTCACATCTTCAACAGAGCAGAGTGTGACAACATCAGGTGGGGCCAGTTTTACTCAAGATGATATCAGTGTTACTGTCCCATCAAACTTTACCGCAACATCATCGTCTGCTGTATTTCAGGCATTAAAATTGGATAGTGCATTATTCTTTAATACAACTCCTGTGCCGGCAGGTAAGGCGAGTGCAGGAACGTCGGTCTTCAATTTGAAAGCGGTCTTGGATGATAATAGTTTGCTTACAACATTCAATCAGCCGATTTCAGTTACTCTTGCTTACGAGGACTCAGATATTGCAAATCTTCAACCTTCTTCACTTTGGATATATCGTTATGATGGATCTACATGGACTGCACTCTCGAACTGTTCAATCGATACAAATGCAAAGACGGTAACTTGTACAACAACACATTTCTCAGATTTCGCACTTTTCGGTAGCGCTACATCAAATGTTTCAAATAATGTGTCGGTCAGTTCATCAGGCGGCTCATCTGTTGGGGGTATTGTTTATGCATGTAAAGATCCTAACGCTACAAATTACACATTTTTTGGAGCTAGCAACCCAAGCTTGTGCACATATAGTGCTCCAGTAGCGAATTCTTCTACAACTGTTGCCGCTCAACCAATAACTACTTTTGCTCAAAACTTAAATTCTGGTATAACGAATGCTGATGTTAAGAAGTTGCAGATATTTCTAAACAGTCATGGATTTAGCGTGGCGCTTACAGGAGTTGGTTCAATTGGGCATGAAACAACTTTCTTTGGTCCTGCAACAAAACTCGCAATACAAAAATTCCAGCTTAAATACGGTGTGGTTAAGAGTTCAAAAGAATCAGGATATGGATCTTTTGGACCAAAAACAAGAAGTAAGATGAATGAGTTGTCGAAATAGAAATAGGTAAATTAAAAACCTCTTCCTGTTTAAACAGGAAGAGGTTTTTAATTTTATTTGTTTCTGAACTAAAAATTCATATTAAACCAATCAAGGTTATAAACATCTTGAACTAGAGTCCTTTCACCGTCGGCCCAAGTTTTATTGTTTTCGATTCCGAGTAATTTCATAGCTTCGTTTACGTGAAGAGCGCTTTGGCCTTCGATCTCAATAAATGCAGGCATTTGAGGATATTCATCTATATCAAATTGCCAATCCTTGAGAATAAAAGATGTCCGATATTTTTCTTGATGTGCATAAATTTCAAGCTCAATTTCTTCAAAGAGATCAGCAAGTTTTTCTGGTTCATCGATCATAAAATTGATCTCTTTATGTTTTCGGACATTGCCTTCTACAACTGATTTTGCTTTCCATGTGACCTCGTGTTTATCGTTATTGTATGATCTTATTCGAAGATACCAAGGATCATTTCCTGCGGTCACACCCACTTTTCTGAACCAGTTGACAGTAAGCTTGGTTCTTTCTCCTTTCTCCTCAGCTCCCAGTTCTTTTAATTTTGAAATGATATTATCTTTGTTAATATCCAATACTTTTGTTTCGATTTCTTGTGCCATATTATTTTAATTAATTATTCTTGTTCATTACCTGGATATCAAATCCAAATTTACTTTTAATATCAATGAGTGCTGTTTTCAAACCGTATTGATCAAATCCTAAAGCTATAATATCTGGCTTAGCTATTTTTATCGCTGTCCATTCATTGAGTGTTTTATCTCCTTCTAATACTTCAACCGCGATATTTAACTGTCTGAGTGCCTCCATCCTTTCTTTTATGTTATGAATAGGATTCTTACCTTTTCTTTGGAGCGCACTTTCATCTGATGATACTGATATGTAGAGATGTCCTAGCTTTTTTGCTTCGGTTAGAAAATAAAGATGTCCCGGGTGGAGACGGTCAAAAGTACCGAAAACAAGGACCTTTTTTGAGTTACTTTTCATACCTACATTATAAAGGCGAATTCAAAGTCTATATATTGACATATATGTATTGTTGATGTATTGTAACTTTATGAAAAAGTTCTTTCGCAATTTGTCGTTTCGGTTTCGGAAATTCCTCCTTGTTCGTCAAATCAGAAAGGATATGATCGAGCGAGCTCTGCAAAAAAATCCTAACTCAGGTGAATTGGAGTTTATGAAGGAAGTTGCCACTGATGCTGGGGTATTCTTGATTAGTACCATCAAAAAGACGATGGCAGATTATCAAGATTTGGTCAGCCAGATTCTGCGGGCGCCGCAGGTCACTCCGGATGATCTCACTAATCTTGCGAGACTTTTGGGGGAGAATAAAGCAGGTCTCTTGGCACCCCAGGGGAAAATCAAATCAACTCCAGGTTTTGACGAGGTTGTCGCTGATGCTCTGCAACAGTATGACGACCTTATTTCTCGGCTTCAAACCCGAGCTGAGGCGATCAAATCTTTTCGACCCTAAACCACAACCTTTTACCTAAAGCCAAGAAAGAAATCTTTCTTGGCTTTTTTAATTGTCATGGTAGACTATCGTTACAACAAAATAGTATCAAGAGAGTAGGAAGGGAATTGGCCCATTGATCTGCTCAGCAACTTGTCCAGGTGTCTGGATAAAGTGCTCCCAACCCTTCATTGGGAAAGATATGTTCTACAATTCTTTCTTCCAAAAAGGGAGGAAGGATTTTTTCTTTTTACTACAAAATTGTTTATTATCATTAACCTTTTAAACAAATGTTAAGAACAGCAGAAGCCGTAGCAGTAGGTCATCCAGACAAAATCTGTGACCAGATATCAGACGCGATCTTGGATGCGTGTCTCAAAGATGATCCAACAAGTCGTGTGGCTATAGAAACTATGGGAGGGCATGGGATCATTACGATCACAGGAGAACTCACGACAAAGACTTATGTAAACATGCGACAAATCGCTCTCGATGTATATCGAGATTGTGGTAACAATGATGCGATAGGGGTTAATGTGAATGTAGTAGAACAAAGTCCTGAGATTGGCCACGGAGTCGATCGTGAGGGTGCTGGAGACCAGGGAATCATGGTGGGCTACGCATGTAATGAAACTCCAGAAATGCTTCCTCTTGAAGCGATTCTGGCTCGAAAGCTTGCAAAGGCTATGGGACGACATGATGGCAAAAGCCAGGTGACAGTCAACGATGGAAAGGTAGTAAAGGTTTTGACTTCACTTTGTACTTCGGGAGATCAGTCTGATGTGACACTCGAAAAATGTATGCGCGAAGAAATTCTCCCACACTTTGATGGATCATGGGAAGAATTAGAGAAAGCATGGATGCAAAATCCAAATGGAGAATGGACAATTGGAGGATTCACGGCTGACACGGGGCTTACCGGACGAAAGCTTGCGGTAGATAACTACGGACCAAATATTCCTGTTGGAGGCGGATGTTTTTCTGGCAAGGATGCGACAAAGGTAGACAGAAGTGCGGCATATATGGCGCGAAGAATTGCGTGTGATTATTTGAAATCACGAAATGCAAAAGAAGTGTTCGTGCACATTGCATATGCGATCGGTGTTGCAGAGCCTTTGATGGCAGTAGCGGATATTGATGGAGTGCAGGAGGAAATAAAAGGATATGATTTAAAGCCAAAGGCAATTATAGAATTGTTGAATCTTCGACAGCCACAATTTCGTGAGACTGCAAAGTATGGACACTTTGGAAATGGATTTACTTGGGACAAATAAAGATAAATCAAAAATAAAAAGCGCAGCTACCGTAGGTATCTGCGCTTTTTATTTTTGATTTATATAATCTCAATTTCTTTCTGTATCGGCGTTGTAATCAACATCTCATTTTTATCATTCACATAAAAATCCAATTCTGTTCGCATTCCGAAATCTTTGAGATACATTCCGGGTTCAATCGTATACCCAACATTTTTTAAGATAAGGGAATACTCTCGCCAATTGATCCCTGGGAGTTTGCCGTGAGGGGAGTCAAATCCGAGAGAGTGGCCGATAGTGTGTTTGATCGCGTCAGAATATCCGTTGCTACCGATATGGTCATGAGCGACTCGATCGATATCTACTCCTCGAGGCATTTGGTTCTTTTTTATCTCACTTTCAATATATTCTATTGCATTACTTCGAGATTTTATGAGCACTTCCCAGGTCTTTTGAATTTCCTTCGGTATCTTTTTTCCATAATGGAACATAAAAGTGGTATCTGCATACGGCGCCATTTTCTGGTCCAATCGTGCCCAAATATCAAGAAGGATCAAAGTGTTTGGAATCAGTTTCAGACCTTTGCCTTTTGGGAAATAATGGACTTGATTAGTGTTCTTTCCAAATGCAACAATTGCAAATTCTTTTTTATCATCATTTACGAGCTCGTGTTTTTTGTATGATCTTTTAATGAACTCTACACAATCTTTTTCGAAAAGGTCTTTCTTTACGTTTTTTTTCTCAAGAATAAAGTCCCTGAATTCATCTTTAATGATTCCAAGTTTTTCTCCTGCAGTTTTGTGCTGCTGAATTTGTTTTTGATTCCAGGATTTCATTTTATGCAGACATAAATTCATCTTTGTTAACTTCACTTAGATGTTTGAAATCACTTTTTTTGCTGTTACTGCCTCGCACTACAACAAGCATGTCATTATATGCTGCATCAAATATTTTAAGATCTTCTGGGGACCCGACTTGTTCATGCTGTTTTGCTTTTCTAATTAGAATATTTATAGCATCAATGTCTCGATCAAATTGTTCAATCTTTGAAGCCGTATCTTCAGTATAGAGCATGGGAAATATTTCGGGCGGATATTTTTCCTCATAATGGGGTAATGGACTCACAGAACTTAGATCATCAGAAAACGTTGCTGACTCAACGAATGATAATGGCACGAGTACATTGAGCACATCTCGAGTTAATCCCGTTTCTTGATTTGTTTGGCTTTCAGCCCGAGTGAGATCTTCGTAACCCATAAGTTTATTTTAGGAAAGTAAAATATCCATCTTTATAGATCACTTGTTCTGTTCCATCTTTCATATATGCGGTTACTGTTCGAGGTGTTGTTGAGACGATGTCTGTATGAACTGATGAAGAGTTAAATCCTAATTCCTCCCAATCTTCTACAGTCATCTGTGACGCATCGCCTGTATAGCAGTCGTGGTATGCGTTACCGAGAGCGAGGTGGGTGTTGCCGTATTTGCCGCCCACGTTCTCATCAAAGAGTGTTTCTGCCATGAACTTTGTGATTCGAGAAAACCTTGTGTCTGTGAGAGAGTATTCACCGATCTTGTCGGCATTTTCTGTTGCAATCATTTGCTTCAATACTTTTTCGTTTTGTGTCGCTTTGCTTTTGATTACTTTTCCATCTTTAAACCAGAGTTCAATTCCTGTGATGAGGTTTCCGTATCGATAAAGCGGTTCAGAAAATCTGATCCAGCCGTTAGTGCCTCTCCAATCTGGAGATGTAAAAATCTCAAATGATGGAATGTTTCTACCTGATCCACCCATCCACTTTTTCTTTTCACCGAGTTTGACCCAGAGATCTGCATCAGGTCCTTTGACATGAAGCTTTTCAATCGGCATTGAGTTTAATTTGTCTTGCGCTTTCTCTACCATTTTGAAAACTTTCTTCCATTCTGCTATTGGATCTTTTTTGTCCAAGAAACAGGCTTTGATTATCTGACCCCAATATTCTTTGAGGGTCATTTTCGCTTCCTTGGCCATTGCTGGCGTTCCATAGAGGGCGAGAGTCCAAGTGAATTTACCGGCATTTTCTTTGTGATTTCTCCAATCCATATATGGCTTGAATGCCTTACCTCGAGCCATGATCTTCTTTGGATCGATGCCTTTCAAGATGTGCTTATTGGTATCAGAAATGATATAGATCGAGTGATCGATCTCATCGATAAGTCCTTTCATATATTTAGAAGGGAAATAGGAGAGCTGAGTGTCGCTCGCAAGTTCATAGAAGAGCCGGGAAACATTCGAGTTTGCTTTGTCATACGTTTCTTTATCATCTGGAATATAGTTGGTGATCACATTGCCACCTCGTTTGATGATCGCTTTGTAAAGCTCAACATACATTGGCTTTGCGTATTCATTGACTGTGAGATAAATTGTTTCACCTTTCTGTACACCTTTGCCACTTCCTAATGCAAAGTTCACAAGAACCTTTGCGTAGTTTTCTAATACTTTCTTTGATGGAATATAATCTTTTGCCATACGGTTTTATTTTATTTATTAATCTTTTTACTTGAAACTTGCTAACTTGATACTTGGATACTTCCACCTATGGTAGCGGTATTTCATGCTTCTTCTTGCCTACACTTATCATAAACGAAATTCCATTAAATACCACTATGCCAAACGTACCACAAAAAACCCCAAAAAGAAGCCCTGCCAAGACATCTGATGCCCAATGGACCCCGAGATATATTCTCGAAAATCCAATAGTGAGTGATGTGGTGTATATAAGAGTCAAAAGCAGCCTGCGCTTTAGAGTGGATTTAATGTGTCTAAGGCTTATATAAGAGATTAGTATCGCGAGAATTATTGACATTGTCATATGTCCGCTAGGGAAGCTGCTTCCATCGGCGTTTATTATTCCCATAGGTCTCAACCGCGCATAGTGGATCTTCAAAAATTCAACAGCACCAAGTCCTGTGAGAAGTATTAATGAAGTGAGTGACGCATCACGATACTGCTTCTTGCTTATAATATAGAGAACAAATAAAAGAGCGAGCGAAGTCATATAAAGCGGATCACCGAGTGTGCTAAACGTGAGCATGATGTTTGTCATGAGCGGGGTTTCGATCAGATGACGGAGTGTATATACGTGTTGATCAAAGATGGTAAAGAGTCTGCCTGTCACGAGATCTCGAGCTATAAGTCCAAATAGATAGATAGTGACGGTTGAGGTGATAAACATGAATACATTGATCTTTTTGAGTTTGATGTTTTTCTTTTTTGCATAGTTCACTGCGAGAATTATGCAAATGGTAATGAATGTAGCCACGAAAATAAAGCTACCGAGAAATGCAGAAGCTCTTTCAAAGCTTTTGCCAAAGATAAAGCCAATAAGTATAGAAAGAAATGCCCACACAAAAGATGAGAGAATGTCTATAGAAAGAAATTTGTTTAAGCTGATGTTGCTCGCACCTCCAGCAATAGGGGTCAGAGTTCGAGTGAGTGAATGAAGTCTTCCAAAGAAGATTGATTTGAATGGATGAGCAGCAATAAGGGCTTTTGTCTTTTCGAATTGCTCGCGTTTGATATAAAACTTTTTTTCAGCAGTGGTGAAATGGTGTCCATATTTATGACCAAGATAAAATCCTGTAAGGTCGCCAAGCACAGCGCCTAAAGTAGTTACAAGAATTGTGGCCCAAAATCCAAAGAAATGAAGCTTAACCATAAATCCAGCAAGGATGATGATTGTCTGCCCTGGAATAAGCATGCCCAAAAGCGGAACCGATTCAATGTAGGTAATAAGAAGAATTATCCAATATCCGAAGTGTCTAAAGGTATTTAGGTGGACTTCAAAAAAACTGACAAATAAGTGTTCCATGTGTGGTATATAGTATATCGTAAGTAGTATGTAGTATAAAGCCTTATGGATTTAGCTTGAAATATACTTTATACTATTCATCCTCTAAAGTTTTGTCTATCGTATGCAATATTTATACAGCTTTTCTTCAATAAATTGAACTGGAAACTAGGATAATTTGGTTTAATATTAAAAGTAATATATTGCATAACAAGAAAAAGTTGGTTATGTATATGTAAAATAATTAATTAAAATAGTACTTATATCTTAAAATATATAATGATATACTATCGACATGTTCAACTTTTTAATAGACAAAATTTTCTAGGATAAATGAATCTATTTGACGCGACAATTTTAGGAATTATTGAAGGAATCACAGAATTCCTACCTGTATCTTCGACAGCGCATCTCATTTTGGGTGCCAAAATTTTAAACCTCGAACAGACTGATTTTGTAAAAAGTTTCGAGATCATTATTCAGCTTGGAGCAATCCTTGCGGTCGTTACTTTATACTTTAAATCATTTTTCAATATTGAAATACTGAAAAAACTTGTCGCAGGATTTTTACCTACTGCAATCATCGGCCTTTTGGTATACAAGAGAGTGAAAGAATATTTGGGAGATATTTCAATCGTACTTTGGGCACTTTTTATTGGAGGAATTCTACTTATTATTTTCGAACTCTTCAATAAAAGGAAGGTTGAAAAGGGAGTTGATTCTATTTCTATCAAACAATCAGTCATTATTGGGCTTTGCCAATGTGTTGCGTTTATTCCTGGAGTATCACGGTCTGCAGCAACAATCGTTGGAGGTATGATGCAGGGTATTAGTCGTACAGCTATAGCAGAATTCTCATTTCTCCTTGCGGTCCCTACAATGTGTGCAGCAACGGGACTCGATATCATCAAAAACAAAGACGCACTTATTCATGGGGGGAACCTCGGTGCGCTTGTTGTAGGATTTGTTATCTCTTATGTTGTTGCAATAATCGCGATTAAGGGATTTCTCTCATTTGTAAAAAAACATGATTTTATTGTATTCGGAGTATATCGAATACTTATCGCTATTATATTTTATTTGTTCGTTATTTAGATCCTTTGCCCTAGAAAATTTTATCTATCGCTGTGCAATATGTGTTTATTTTGTAAAGCGAGGCTTGGGCTATTGTTTTTCTGACGTATAAAAAATAACATAAATGATTATTATATTGCACAGCAAGAAAAGTTTGTTGGGCAAACTTTTCAATAGATAAAACTTTAGAGGGTGTGACAGACAGCTTTGAGTGCTGCAATATCTTCTGCGGAGAGTGTCAGTGTTGTACCTTGATCGAGTTTGTACATGACTGACTTTGGATTATCGTTATGTCCAAGTCCTATGGCATGACCTAATTCGTGGGCAAGAACTCGTTCGAGTTTTGCTTTGTTATCATATTGGTAGATGTTAATTGATCGTCCGCTTTGATCGAGTATGTATTCACCTTGATCAAATTCATCGCCAAGAGTTTGTTGATTGTTATTATATTTTTGAACGTCGAGATTGAGCGTATCAATCTGTTCATTCAAAACGGTCCCTAGAGAATTAACCGTATCAACTGATTGATTGAGAGTATTTTGTCTTTGGTTTATATTATCAGCACGGCTATTCAAATCATTTTTTTCTTTTTGGAGTTTTGCAAACTCATCTTTTGGCGCTCCACCAAGGCTATTCCAATGCGCTACTTCCTTTTCATAAGCAGCTTGATCTCGTTTTAGATCGGTAATATCGTTCGCTATCTGTGCTTTAGTTTGATTGAATGTTTTGCTTAACGCATCATATTTTGCTTTGAGATCACTGAAGCCTGCTTTGTCATTGTTTATAACATATCCAAGTTTTTTTAATTTGTCTGTTGCTGTCTGCCGTTCATCATAAATGAGGTTTACTGTCACTTTGCCATTCTCCGGTATGTATTCAAGAAGGTTTTTGCCGTTAAGCGCATCTTCCCATGTTTTTTCTCCTGCTTTTACGGCGGTTAGAAAATCATCTTTTGAGATGCCAAATTTTGGATCAACAGTGCCTAAAGAATAGGTGATGGGTGTTTTGCAAGGGAAGAGCCATTCGTATTTTTGATCAATGGCAGTTTGAAACTGTGTATTAAAATGATAAAGAACGGTGCCGATGATCGCAGTTGCTATTATTATTCTGAATATATGTCCTAGGAATTTCATATAATTAATTTTATATGTACACTAAAATGTTAATATTTTTGGCAGAAATATTATGAGTCCTACAACCACGGTTCCAATTGATGTAATAAGTACGAAACCTGCCATAATGTCTTTGATTTTTCCTATTGTGCTATCGTGATGAGGTTCTATTTTGTTACAAAGATCTTCGACTGCTGTATTTACCATTTCTCCGGTTAAGACAATAATAATAGAAATAATAATCATTATCATTTCTATATTGTTTATATCCAAAAAAATACCAAGTAATATGGTAAATATCGCAATGATAATTTCTATCTGAAAATTTTGCTCTTCTTTCAAAACAGTTTTAATACCCTTTGAGGCACATTTTACACTAAAGAAGAATTCGTTTATTTTATGCATATATTTAATTGGTTATTAGTTGTTCGATAGTCTGAAGGCGACATATATTCCAACGATTGCTCCAACCGCGTTGAAGAATATTCCAGAAAAAGAAAAACTGCTATCACCCCAAAGCATTGGGACGAATCCTCCAACAGTGCCTCCTATAAACATTCCGATCCAGATAAGTGGTTTTGAATTCATGTGGATTATTATATCACTTGGGTATTAAATTTGGTAAATAAAATGCACGGCGCCCAGAAGGCGCCGTGCATTTTATTTCCTTGAATACTTGTCTACTTGAAACTTGCTTACTTAATTTAGATTCCCGCCAAATTTATTGCAACATAGAGCACTGATATCCCAATGATTGTTGATACTGTAGTCCACATTGTACCGTGTTCGTGGTGGCTTTCGGGCAATAGATCGCTCGCACCAATATAGAGGAAGAATCCAGAGAAGAGTGCGAGAATTATTCCAAGTACATTTTCACTTAACGTAAAGAAGAGAGTGGATATTACTCCAAGGATCGGTGCAACTGCGTCAATAGTGAGCCATTTCAGTGCTCGTTTTCTATCACCATGATTTTTGACGATCATATTGACTGTATTCATTCCATCAGAAAAATCATGCACGAGTACTGCAACCGCAACAATGGTACCAACTGCAGTGCCGACTTGAAAGGCGAGTCCGATCGCTACTCCATCAAGGAAGCTGTGAATTGAAAGGCTCCCTGCGCCCACATTGCCCCGATGTTTGTTGCAATCATCCTCATCAGTGTGGCTGTGTAAAGCGATCGATCGATCAAGCATCATGTATAAGATAAATCCAAGTGCCACAATGGAGAGGGCAGTAGAAGCTTCAAAGTATGATCCTGTAAGCTGAAGTGCCTCAGGCATAAGATCAAAGAATGATACACCAATAACTGCTCCTGCAGAAAATCCGAGGATAAGGTGAAGTCTGTCTTTAAATTTGAGAGCTAAAAGTCCACCAAAGAAAGTGGATATTGCAGCGCAAATACTGATAAGTATTATCATAAGTTTATTATATCAAATTATGTAGTAATTTTTAATGCAAATGGTTTGCATTAATTGAGTATACTCGATATATATTTCAATTGCAAGTCGATTGCATTTGAGTTATAATAATATTATGAAAAATATCGTAGAGACACTAAAAACATTAAAGCTCAAAGTTACTCCGGCGAGAATAGCCATTCTTGAAATCTTTAGCATAAGTGATAAACCATTATCTGTAGAAATAATAGCTAAAAGAATGAAGGATAAACAAATAAATCAGGTGACTATATATCGTACTATCGAATCACTCGTAAGTGCTGGCATTGTCGGGCGCATTGATCTAAGGCGTGATGCGATATTTTATGAATTGATAGATGAACATCACCACCATCATATTGTCTGCACAAAATGCGGACTTCTTGAAGATTTTGAAACTTGCCAGATCGAAGAAGTATCAAAAAACATTATTCTCAAGTCAAAGAAATTCAAAATGATCCAGGATCACTCATTTGAATTGTTCGGTATTTGTAATTCTTGCTCAAGAAAAAATGTCTAAGTATTTTTTCATTTTATTTGCTTTCGTCGGATTTCCGTTTATGGTATATGGAGCTGATCTTGTGGGTGATAAAACAACAACAGAAAAAGGTGTTGTGATTGAAGTTATTAATGAAGTGTCTGCAAAGATTCCTGGTACTGACGTTATAGGCATTGAGCAGACGCTCGAGATCCAAATCATTAAGGGTGAGGAAAAAGGTAAAATACTTCAGATTGTGAATGATTATAATATTTTCAAGTCGGGCGATGAGCTCTACATTACTCACAATATTCGAGGTGAGGATGGATTTGAATCTCATATCGTAAGCGATGCATATCGAATCCCTACACTGGTTCTCTTTACTATTCTTTTTATTGTACTCGTAATCCTTATTGGTGGAATGCAGGGAGTTCGAGGACTCTTGAGTCTCATGGGAAGTCTGGCCCTTATTTTGTTTGTACTTCTTCCGTCAATCACAGCGGGATATTCGCCAGTTGTCATAAGTATTGTTGTCTCGTCGTTTATTATTATTTTAGGGTCATATATTACTCATGGATTCAACAAGACAACAACTTCTGCGGTGATTGGAATGATTGTGACTGTTATGGTTACCGGGGTCCTTGCTTATGTTGCGGTGCATTCTGCGAAACTCACTGGACTTTCTTCTGATGAATCTGTTTTTCTCAATTTTAATTCACGAGGACAGATTGATGTCGTAGGAGTATTACTTGGAGGTATCATGATCGGGCTTCTGGGAGTGCTTTATGATATTGCTATCGGACAGGCAATTGCAGTTGAAGAATTGCACACTATAGCACCTCATATATCAAAATTTTTGATATACAAAAGAGCGATTAGAATTGGAAGAGAACATATAGGTGCACTCGTTAATACCCTTGCGATCGCATATCTTGGAGCATCATTACCTCTTCTCCTTCTGTTTTCAGATTCAGGGACTGAAGTAGTACAGATCATAAATAGAGAAGTTTTTTCTGCTGAAATAATCCGAACACTGATTGGCAGTATCGGGCTTGTGCTTGCAGTACCGATCACAACACTTATTACGGTCTATGTATTATTTAGAAGCAAATCAAAAGCAGATAAAAAGGTTATTGAAAAAGAAATGGAGGAAATAAAAAATCATTCACATTCCCACTAATTGTTGTCAAAAATATTGAGAAGATATTCATCAATATCTCTTTGATCCATATCATAGAAATTCTTTCCATCATCATGGAGTTTGGTTGCCAGTTTGATACCGACAAATCTCCAGTGCCACGGTTCGTATTCATAATATTTGTTGTTTTTTGGATATGATAGTACGAATCCATATTTGTATGCATTATCTTGAAGCCATTTAAATGCAGGAGTTTTTTCAAATGATACAAAAGTGCTCTGGAGGATTGGAGTTGTAACATCGACTGTGGTACCGAGCTGATGTTCAGAATACCCCTGGTCTGCTGAGAATGCGTTCGCTCCTGAACCAAATGTGGCTTTGTATGCAGTCTTAAGATTTGCTTGGGTACCAAATGATCTATATCCGGAAACGATCTGGATCGGATTGTTGGCATCACGAGAAGCCTCGATCATTTCTTCGAGATGGGAGAGAACCTGGCTATGGATCTCGATCTTTTTTGAATTTGGAGTGAGGAAGGTGGCAGGGATCTCAGAGATTGATGATGGGGTATAGTGCTCGTTTAGAAAAAAGACTTTTGAATATTTTTCGAGAAGCTCTTTGTCTGTATCCTTTATTTTTTCAAGCGTATTGACCTGTGCTGTGATTTCGGCGACTGTACTTTGGAGGGAATTTGTCTGCACTTCTCTTTTTTGAATGATATGTGCAAGAGTAATATTGTCTAAAGTTAATTTAGCGATCTGTGTCTGCTTATCAGCTATCTGAATATTAAGATCGGTCTTTCCGTTATAAAGATTGATGTATGCGTATGCTATCGCTCCGAATGCTGCAAAAAGCAGGATATATATAAAAGGTTTTGCGATTTGGAGGGATAAAAACTTAGTTACCATTTGTGTATTGTATCATAATTTTTTTGAGATATAATTATTTGAGTCAAAACTCCTCAGCCAACGCAATCAACTTGAGGGTTTTATAGCCCTTTGAGAAGATTGTGAAATTTCACTTCAAATACCATGAATCCTCTTCCTCCAACAAACCCTCCTCGGTTAAGAAATACTTATGTATATGAAAATGAACAACCCCCAGCTGAACGCATTTTAACTGAGTGGGAAGTAGAAGCACACAAAGCTAGAGGCCCTGTTGCTTTTTTCACCAACTGTTCAAAATGTCACTGTACATACGAGACTGTTGGTGGGAAGTGTAAATGTAACCCACAGTCGGAATAAATTTCCAGTTTTCTCCAAATACTGCACCAGGTGCGGCTCCCAAACCAAGGGAGTTTTTTATTTTTTTTAAACCGATTGAAAGGTGGGTATGGAAAACATTCTCGACGATGGATATTTTAATTGATAGAATTAAAGTTAATTATGATCCATCCAGAACTACTTACAATAAATATTGCTGGAATATTTTGTGCGGTGACCATCCTAGTACTAGGAATTTTTGTTCTCATTAAGGCACACAAGAAACTCTCGCATATTTTATTTTTTCTCTTAACACTTTCTGTGGTCAGCTACTATGTTGGCCATCTTTTGGGTATAAACGCGACAGATGCAATGAGCGCAAGAAACGCGTTTATGTTTCTTCTTTCGGATATATTTATTGCAATTTTTAGTATTCATTTTACCTATGAGGTCTTTGGTCAAAAAACCAGAGGAAGAGGAATTGTGCTTGCTCTAATCTATGCGATCGGCTGCCTTATGTTTACATATTTTGTTATAAACCCGGAAATGTTCTTAGGTATTCCACATGCCAAGCTTTACCTTCCATACTATTATGTACCAGGACCAAAATACTTGATCTTTAATATTTTTTTTCTACTTTGCGTTCTTTATAATCTTTATGACCTGTGGCGGTGCTACGTAACTGCCACTAATCTTGAGAAGAGTCGAGTCAGGTATATGTTTATTGGGTTTTTTTATGGATATTTGCTCGGCTCAACCGCTTTCTTTTTAGTCTTTGATATTCCTGTTGATCCCATTTATGCGATATTTTGTGGGCTGTATACTATTCCTTTTGCGTATTCATTTTTAAGTCTTGAGCTTTTGGATGTGAGAGTGGTTGCAAAAAAAGCGCTTCTTTATTCGATATCAGTCGTTGTAGTCAGTATCATCATAATTCTTGTTAATACGGCGAATAATTTTATTGTAAACAATATAAAGGATTTTCCTCCTCTTTTAATACCATTTGCAAGTAGTGTTGTTGCTGTAGTACTTGGCGTTTTTGTATGGAATAAGATGAGAGAGTTGGATAAGCTCAAGTATGAATTTGTTACAGTGATTACTCATAAATTCCGAACTCCACTTACTTATATTAAATGGTCAATGCAGAATCTTCTAACAGAAAAAAACACTGAAGAAGAAAGAAAAAAGATTATTGGAGATGTGCAGGGTGCGTGTGATAGGCTTGGCTCGCTCACGGATCTCTTGGTTGATCTTGAAAAGTCAGAATCAAACAAATATTTATATCAATTCGAAGAACAGGATATTACGGTACTCGTTCGGCATATCATAGCAAACAATATGAAGCGGCTTGCAGATAAACATATTGATTTGGTGACCTCATATCCTGATAATCCCATACTTGCACTCGCTGATAGAGGGCGGTTGGAGTTTGCTTTTCAAATCATTCTTGATAACGCTATTTTATATACGCCAAATTTAGGAAATATAAAAGTGAGCATTAGGACCCAAAGCAAAAGTGTTCAAATAATTTTTAAAGATACTGGTATTGGCATTCAAAAAGATGATCTGCAGTTTATTTTTACAAAGTTCTTCAGAAGTCATGATGCGCAAAATGTGGATACTGAAGGGATGGGTATCGCGCTTTTCATTGCTAAAAATATTTTTAAAAAACATGGAGGTGAGATAACAGTAGAATCAGACGGTAAGGGGCTTGGAAGCGCTTTTACTATTACACTGCCGACAAAATAAAAAAGGCTTCGCAAATCACCTGCGTGAAAGGAAGCCGTAGTTAAACCCTAGTTCTGAATCAATGGTACTCGCCTTGATGGAAGGACCAGAAGTCCCAGATCGATGCGAGTTGAAGAGCTATTTTGTCCAGGTCAAGGCCATTGCGGATGATAAGGGGATCATTTCGCAGATTACCCATCTTATCCACCATCGACACCATCACGCCTTGAGCGAAGCGACTTTTTTCATCTTTGTCCGGCTGTTGTTTGCGGACAAAGCTGTCGGCTTCAATCGCAAGATCAACGCCGTCCAGGATTCGCTGCCCGACACCTTCCAGCTGACCGCGGTTTCCTTGGCCAGACGGATTTGCGGATGATGCAAAGGTGAGTTTGTTGTGCCGTTCCCAAAGCGCTTTCGCGATCTCTTCCGACGGTTTGCCGAACCGGATCACGAAACAGCTTGTTTCGCGGTCATCCATCACCAAGTCTCCGGATCCATCATCAGGGATGTGGATCTTTGCTTCCTCTTTCCAGGGCAGAATGCACCCGAGAAGAATGTTCTCCTTGTAGCATTGCCTGTAGAGCTGGATGATTTTTTCCTGGCCAGCAATGCCAGCCAATTCCATGACTTGCTCAACTGATGAGCAGAGAACGACGCCGGGTTTATTGCGGGGACGTTCCTTGAGATCGAATTTCTTGTCGAGGCCGGGCCGATCTGTGGTCATGATGATGTAGCCAACTTTAGTCGGTGTAACGACTGCATTTCCACCTCTTGAGAGAGAGGTGATAGCAGCTTCGACGCTTTGACGAGGTGCCTTTGAGTAGCGGAGGGGTGTAAGCATGAGGATATGTGGTTCGTGTTTCTTTGGTCTTGTGACCTCTGCTTCACATACTACTGTCTTACATAATTCAGTCAAGTTAATGCCCAAAGAATCCTCGGCCAAGTGCGTCAGGAATCATGATGAGTCCTGTATTTTTCTTTTTACAGAGATTGATTGTGAGATCGTCTTTAACTGAACCGCTTGTAGTGAGAATTGTTTTGATACCCGCTTTGATGAGAACTTCTGGTGCATCAGGAAAAGGAAAGAATGAATCACTAAATGCAGAGGCTCCTGTCAGGATATGTTTTGATCTCTTTGCTCTTTCGATTGCGAGTTTAGCTGCTCCTACTCGATCTTGCTGACCGACGCCGTTTCCAATAAGCTGGCCATTTTTGACGATCGAGATCGTATTGCTGTTTGATGTAGATCCAACAGCCCAAGCAAGAAGTAGATCGTTTTTTTGGCTTTGAGAAATCTTTCCGTATTGTTTTATTTCAGGCGCTTTAAGATCTATGACAAAAGTATAGTTTGGTTGTTCGAGAAATCCTCCACGAACATATCTAAAATACGGAGTGGTGTCGATACTTTTCTGTGAGAGCTTCAAAAGTTCTTTATTCACTACAAACCGGCATTTATTTCCTTTTCGTTTTAGTTTTTCGATTGCGTCAAATGAAAATGATGGGGCGATTATGCCATCGAGCATTTTGCCAGTTAATTCTCCGACTAATTTTTCATCTATTGGAAAGTTAGTCATCACAAGGCCGCCAAATATTGAAAGAGGGTCACCCGACATCATTTTTTTCAACACTTGTTTTGGATTTGTGCCGATTGCAGTTCCACATGGATTACCATGTTTGACTCCGATCGCCATAAGTGGAACTTTTTTGGTGTTCTTGTCGAATGCGCCCGCGATATGTGTTGCGATCTGAGTCATTCGATAAATATCACAGTAGTTGTTGTAACTTGGGAGCATTCCTTCAATTACTTTAAACTGATCAAGAGCGAGCGGGTCATTACTACCGTTTGAATAGAGGGCTGCAGGAGTCTGATGCGCGTTCTCGCCGTATTTGCAGGCTGCTACTTTTTCTCCAAACATTCCGACAAAGTTTCGATCGCTTCTGTACGTAGACACCATCATGCAATAACGGCTCACTATATAATCTGCTTTTGATGCGAGTTCGTTTTTCTTTTCTTGTGTAAGATCATGGTCCGGACTTTGTTCAAGAAGCAGGAGTACCTCTTCACGATCTTTTGGATCTCCTATAACAATACGTCCTTCCTGCGCTCCTTTTGCTGCAGAGTGGATCATTGTTGGTCCGCCTACATCATCTTGTTCGATCGCTTCATACATCGTGATGCCTGGCTTTGCGATTGTCTTTTCAAAAGGGTAGAAGTCAACACAAATGAGATCGATCCACGGGATCATAAGTTTTGAGAGTTCTTCCATATGATCTTTTCGCGCGAGTATTCCTCCGTGAATCTCACGAGAGAGAGTAACTACTCGGTGATCAAGGATTGCACCGCCGAGTGAGTGTTCAATCTCTGGAGTTATTTTTATATTGTTTTTCTTCAGAATATCACGAGCATAAATATTGATGACTTCTGCAGTGCTTGTGACTTTGACCCCGCTTGATTCGAGGAGCTTGGCTGTACCGCCTGATGCTATGATATCAAAATCGAGTGCGACTAATCTTTTTGCAAATTCGACAATGTTTTCTTTATCAGTTACCGAGATGAGAGCATTTCGCTTGGGCATATATTTAAATTATTTATATACCTAAAGGATACCGTGGATGGGGAATATGTCAAAATGCTTGATCGTTATAAAACGATCAAGCATTTTGAATTAAATATCTCAATATGGTGTTGTAGGTCTATTTTTGATCTGGCCCGGCTCCCCATGGGGTAGGTCGGGGTCCCTGATCATCTTCTTGTGGTTTTGGTGATGTTGTGTCTTCATCGTCACCATCCGCTCTTTGAACTTTTGTTTTTGACATAATATTAAATTATTAATACTAATAATTAGTACAATTTCGTCGCGACAAATTATAAGACGTACCCTTGTTCTAAATGTGACAGCTGTCAGTTCGGCTTTTGTGGACACTTGTATGTTAAAATTGCATTATATGCTATAGTTAACATATTAGAAATTAAATTTATAACTATGGCAACAGCATATTGTGTAAAATGTAAGGCAAAACAGGAAATGTCAGAAGCGAAAGAAGTAGAAATGAAAAATGGACGAAAGGCAATGAAAGGGAAGTGTCCAGTTTGCGGAACAGGAATGTACTGTATT
>JAQBQZ010000010.1 GCA_028286725.1 Candidatus Tayloriibacteriota bacterium
AATATATTCTTGTGGTATTTTGTTTTTTTGTGTCGAGGGTGGGACCCGAACCCACGACCTTGCGATTATGAATCGCACGCTCTAACCAGCTGAGCTACCCCGACTTAAGGATATTAACCGATTTTTATACTAAAAACAATGGGAATACATTGCAAAAGTGGGATTTTTGTCGTAATATAGTCCACATTGCGGCTGTAGCTCAACGGTAGAGCACTCCCCTGTCACGGGAGAGGTCGAGGGGTCAGCACCCTTCAGCCGCGCAAAATAAAACCGCCGAAAGGCGGTTTTTTTCGTGGCTGAAGGGTGCTGACGGGCGGAGCGATGTTTTGTCAGTAGACAAAACCGCGAGCCGGGGTCGCGAAAAATTTTTGGGACGACAAAAATTTATTTGTGACCAGACACCCGGTGCTGACGAGCTTTTGGATAATTTGTGAGGAACGAAACAAATTATCCAAAAGCTATACTGTTCGTGTAACGAAAAGCACCCTACTAATGGTGGATAAGCGATAAAACTATGATATTATTTTTGTATGGATATTATCAAAAAAGCAAAAGATTTTGCTTCTCACATTCACAAAGACCAAGTTCGTAATGATTCAAAAAAGACCCCTTATATCCCTCATTTGTTAGAAGTGTCGGAGCTGGTCACGCAATCGGGAGGAAATGATGCGGAAATAGTTGCCGCATGGCTTCATGATGCAGTTGAGGATACAGATGTCACTATAGAAGATATTCAAAAAGAATTTGGAAATGAAATAGCCGATATCGTTAATGGATTAACTGATTTACCTGAGTGGCTCTCATTATCTTTATATGATCGCAAAACAAAGCAGGCAGAGCGAGTGGCTAATGAAAGTGCTAGTGTAAAGAGAGTTAAGTTGGCAGACCAGATCTCAAATGTACAGATTGTTGGTAAGGGCGATTTAGATTGGGGTATGGATATGGATTTTGCATATCTTGAAAGTGCAAAGAAAATTGCTGAATCTTGTGTTGGAGTCAGTTTGTATTTAGATAATCTTTTTAGTGAGCGTTATCAGAAGGCGTTTAACAATTTAAAAGCTCGTAAGTAAAACTTTTCTTCCTCACTCGTCATAATATACAGAAGATTATTAATTAATTCTTTTAATATTATGGCAAAAAAATATAGTACAAAAGCACAAAGTAAAATTAAAAAAGTAATGCATGAATATAAGAAAGGGAAGCTAAAGAGTGGTAAAAGTGGACAAAAGGTAAAAAGCCGAAAACAAGCTATTGCTATAGGAATATCTGAGGCTAGAAGAAAAGGACTCAAAGCTCCAAAAAGCAAAGGACGAAAAAAAAGCTCTAAGAAGTAGGTTCTTTGAATATAGTCTATCTTGTTGTAGAATCGGATAATATAGTCCAAAGATCACAAGGTATTGGACTATATTTACTCCTCGGCTTGGAAATGAACATGAGTACATGTTCATTTCACTCGCCTTATGTCGTAAAATAATGAAAAACCCGCTTTCTTACATTGAGATTTCAAAATCTGCATTACGGAATAATATAGCTCAATTTAGAACACTTTTACCAAAGGGTAATTTGCTTGTACTCGTGGTCAAGGCAAATGCATACGGTCATGGATTGAAAGAGGTTGTTAAAATTGCAAACTCTTTTGTTGATATGTTCCAGGTTGATGATATTGAGGAATTACGCGAAGTTCGTATTGTTACGAATAAAAGGGTTCTCATTTTGGGATATATTCAAAACAGTGATCTTGAGGAATTGGCAGATTTGAATGCAACACTCGGAGTTTATAATATAGAAACTCTAAAAGAGCTCGAAAGAATAGGAAAGAAGAAAAATAAAAAGATGATTATACATCTAAAAATTGATGCGCTTCTCGGTAGGCAAGGAGTTTTACTTGCAGATTTGAAAGAAATTTTAAATACAATCCAAAAGTCGAAATACCTTATACTCGAATCTATCTATTCTCATTTTTCCAACATTGAAGATACGGATAATTTAGAGCATGCGCAAAACCAATTTGAATATTTGATGGAGGCAAAAAGAATTGTTATCAATTTTGGATTCAAAAATATTACTCATCACATCTCTGCAACTTCAGGGATGCTCTCTGATATAAAGAATAATTGGGAAGGAGTGCTTGTTAGATTGGGTATTGGAGGCTACGGTCTCTGGCCGTCAGAAGGGATGAAAAAGATATTTTCAAAAAAAATAAAACTAACACCTGTACTTCGGTGGGTGTCACACATTGCTCAGGTAAAAGTGGTACCAAAAGATTTTCCGATTGGATATGGGCTTACATATATAACAAAGAGACAAACGAAGATCGCGATAATTCCACAAGGGTACAGTGATGGGTATGATAGGGGCCTATCTAATAATTCGTTCGTGTTGATAAAAGGGCAGAAATGTTCGGTCTTGGGAAGAGTGGCAATGAATATGTTTGTTGTAGATGTATCATCTGTAAAAGATGTGAAGCTCGAAGATGAGGTGATACTTTTGGGCAGTCAAAATAAACGTGAAATTACTTCAGAAATGTTGGCAGAAAAGCTTAATACTATCAACTATGAGATCGTGGCGAGATTAAATCCTCTTATTCGGAGAGTGATTGTTAAATAATGTTATAATGTGTTATGTCTAAAAAGGTCATTATTTTTGATATGGATGGAGTTCTCTTTGATACAATCCCGTATGCAAGGGAGGTATTTACTAAACGGCATCCAGGCGTAACTTCGGAAATGTATAATGAAATGCATTCTGGAAATTACCATGACGAGGCAGCAAAATATGCCCATCTCAAAATAATAGAAACTGAAGAAGAAAAAGAAAATCATAGAATGAGTTATGTAGAAAAGAAAGGTAAAACAGCGATGTTCGTAGGGATGAAAGATCTTTTGAAGAATTTGCACCATGAAGGATATTTACTTGCAATAAATACAAATGCATTTGATAAGACTTGTTTACCGCTCTTGGAATATTCACAAATAAAGCAATACTTTGATTTTATTGTAACTGCGGATGTCACCAAAGATAAGGTGGAGAAATTCAAATTGATAGAAGAAAAATATGATAGAGAGAAGAAGGGTATGTTGTTCGTAACCGACGCATTAGGAGATATTAGAGATGCGGATGTAGCGCAAGTGCCAACGGTTGCAGTTACTTGGGGAGTGCAAGACAGATCTTTCTTTATGAGGGATCCACATCCGAACCTTGTTGGTATTGTGGATACTGTTGACGAGCTGGCTGAATTTATTAAGAAATATTAATTCACCCTCTAAAGTTTTATCTATCGTTATGCAATTTGAGTATGTCTTTCTAAATTAAATGAAGTATTTTATTTATATGCCGTCTCAAAATATTACTAAACCGTTTAAAATTGCATAACAAAAAGTTGATACAGCTTTTATTTTAAGATTTCTTAGGTGCCTAGTATGAACATGATTTATGTGATATATATAGCACTATGAATCAACTTTTTAATAGATAAAATTTTCTAGGGTAAATGGTAAAAAGCAAAAAATTTTGGAACGACGAATATAAAAATCCTGAGCACCTTGCGATGTCAGATGAACCTTCAGGTGACCTCATTACTTTTGTGAGATGGGCAGAAAAGAATGCAGAGTGGCAGCCATTCCCAAAGGATGGATTTGTTCTTGATATTGGATGTGGTAATGGGCGAAATATAATCTCACTTGCCAAAGAATCGGGTATGAAAGGTCTCGGATTTGATATATCAACTGAAGCAATAAGACAGGCCAAAAAAATGGCAGATAAGCTTCCAATTGAATTTACTGTTCAAGGGGCGGAGGAAAAACTGCCTGTTCCAGACGAAAGTGTTGATGTGGTCCTTGATATGATGGCAACGCATTTTTTGAATGAAGCTGAAAGAAAAGAGCTTGTGACCGAGATTGTTCGAGTAATGAAGCCTTACGGATGGTTATTCTTTAAGACTTTTGTGCTTGAAGGTGATAAGAATGCTCAAAGACTGCTTGCAGAAAGTCCTGCGAGTGAGAAAAACTCGTATATTCACCCAAAGATCAAAGTGATGGAACATGTGTGGACTGAGGACGAAATACATGACACATTTTCTCCTTATTTTAAAATATATAAAATGATCAAATCTCATAAACATATAAAAGATGGTCAACCTCACAAACGAAGAACTGTTTCAGTCTATATGGAGAAAAAACGAGATTAAGAGAAGGTTAAATCGTAATTTCTAATACTTTCAACTTTCTGTTTTCTGTCTTATAATATATGAATGTTTCGTTTAATTCTTTCATATTTTATTTGGCATTACACTCAAGCGTTTAAGGACATTTTCAATCTCTTTAGGAACTTTGCTTGGTTTGTATACCACTTCTTTTCTATCAAAGTACTTTCAAAAACACTTTTTAGTCCATGGAGAAAACTCAATGAGTCTTATGAGAAGGGGTGGAATCTTAATGCGTTTTTTGAGACCTTGGTGGTTAATTTTATTATGAGAATTGTTGGATTTTTGGTTCGACTTTTTATTATTTTGACTGGTATTATTTCTCTCGCTTTTGTCTCTATTGTGGGGGCAACAGTCTTCATTGCTTGGATATTCCTGCCTTTTATTATTACACTTCTTTTCGTGTCGAGTCTCCGGCTTCTTATATAGAATCTATTTTAAAATTAATGAATAATATAAAACCAAAAATTTCGAAGGAAAAAAGGAAGTATGAGGAGGGAGACATACCTGTGGTATGTCGACTGACGAATCTTTCTTTTTTACCGAGATTTTGGATTTTAGATATGCAAGCGTTGATTTCCCATATTTATTACAAGCGGTTAATTTTGAAATAGATTCTGATATGGCTTCAAAACAATCTAAAAAAATATTAAGTGGAATTGAAGAGGTATTGACGCTCGAAGATCTTTTTCCTCATCGGGTGAGAAGGGTGATATTCCAGATGTTTGGTAGCGCGTCTTTAATACTCATCATTGCTCTTATTTTTGGTGGCGATACTTCAGATCCGCATATTAAAGGCGGGGTATTCTTGTGTGTGTCTATCGCTTTATTTTTGTTTACACTGGAAGCATACTTTTATTCTACAGTCATACGTTCTCGCGAGAAATTCTTTGTATCATCTGATATCGGTGAACTTATTTATTATGTTGAAGACAATGATCTGACCTCAGCACTTCTTTTTTCTGATATTGGGGACAGGGGAATGAAAAAACTCGGATATACCGAAAGCGACATTAAAGAATTTCTTGTTTCAAGAAATTGCACTCCAAATGCTCCAGCATTCGATTCTTTAACTGACCACATGTATGCAGAAGACTATTTCAAACTTATTTATGAAAATGATAATGATCTTCGGGATTTCTTATTCAGAAAAGGTATAGGTGAAAACGAGTTTGTGGGAGCGATGGTGTGGGTAGTGAACAAAAATCGCAAGGGAATAGAGAAAGAAAGATTTTGGTCTCGAGATAATCTAAGCCGTATTGCAGGTATCGGCAAGAATTGGTCTTATGGGGAAACGTATACATTGGACAAATATGGATATGATCTGACAGAAAGCGTCAAAGATTTTGAGCGAGTGTATGTGAAATCAAAAGAGAAAGTGATCGCACGGCTCGAATCCGTGCTTGTTCGAGGTAATGGTTCAAATGCGATTATTGTGTCTGATGATGAATCATCAAGAACGGATGTAGTGACAATGTTGGCGCAAATGATCAATGAGGGTAAATCGCTCATTAGGCTTCAGCACAAAAGAGTTTTTCTTATTAATCCAAATCTTATTATCGAAAGTTCTCACGATAAGATCTCTTTTGAAAGAGAGTGTAGCCTGATGCTTGGAGAGGCAGAGAGAGCGGAAAATATTATCCTTGTGATCCCAGAATTATCTGCGTTTATGAAAAATGCTGCAACTATCAATGCTGATATTGTGTCGCTTCTTTCACCATTCGTACATTCGCCAGCTATTCATATTGTAGGGCTTGATTCTAAAAAGGAATATTACAATTTTCTTAGCAACAAAAGCACTATTACAGAAAACTTTGAAATGATCGCGACTGATAATGGGGATGACACATCTCTTATTGCAATGCTCATTGAAGAAGTGGAAGAGATAGAATTGAAAGGTACTATACTGGTGACATACCCTGCTATTCTTGCAATTGTTGATTCTGCAAAAAGATATTTTGAAGAAGCACTTCGTGCAACAAAATCCAAAGAGCTTTTGATAGAGTCTGTGGGACTTGTTCTGAACCAGGGAAGAAAGACTGTTCTCAAATCAGATGTTCTAGCTCTGATTGAAACGGAGACTGGTATTCCGACCTCAATTCCTACAGGTAAAGAAAAAGAAATCTTGCTTCATCTTAAAGAAAAACTTCAGGCGAGAATTATTGGTCAAGATGAGGCGTGTGAAGTAGTCGCAGAAGCGCTCAAGCGGGGACGAGCAGGTGTACGAAATCCTAATAAGCCCATTGGATCGTTTCTCTTTTTGGGACCAACGGGTGTAGGCAAGACTGAGACGGTCAAAGCGCTCGCAGAAGTAATGTTTCAGAGTGAAAATAATATTTCACGGTTTGATATGTCGGAATATAGGGACTATTCTGCAACGGAGAGACTTATTGGATCATTCAATACTGATCAATTAGGAACACTCTCGCTCGCGCTTCGTGAAAAACCTTATGGAGTAATGCTTCTTGATGAGTTTGAAAAGACCACTCCAGATGTTTTGAATCTCTTTCTTCGTATATTTGATGAGGGTGTGTTTACTGACGCTCATAATAATAAAGTAAATGCAAAGAATAATGTTATAATTGCGACTAGTAACGCGGGGAGTGAAATAATATGGGATATAATTCGAAACGGCGGCAAACTTGAGGAAGAGAAAAATCGAGTCATTGATACTATAATTGCAGGAGGCGTGTTTAAACCAGAGTTATTGAACCGATTCGATGCCGTGATCCTTTTCCATCCGCTCCAGACTGTTGATCTGCAAAAGATTGCCCAATTAATATTGGAGAGATTTTCAAATAGAATGAAAGAGCGGGGGATTATTATGCACACTACGCCAAAATTCGTAGAATATGTTGCCAACAAAGGCAATGATCCAAAGTTTGGAGCAAGACCTATGAATCGTGCGGTGGAAGAAGAGGTTGAAAGATTTGTTGCTGACAAGATCATTCGAGGCGAAATCAATCAAGGAGACAAGATCACCTTTGATATAAACGGAGAAGGGGCGATCAATTTCAAAAAGAATTAAATATGGACAAGCAAGACAAAACACAATCAAAAATATATATTCAGACAGAAAAAGATAATTTTTCTGGCAAAAGGACCATTGTTTTTCCAAAATTTGTTCGAGATCACACTCGAAGACATTTTATTTTACATTCCATTGTTGCAATCATTGTTGGAATTTCTGTGCCGTATTTTTTTGTTGATTTTAGTATGAAGATGTATCACCAATTTGTTGGAGTTTCAGAACCTAAAGTAGAAAAGGTGGTTGAAAAAAATAACATGCCTGAAGCTAATTTGAAGCCCCAAGGCTCAGATGATTCCGCTAATGTGACAGATGAAGTTCCTCGAGGGGGGGAGTTGAAAATTAATCCTGATACTAAGGGCCAGTATTATTTTTTGGGTCCTAATTATCAAATACCAAAAACAAATGCGCTCGGATATGTTGTTGCCGATGCTGATACTGGAGAAGTCATTATTGAAAAGAATCCCGATATGATAATGCCTATCGCATCGATCTCAAAGCTGATCACGACACTTGTTGCAATGCAAAATATTGATATGCATAAGCCTCTTACGGTGACTAAATCTTCTATTGAAATGTACGGAACATTTGGAGGGCTTCGACTAGGAGAAAAAATATTGGGAAGCGATCTTCTTTATCCACTTCTTATGGAATCTTCAAATGATGCTGCTGAAGTCTATGCCGAAAATTATGGCTACGATGATTTTATAAAGCTCATGAATGCTAAAGCAAAAGAGCTTGGTATGGACAGCAGTTCTTTTGTTGAGCCGAGCGGTCTATCAGAAAAAAATGTTTCGACAGCGGCAGATCTCCAGAAGCTTGTACAATATATAACAAAGAATCATCCAGAAATATGGGACATCTCCCGAGTGAAACAGTATTCGATCCTCAATCACTCATGGGCTAATGGAAGTTCTATTTCACGAAAGCCTTCATTTATTGGAGGTAAGAATGGATTTACTTATGAGGCACACAGTACTACTGCATCTATGTTTGGACTTGAGATTCCAGGTGGTAAGAGAAGAATTGCGGTCACACTCATGAAGAGTGATGCGCGTGAAAACGATGTTGATCTACTTTTGAAATTTGTAACTAAATGGGTGGGGTATTTGCCTGAAGGGCAGGAGCTGTAGAGGCTAAAAATAAGCCGCACCCAAAGAGTGCGGCTTATTTTTTAATTTAGAATTATATATTAATGATTGTTTGGTCTCTATCTGGTCCAACTGAAACAATATCGATTACGATGCCAGTTTTTGATTTTATAAAATCCAGTATTTTGATGAGGTTTTGTGGCAGAGAATCATATGAAGTTGTTTGTGTAATATCGGAAAGCCAACCATCAAATTCTGTATAGAGAGGTTTGCAGGCGGAAATAACTTCTTTGTCAGGAATTGCGGTTTCGATGAGATCTCCTTTCTTCAGTGTCTTTTCTCCAATTTGATAATTTTCACCTGTATATTCATATGCATGGCAGATCTTTATCTTTTCACATTTATCCATTACATCGATCTTTGTGAGTATGGTGTGCGGTCCGCTAAATATTGTTGAATATTTAAGAAGGGGAAGATCAAGCCATCCTGTTCTTCGGGGTCGCCCAGTTGTTGCGCCGTATTCGTATCCTGCAAATCTTACTCCAATACCTTGGTTAAATTCATTTGCATCATTCACTGTCGCATCAGAATATTTTTCCTTTTCAAGAGTCTTGTTAACTCCTTTTGTTCCACACCACTTGGCTGATTCGAGACCACCGAGTTCGGTAGGGAATGGTCCTTCACCGACGCGAGTCATATATGGCGCTTTGACGATACCAAGTGTCAGATCAATATCTGTCTCTTTGAGTCCGCATCCTTTTGCAAGTCCAGTCACGGAACAGTCAGACGAGGTTACGAATGGGTAGGTGCCGATATCAATGCTCAAAAGATTGCCCTGAGCGCCTTCAAGAAGAATCTTTTTCTTTCCTATATTGTTTCGAATAATGCTTTCTGTGTCAGCGATATTTTTTTTAAATATTTCAGCAAATTCTCGATACGCTTTTTCTATCTCTTCAATATTAAAAATTTCTTTTTCATCAAAAAATCGCCCGCTCCCAATATGGGGATGGTTCATTATTTCTTTAACGATATTGATATCGATAAGTTTTAAAAGTTTTACTTTATCCGATAAATTTCGCTTCAATTTCTCCTTGAAGTTTTTCATATTCAAAAGGTCATTAACCGTAAGGCCTATTCGCGCATAATGGTCGGTATAGACTGGTCCGATACCTCGACCTGTTGTACCAATTTTACCTTCTGTATTGATCTCTTTGACTCTGTCCATTACAAGATGCTGAGGAAGCACAAGAAGAGCATTTCGAGAAAAAAGAAGATTATCAAATGATAAACCTTCTTTTTTGAGTATCTCCAATTCTTCCGCGATTATATTGGGGTCGAATGCAACTCCACTTCCAATAATATTTATTTTACCTATTTTGTCATAAAGGATTCCTGACGGGACAAGGTGAAATATATATTCTTGATCTTTGATTCGGATAGTGTGACCAGCATTTGCACCGCCTGTGCCTCGAGCGATTATATCCGCCCAATCTGCAAAGTAATCAACGAATTTACCTTTGCCAGTGTCACCCCATTGGTTGCACACTATCGCAAGCGTATTGACGCCCGAAAGTAGTTTATCTCTTTGTTCCTTATTATTCATTATGTTTAATTAAGTATTAATTGATAGGACCAAAGGCATTCGTAAAATTTCTAAATATTTTTGAATCAGGATTTGCAGACATATTAGGTATATTTTGAAGAATCATGATGAAAAAAGATGACGAAATTTTGCGAACCTGATTGGCGAATGAAAATATGCTAAATCAATTTCTTTTTTCATGAGTGCATTGGTCCTATAACTTGTCTGTAATAACGATATCATGAGGATGCGATTCAGCTAATCCTGCATTTGAAATTCTGTAGTAGTCTGCTTTTTCTTGGAGCATCGTAATAGATTCAGCACCAACATATCCCATTCCACTTTTAAGGCCGCCCACCATTTTGTGTATTACACTTGAGACATCTCCTTGATAGGGAACAATGCTCTCAACACCTTCGGGCACAACTTTGTCGATAGATACTTTATCTTGTCGGTATCTTTCACGAGATGCGATGCTTGATTTCATTGCGCCCAATGATCCCATTCCTCTGTACACCTTGAATCGTCCGCTTGATGTTTCTTTGATGTCTCCTGGTGTTTCTGTTGTCCCTGCAAGTCCGCGACCAAGCACAACGCAGTGTGCTCCAGCACCAAGTGCAATAGGCAGATCTCCGGAATGTTTGATCCCACCATCTGCAATAATTGGCACTCCACTTCCTCTAATAGCTTTTGCACAGTTATAGACTGCAGTAACTTGAGGGCAGCCAATACCTGCGACGATTCTTGTTGTACAGATCGATCCTGGCCCTTGTCCAACTTTAACGCCGTCAGCACCTGCATCAACAAGTCGTTTTGCTGATGCTCCTTCTGAGACATTGCCTGCAACAACATCGATATGCGGATAGTTTTGTTTAAGTTCCTTTAAAGTATCGATGACATTTTTTGAATCGCCGTGAGCAGTATCGATGACCATTACATCCACTCCTGCCTCTGAGAGCAGCTTCGCTCGAAGCATCGCATCAGCTCCAACGCCAACCGCAGCACCTACGCGAAGATGTCCTTTTGCATCTATATTGAAAGAATTTGAACTGACATTCAAGAGTCGGACAAGATCAGAAAAGACATACATGCCAGCAAGCTTTTGATTTTCGTCAATAAGTGGCAGCGCTTTTTTCTTTGAATTCAAAATAATCTTATATGCTTCTTCGAGTGTGGTGCCTTTTGGCGCTGTAATCATTTGTGGAATTGTCGTCATTACGTCTTTGATTTTTAGAGTATTATCTGTACACATTTCAAAATCATTTTTTGTAATGATTCCGATCAGTTTGTTCTCAATGTCTACAACGGGGAAGCTTTGGAATGAATAATTCTTCTCTTCACACTTGTTGAGGATTTCTTGAACTATTTGTTCGGGATTTGTAGTAATTGGGATCTCTATAAGGCCGTTCAAATGAAGTTTTACTTTTTTGACATGGTGGGCCTGTGTTTCAGGATCGAGCCCTCGATGGATGATCCCAAGTCCTCCGAGTTTTGCCATGGCGATAGCCATTGGTGCCTCAGTGATCGTATCCATTGCAGCGCTCACGATCGGGTACTTCAAAGGTACTCGCTTTGAGAAGAGGGTTTCAACGGAAGCTTTTGTCGGGTCTGTCTCAGAATAGCTTGATTTTAATCGAACATCGTCGAAAGTGAGGGCCAATCCCAAAGCTTCCATTTTATTGAAAAATTCATCTTTTATCATAATGTCATTATAACAATTTTAACCAAAAGCAACACATTGACCATACATATACTGTCTGTTAATCTTTTGTATATAAATCTAAAATAACCCTCTAAAGTTTTATCTATCGTTATGCAATATGTCTATATTTTACAGAGTAAAAAAGACTTAGATTTATATATCGGATGTACAGGAGATATCAAGTCACGCCTTATATTGCATAACAAGAAAAAAGTTGAATCGACAAAGAGTCGTACACCCCTTATACTAATTCACTATGAAGCATACCTTGATCCTGAGGATGCGTTTATGCGTGAGAAGTACCTAAAAACGCAATGGGGTAGAAAGTTTATAAACAAAAACCTCTCCAACTTTTTTAATAGATAAAATTTTCTAGGGTAAATGCTTACAATACTCAAAAATTCGAACGAAGAATCAATACGACAGATTGACGAGGAGAAAAAAATTCGGAATACGAATGAGTTATTCATTCTTTTTGCGCTCGGCAGCCAGTTTGATCATCTCATAAAGCTTGCCTTTGAAAAACTTGGGGTATTTTGTCTTGTGGCAGATCCACGGTCTGTGACTAGTGATGATATTAAAAAAATTAATCCAACAGGAATAATTCTTTCTGGAGGTCCAGCCTCTGTGTATGATGAAGGTGTGCCGTTCGATACAAAGATCTTTGATCTAGGAATTCCAACACTTGGTGTTTGTCTCGGGTTTCAATTATGGGCTCATTATATTGGAGCGAAAGTTTTGGGTGCCAACAAAAGAGAATTCGGTGTGCATACGCTCCATATCCAAAACAACGATTCGCTCTTTAAAGGATTTGGAAATACAACGAGGGTGCTTGAAAGCCACGGGGATAGAATTGAACCTTATGAGAAATTCGAAGTATTGGGAACTACAGATGATGCGCCGATCTCTGCTGGAAAATATAAACATCTCTATGGTGTGCAGTTTCATCCGGAAACAACTGAGAGTGAAAATGGAATAAAGATATTTGAGAATTTTTGCTTTGAGATCTGTAAAGCGGTGGATAGGTTTCCTGCGGAGAACATTGCAGAGAAAAAAATAAAAGAAATAAAAGAAATTGTGGGGGATAAAAAAGTGCTGATCGCGCTTTCGGGAGGATGTGATTCTTCGGTGGTAGCAGGACTTATCCGTAACGCGTTGGGAGAAATGAGTGGGCGTGTAATGGCAATATATATAAAAGGAATTGACAGGCCTGATGATGAAAAGACTGTAATGGACAATTTTGGAAATGAATCGTGGCTCCAAGTAAAGATAATTGATGCTACGAACCAATTCCTTGAGGTACTCAAAGGAAAGGTTACAATGCCAGAAAAAAGATTGGCGATGAGAGAGGTGTATAAGGAAGTTTTGGAACAAGAGATAAAAGAATTTGATGCATCATTTATTGCACAAGGAACTCTCTATACCGATCTCTCAGAAAGTGGAGTGGGACACGACGGTGCAAGACGAGCGCAGATCAAGCTTCATCACAATACAAATCTTCAATTTTCTGTTCCAGAATTAATGCCTCTCGCTGATTGTGTCAAAGATGGGGCAAGAGATATTGGAAGAGCGATCGGAGTCAAAGAGGAGCTCCTTGTTCGGCATCCATTTCCAGGCCCTGGGCTTGTTGTTCGAATTGAAGGGGAGGTTACAAAAGAAAATTTAGTTATCGCACGGCAAATTGATGGTATCTATGTTGAAGAACTTCGAAAAGCGAAATTATATGAAACAGTCTGGCAGGCTGGGGCAGTTGTGACTAATTCGATGATTACTTGTACTAAAGGTGATGATGCGTCGCAAGGTGTTGTAGTGGCGCTTTGGGCTGTATGGAGTGTAAATGGATTTACTGCACAATTTGCAGAATTGCCTTATGAATTTTTACGCAAAGTTTCTCAAAGAATTACAAACGAAGTTCGAGCGGTAGGTGCGGTTACATACCGTATTTCAGATAAGCCTCCGTCTACTATAGAGTGGGGGTAATTTCGGGTTGGGGCCCGAAATTACGGTCGCAACGAGCGGAGGCGAGTGAGACGGGGTCGCGAAATTTTTCAACAGAAAAATATTTGTGACGATTTTGGGATGAGTGGCACTTAAGCAAAATGCGCTGCTACTTTGTCGCAGTACATTTTGCTTTTATGTTATAATTTCTTCCATATGAAATGGCTACAAGATTGGATTAAACCAGAAGCGTTACCAACGCATGATTTACATCCTGATTTTAAAATTGATGCGGAAGGGTGGAGTTGGAATCGAGAATATAATGAAGGAGTTGATGGTGAAATAGTCTGCAAATCAAGATATGGATTTAATGAACCTGCTCTTTTGGATAGTTGCCCTTTTATGGCTAAGATAGGTCAAAATGAAGATCCAGAAATAACAGCAAAATGGATTGGTCTCGCTTATGCAAACGGGGCTCGAAAAGAAGAGCTTGTAGAATGGTCTAAAAGATTTCCTTATGCGGAACTTATTGAGGATTTGGATGTACAAGGAAATGGGCATTCCGAGAGTGTGGTTACAAAAATTACGGATTAGTGCTGTCACTTCTATCAAAATGCACCGTTGCCCGTGGCCGCGGTGCATTTTGAATTATGCTATAATTTATCCACTTAATAAATTAGTATAAATATATGATTTTATATATCGGTATTGCAGTATTTGTAGTTTTGTTATCACTCTCACTTCGGGTGGTTAAAGAATATGATAGAGGTGTCATTTTCTTTTTGGGTAAATGTACAGGGGTGCGAGGTCCTGGGCTCATTATTCTTGTTCCAATTCTCGAACAGATGACAAAGGTGGCGCTACGAACGATCACAATGAATATTCCATCACAGAAGATTATTACAAAAGATAACGTGTCTATTGATATTGCAGCTGTTGCATATTATAAAATAGTTGATGCAGAGAAATCTGTTGTGGCAATCGAGGATGTGTATAATGCGGTCAACCAGATCAGTCAGACAACCGTACGAAATGTGATCGGACAATTCAAGCTCGATGAAATTCTTTCGCAAACACTTGATATTAATTCAAAAATCAAAGACGTAATTGATTCTCATACAGAACCATGGGGAGTTCAGGTAACTGCGGTTGAGATCAAAGATATTTCTCTTCCTGATAACATGCAGCGAGCAATGGCAAAAGAAGCAGAGGCGGAAAGAGAGAGGAGAGCAAAGATTGTGGCAGCGGAAGGAGAATTCCAGGCGGCGGTAAAGCTTGGAGAAGCAGCAGATATTATTGCAGCACATCCAGTAGCGCTACAGCTTCGAACACTTCAGACAATGTCTGAGATAAGTGTTGAGAAGAACTCAACAATTATTTTCCCTGCGCAGTTCATGACAACGGTTGCTGAGGCGGTCAAAATGATAAAAGGAGATACTAAATAATGTTAGAGGGTCAAGATAAAATTACTTATGTTTTATTTGGTGCCACGGGCAACTTGGCGCAAATAAAAATTATTCCAGCACTTTGCTCATTATTTGAGCAAAGTGTTTTGGCCCGTGATTCAAAAATTATTACCTTCGGCAGAAGAGAATGGGGAGATAAAGAATATAGGGATTTTATAAAGCCTGCACTTTCAAAATTCGATGAAAAAGTTGTCGCTTCATTTTTGGACCGTATTACATTTGTAAACGGAACTTTCGATGATCCGGTATCCTTTGAAAAGCTTAAATTAAAGATTGGTACAGGAGAAGTGTTCTATCATCTTGCTGTCTTGCCAGATGCTTACTCAAGCATCATTAAAGGTCTTGGGAGCGCTGAACACAAAGGAAAACTTCTCATCGAAAAGCCTTTTGGAAATAGTGTTGAATCTGCAGAATCGCTTGAAAATCTGATTGAGAATTATTTTGGAGAAAATGATATTTTGCGTATTGATCATTACCTCGGCAAAAAAGGTCTCAAGGCGATCGTAGAAAAAAGAAAAACTGATCCAGTGTTTGAATCAAAATTAAATACTGAACATGTTTCAAGAATAGTTTGTCGACTTCGAGAGGTTATTGATATCCAAGGGCGTGGAGAATTTTATGACAAGGTGGGGGCATTTATTGACGTGGGACAAAATCATGCGCTCGAGCTTGTCGCGACACTTCTTATGGAACTTACAGAAGATCAAAGTGATGCTCGAAAAGATGTCATAGGACGTCTCTCATTTACACAAAGGAGTCTTATTCGCGCACAGTATGAAGGATACAAAGAAGAGAAAGGTGTTGCTCCAGAATCGACAACTGAAACCTATTTTAGATTTGGGCTTCAAAGTAATCTCCCAAAATTTGATGGTATCGAGATTGTGCTTGAAGCTGGTAAAGCACTTGAAAAAGAAGAGAGAAAAGAGGAGTTGGAAATAAATTTTAATGACGGAGAAAACTTTGTATTCAATATTGATATCCCAAAGCACTACAATGCGTACGAGACTGTCATTGAAGCTGCTCTCAAAGGCGATAAGGATACTTTTGTCGGAAAGAACGAGATATTGGCACTTTGGCGTTTAGCAGACGAGGTGAGAGAAAATATGAGCAATACGCCTTTGGTATTTTATAAGAAAGGCAATGGGCCCCAGTTTACAAATTAATCATAAATAATAGAGATGAAACCAACAGTTACAATTTTTGGATTAGGAAAGATGGGTGCGCAGATTGCAAGACGACTTCATAAAAACAAATTTAAAGTTCTTACTTGGAATCGTGGCGAAGATAAAATAAAGGAAATTAAAAAGAACAAGATTTTCGGGACAACCAATCTTGAGGAAGTAATGTTTAAGTCTCGTGCAGAAAAAAGTGTGTATTGGATTATGATTCCTCATGATACAGTCGATGAATTTATTTTTGGGGAAAACGGAATTGGGAAATATCTCAAGAAAGGAGATATTGTGATTGATGGAGGAAATTCTTTTTATAAAGAAACGATTGCTCGAGGGGAAAAGCTTGCAAAGAAAGGTGTCTATTATTTTGACTCTGGAACATCAGGTGGGGTCTGGGGAGAGAAGAATGGATTTGCACTTATGATAGGTGGACCAAAGCAGAAGTGGAATATTGTAGAACCGATATTTAAGACTCTCTCATCTGGAGATAACTATGCATACTTGGGCAAATCAGGTGCAGGACACTTCACAAAGATGGTGCACAATGGGATCGAATATGGAATGATGGAAGCGATCGGAGAAGGGTATGCGGTATTAAATGCGAGTCCATTTAAGCTTAATCTCAAAGATGTCACAAGAGTGTATCAGCAAGGATCTGTTGTTCGAAGCTGGCTCATTGATCTTTGTCGAAATATCTTTGAAACAGAAGATCTTAAAAAGACCAATGGTTTCATAAATGCGACAGGCGAGGGTGCGTGGACAGTGAACGCTGGAAAGGAATTCGGAGTAGATGTGCGAGTGATTGAAGATGCACTTAATGTACGTAAAGAATCTAGCGATCCAAAAAACCAGGACAAGTTCTCAAACAAGATCGTTTCACTTCTTCGGAAGCAGTTTGGAGGTCATGGAGTGACAAAAAATAAATAAAAAGTTAATAATTATGATGTGTAATTTTCTACACGGTCGTGTAGAAAATTACAAATAGAGATAATATGGAATATATAAAATCAGAAAATTACAAAAAAGGATCAGAAGATTTGGCGAATGCTATTACTCTTGAATTAAATCATGGTAAAAAAGTTCTCTGGTTTCTTACGGGTGGATCAAGTATTCCATCTTGCATTGAAACATTAAATATTCTTAAAGCAACAAACCTTGATCTTAAAAAGATCACGGTGACTTTGACTGACGAGCGATACGGCGAAATTGGACATGCTGATTCAAGCTGGAAAAAACTTACGGACGCAGGATTTGATTTTGAAGCCTTAAATGCAATTCGTGTCGTAACGGGTCAAAGTTTTGAACAAACTGTAAATGATTTTGAAAACAATCTCTCAAACGCTTTTAGAGATCATGAAGGAATCATTTCACAATTTGGTATTGGATCTGATCTGCATATTGCCGGGATCTTGCCGGGGAGTCTTGCGACAGATGAAACAAATCTTGTATCCGGCTATATCTCAGAACCATTCAAAAGAATAACATTGTCTTTTGCTGCAATTCGAAAGATTCAAAAAGCTTATGTTTTTATATTTGGAGAATCAAAAAAAGATGTTACTGCAGAACTCAAAGAAAGCAAAGCGTCGCTAAAAGAAAAGCCTGCCAATATCTTAAAAGAAATTCCTGAGGTGTTTGTATATTCAGACGCAATCTAATATGGATAAGAATATTACAACTTTTATATTTGACTGCTTTAAAGTATTTCTTACCCCACCTCTTTCGGCATGGTATGCAAAAAATATTTCAAATACAGGACATTCTGATCCTGACTTCGTGAATATTGTGAGAGAAAGTGATCTCGGTAATTTATCTGAGGATGCTTTTTTAGATTATCTTTTAAGCCATCCTTGGATCAAGTCTACGAAGCAAGAAATATTAGATGAGATCGATCAGTTTTGTATATTAGACAGACAATTGGTTGAAGTTGCACAGAAACTTAAATCAAAAGGATATAAAATTGCATTGCTTTCAAATGCAAATAATTCGATCTTTAACAGAAAGGTGTATAAGGACTATCCCGAATTCAAAGAGTTATTCGACAAAATAGTTATTTCATCAGAAGTAAAGATGTTAAAACCAGACCCTGAAATCTATCTATATACGCTTGATTTCATTGATTCAAAACCTGAAGAGGCAATCTTTGTAGACGATAATATTCATAATGTGGAAGCGGCAGAACAGTTAGGTATCAAAAGCTTTGTTTATACAGATGTTCAAAGCTTTATTCAGTATCTTGAGAATGAAAGGCTTTTGTAATCGGCTTAATTATTTGTTTTGTCACCAAAACTTCTAGAATACGTCTTCTATATTAGGTAATTAATAAATATCTAATTATTATATGGAAATCAACAAAATCACCACTTTTTTAAGCGCTTTTCTTTTTGCGATGTCTACCTTTCTTACGGCGCATGCTGACAATATTGTCGCTCCTTCGACATCATGTGTCCAAATTTCAAAGAATCTTTCTCTTGGTCTTTCAGGAAATGAGGTGACTAAATTGCAGTTGTATTTGTCACAAACAGGCTATTTCAGTGTTGCTCCTTCGGGATACTTTGGGCAGGTAACTATGGGTGCGGTACGTAATTTTCAAAGAGATCATGGTATTACTATACTTGGATCTGTGGGACCTTTGACTCGTGCCGAGATAGCTCGAGTCTCTTGTGGCACAGTAACAGCTTTGACCCCACATATTGATTCGATAACTCCCACGAAAGGCTCATCGGGTACTGTAGTAACAATTTTAGGAAGTGGTTTTGCAAATAGTAATATCATTAAGTTTGGTAGTGGTGGGATAAATACTTCTATGGTGACAGCAAATGGTACACAAATTACATTTACAATTCCTAAATTTATAGGAAATTATTGCGCTCCAAATATGTTTTGTTCAATGCTTGCTCGGCAAGTGTCTCCTGGAGATTATGATGTTTCCATAAAGAATGATGATACTCCAGAGAGTAATAGTAAAATATTTACCGTTACAAGTGATACAAGTAATGGTCCGCAAATCATTGGTACTGATGCGCCAAATGGTTTGAAAGTGGGTCAGTCAGGATCGTGGACAATACACATGGCTGCTCAAGCAATAGGGACATATAATTATTCTGTTGTGTGGGGTGATGAGGTTTACAACCCTAGTGCAGCAGCTGCTACACAGTCTTCAACACAATTCCAATCAACTACATTTACTCACGCATACAGTTCTCCAGGTACGTACACTCCTCGATTTGTTGTAACAAATTCAGGGGGAGCAAGCGCGAGCGTTACTTCAACGGTAGTTGTTACAAATAATTGAATAAGGGATTAATAAAAAACACGACACTTAGGTGTCGTGTTTTAAATTTTCTTTATATTATCACCTGCCACAAATCCTGTGGTCCAGCAAAGCTGAAGCGAATAGCCACCAGAAGGGCGATCAATGTCTAAGACATCACCAACAAGAAAAAGGTTTGGAAAGAGTTTTGACTGCATTGTCTTGGTATCAACTTCTTTGAGATCTACACCTCCTGAAGTGATAATTGCTTTGTCAGTTCCAAGAAGTTCTAGAACCTCCATCTTCATATTTTTTGCTACTTCGATCAGTTTCATTCGTTCATCAAAGGTAACACTATTACATTTCTTATCGATATCTATTCCTGCTTTTTCTAAGACAATTGGAGCGAGCGCACTTACAAATAATTCATCAAGAGAGTTCTTAATTTTCTTATTGTGTTCACGAGCAAATATTTCTTGAAGCTTTTTGTTGAGCATTCCATGATCAAGAGAGGGAAGTAGATCGAGCACAATGAACACATCTCCATATGAGAGAAGTTCTCCGATGCTTTTGCTCATATTGAGGATCGTCGGACCTGTTACTCCAAAGTGGGTAAAGAGGATCTTTCCTTTCGATACTTTTTGTTTCTTTTCGAATTGAACTGTGGTGATCTTTACTTCAGGAAGTGTAATACCTTGAAGGGCCTTAAACCAATTGTTTTCTTTATTATCTCTAATAGCAACGGGCACAAGCGAGGCTGTCGGCTCTGTGACCTTGTGTCCGATGGCTTTAAGCCATTTGAAGCCATCGCCAGTAGACCCGGTCTCTGGGCGAGATTTGCCCCCTGTTGCGAGAATAAAGTTTTTTGCATAAATAATATTATCTTCTCGCATTTTGACTCCCGTTATTTGGCCATCTACTTTTATAAAACCTTGAACCTCGGAATCGTAAAGTATTTCGACCTTACTCTTTTTGAGTTCCTCAACAAGAACAGACCAGACCGACTCTGCTCTATTGGTCGCAGGGAATACTCTTTGGAGTGCTTCTGTTTTGGTAGGCATTTTTCGTAAGTGGAAGAATTCGAGCGCATCTTTAACAGCGAATTGTGAAAAAGGTGAGTAGAGGAAGTTTTCAGCACCTTTGAATTTGGCGAGAATTTTTTTGTTGTCGTATTCTTCATTTGTCACATTGCATCTGCCTCCGCCTGTGATGAGGAGCTTTTCACCGAGTCTAGAATTCTTTTCGAGAAGTAAAACATCAAGACCTTTTTTCTTGGCTTGTATGGCTGACATCATTCCAGCGGGTCCGCCACCGATAACGACGACATCCCAGATCTTTGATTTAGTTTTATTTTCGTTTTGATTCATTATACAAATTATATTTTCACTTTAGGTTATAAAAAACTTTGCCGCACCTGACTTGGCTGTTCAGGTGCGGAGAGAAGGTTGAGATTGATTGTTGTGGTTTACACAAACATCCACTCATGGCAATAAAGTTGACCGTTAACCATAATCTTTGTTGTAACCGGTTCTTTAAACACAGCTAATTGTCCAAGATGTCTGGCGAGCATTTTTTTGTAATAATCGGAGGTCGCCTGGAGACTAGTGCTTGCCCATGTTCTATAGGGGTCGCCGGTGCCTACGGCTACAGGTGTTCCTGTAAGCGTTACTCCGAAGTATCCAATTTCAATCATTGTTGATGGTTGTATTGTGACTTGTATGAGGAGGGCTGCTGTGAGTTCGTGAATGTTCATGTTTTTAGGATTGGTTGTGAAGTTTAGAGTATGTAAACACGCTAAACTTCACAACCAAAATCAATCTTTTAAAGAGCTTTCGTGGCTGAATAATGTCACAAATTATGTTGAAAGTCAATCATAATCCTTGACAAAATAATTAGATAATATATACTGTATTTTAAGTGAATCTCATCTAAATCATTCAATCGAATGCAACTTTGGGAGTCATTTCCAAAGCATTCGAACGCTTGGTGACCCAAATTAAATTATAGCTAGGGTCTAAATAAAGCAAAAGCTGTGAATTAAATTCACATTTTAATATTTTTGCTTTTCTAATCAGGGATTAATATCCCTTATATTGTTTATGTATAACAAAACAGGAGGAGCTCCAAGAGGAGCAGGTGCTAGAGGATTTGGACAAAGAAGTCCAAGTCCTCGTGCCGGTGGATTTACAAGTCAGAGAGCGCCAGCATCTGGAGGATTTGCTCCAAGATCAGGTGGTTTTAGTGGAGGTTCAAGTGAAAATCGAAGCGACGGAAGTCGTGGCGCTTATGGACGACCTCAAAGCGGAGGATTCCGTGGCGGAAGTCGTGGCGGAGGACGAGGAGGATTCCGATCAAAAGGACCTCGAATCGACATCTCACGATTCATCAACAAAGCTGTTGTGACTGAAGTACAAGAAGTCTTCAAGCCAGAGCATCTCTTTGCTGATTTCAATATTGAAGAAAAACTAAAAGCGAATGTTCTCAAAAAAGGGTACACAACTCCAACTCCTATTCAGGATAAGGCTATTCCTTATGTACTCAAAGGTCAGGATGTTGTCGGTATTGCAAACACAGGAACAGGTAAGACTGCTGCGTTCCTTATTCCACTCATTAACAAAGTGATCATGGATCCAAAGCAGAATTGTCTCATTATGGTTCCTACTCGAGAGCTTGCGATCCAGATCGATCAAGAACTCAAAGAGCTTACACCAGGAATGAAGATCTATTCTGTCTGTGCTGTTGGTGGTGCGCCGATCAGCATGCAAATGCGAGATCTCCGATATCACAACAACTTTATCATCGGAACTCCAGGACGACTCAAAGACCTTGAGCGAAGACGAAGTATCAACTTCGGAGAATTCGCAACAGTTGTTCTCGACGAAGCTGACCGAATGCTTGATATGGGATTCATTGCAGATATGAAATATGTGATGGGACTTATGCCAGCTGAAAGACATACACTCTTTTTCTCTGCGACAATGTCACGAGATATTGAAGTTTTGATCAAGGATTTCTTGAAGAATCCGATCAGTATCTCTGTAAAGACTGGAGACACATCAAAATCAGTTGATCAGGATGTTGTTCGAGTAGAACGAGATCAGAACAAGCTTGAGGTATTGCATGATCTTTTGAACGGCAAGGATTTTTCAAAGGTGCTTATCTTTGGACGAACAAAGCATGGAGTTGAAAAACTCATGGATACTCTTATTCAAAAAGGATTTAAGGCTGAGTCTATTCACGGTGATAAGAATCACGGAAGACGACAGCGAGCTCTTAAAGCATTCAAGGATAGCAGTGTTCAGATCTTGGTTGCGACTGATGTTGCAGCAAGAGGGCTTGATATTCCAAATGTGACCCACGTGATCAATTTTGATCTCCCGGAAACTTACGAAGACTATGTTCACCGAATAGGACGAACAGGACGAGGAGGTGCGAAAGGAAAGGCGCTTACATTCATAGACTAAAGCAAAAAAAATAAAAAGCACCGCAGCTACGCTGCGGTGCTTTTTATTTTATGCAGGTATGCAACCAATTACCATAACCAGAGCAAATAATCCTATTTCTCCGATTTTTAAGGTCTTATGAAGGATTATTTTAAGGTGATATTTTACGTTATTCATATAAATTTAAATTAAGTCTAATAAAGGAGTTTATAGATAAAACAGAGCCTCCTTAACTGTACTTACATGATAGGAGACGGAAGGTGGATAACTTTCTTTACAAATACTCCTCGATTTATATAATAAACATCCCCAATTGGGTTCAAATGTTGTATTGTGATTTTATGTCATAAATATTACTCCTAATCGTCAACAACCATGGAAGAACAAAAGAACAACTTTATAAAAGCCTACGAAGAAAATGCCGACGCCCTCTTTCGACACTGTCTTTTTAATATTAGAGACAGGGAAGTTGCTAAAGACGTGTTACAAGACACTTTCACAAAGACTTGGAATTATGTTGTAGGAGGAGGCCAGATTTTGAATCTAAAGGCGTTCTTCTATCAAACTATGAAGAATTTGATAATCGATTATTATCGTAAGAAAAAGTCAGTATCACTTGATGCTCTAAGCGAAGACGAGAATTTTGATCCTCCAGCTCCTGTCGAAGTTTCTATAGAAGAGCATTCAGAGAGCCTCCTTGCTTTCCGGCTCCTCGATAAGATCCCGGAAGAATTTAAAAGTGTTATAGTAATGAGGTGTGTTCAGGAATTAAGTTTCAGAGAAATATCAGAGCTCACTGGCGAACCTGAAAATACGGTAGCGGTGAGATATCACAGAGCAATTAAAAAAATAAAAAAACTTTTTAATCATGACGAGCCGGTTCAAGAATATAATTAAACAAGCAAAAGATGTTTCTCTTTCTAGTAAAGAGAATGATAGTATAAAAGCTTCTCTTTTGGAGCATATGGAAAGCCACCCCCTCATAGAAGGGAGTGGTGGTTTCAATATGCACAAACGAATCTCGTATAGTGAATGGGTGGGTAATTATTTTTCCAATAAAAAATTTATGGTGCCGTCGGCACTATTACTTTTGCTCGTGCTTACAGGTGGAATCAGTTTTGCTTCTAGCGGGGCTTTACCTGGAAGCCTTTTATATCCAGTCAAGATTCTAAATGAAAAAGTTAGTTTGGCTTTTGCGACAGATCAAAAAGAAAAGGTTCAAATGTTGACTACAAATGCCAATACTCGACTAGAAGAGGCTGAAGAATTGTATACACAAGGAAAGCTCGACCAAAAGACAGAAACCAATCTTGCGCAGTCGTTTGAGGAAGATTCTGTGCAGGCTAACGTCTCACTTGAACATATGAAAAAAGATGATAAGGGTTCAAGCGATGAAGAAGCTTCAAGATTCAGAATTGATCTCGGAAAACATCGAAAGATCATTGGTGACCTTCGTCTCGACAATAAACAAACATCTTCTTCAACTTTACCAGAAGCAATAGATAAAGTAATCGCTCGATTCGATCAGCTTTTCAATCCACTAGCGGACTCTCATGATAACGATGTCAAAAAAGATATCAAGAGACCTGTGTTGAGACAAGTGTTCGCGAGACCAAAAGAGGCTGCTTCAGAGAATAAAGGGACAAGTACAATAGAATTGAGTGTTGCTTCTACGAGCCCAACTTCCACATCGTCTACGGTTGATACTGACGGTTCGCTAAATTTCTGGACCCAATATAAAGGCGATCCAGTACTTAAGAAAGCAGATGCTGCTCAAACAAATTCAAATACAAATACAGGATCAAATCATCAAAATAGTATCAATATTCCGGGCGTTCATGTAGAGACAAATACTGGTATTAAGATCAGTGTTCCTAAGATACATCTATAAAATAAAAAGAGCCGCACCCAAAGGGTGCGGCTCTTTTTATTAATTCTTTTTCTTAATGTATTTCTTTATATCTTCAAATGTTCCACCTACTTTCTTTCCAGGATTGAATATGTTTTGAGGGTCAAAAATTTGTTTGGTCTTTTCAAAGACTTCTACCATTTTTTCTCCATACATCTGCTTTAAATACGGTGTTCGAATGATTCCATCATTGTGTTCTGCGGTGATCGATCCATGATATTCATGCACGAGATCATATACCTTTTTAGAAAGCTCGAGGATCGTGTCAGAAGAGAAAGGGGAGTCGAGATCCATAAGCGGAATGATATGGAAGTTGCCGTTACCTGCATGTCCTGCGATTGTATAGGTGAGTTTGTACGCATCAATCAGCGCTTTGACCTTCGGAAGGAACTCTGGAAGATATTCTGGTTTTACGATGATGTCGTCGATGAATGGTGCGGTTCTTTGGTTATGTACATGCTTTCGGAGCATATTAAAACTTTCACGACGGATTCTCCAGTATTTATCTGCTTCACCTTCATCTTTTGCAATATGCATTTTATAGCCAAAATGTCTTATTTTTTCTTGTATTGTGATGAGCCTGTCTTTGACATCTTTCTGATCTTGACCTGTGACTTCAACAAGAAGGATAAGTTTCGGTACGCCTCTTGTGATTATCATCATCGCCTCAGGAATAAATTTAAATCCAAGCTTTATTGCTCCCCAAAATCCAAGAGATTTGAAGAAATCAAAGAAGAACTTTACTGCTAATTCCATACTGTAGTCATCGTATGTTTCGAGGCTATCTGGCTTGAAAGGGAGTATCTCGTTTACGATGTTGCTGAGCTGTGTAATATCCGGCATAAATACCGCAAGAAGGTTTGCATATGGCTCAACTGGAACAAGCTTCCAAGTAATCTCCGTCACGATCCCAAGTGTTCCTTGGCTTCCACAAATAAGCTGACAGAGATCAAATCCTTCGTGGTCATCAACAACGTTCCAGAGATAATATCCGGCTGAGTTTTTAGAAACAGCAGGTTTTGCTTCGAAGATCTCTTTTCTATGTTCGAGTATAAGATCGTAAAGCTGTTTGTACATTCGGCCTTCAAAGGAATTTTCAACTGTCTTTTGCATAAGTTCGATATGCGTAAGCGGCTTTATCTCGTATTCATTACCATCGATGAAAACCACTTTGAGTTTTTCGATAAAATTTTCCACCTTTCCGTATTTGATCGCTTTTTCTCCACCTGAGTTGTTGGCTATCATTCCTCCAACTGCGCAGATCTCTTTTGAGGCGGTATATGCGGGCATAATTCGTCCCTTGGCGAGAGTCGCTTTCTCCATGTCGCGGTAGAAACACCCAGGTTCTACTATTGCACGTACAAGATCCACGGCAATGATCCGATTCATGTATTTTGTAAAATCGAGAATGATCGAATTGTTGATCGAGCCGCCTGACATATCTGTTCCTGCACTTCGAGCAGTGATAGAAAGAGTTGGATCAGTCTCTTTATGTTCGTTTACATATTTGATAATTGCTTTCACATCCTCGGTATCTTTTGGAAAGATCACAAGAGTTGGTCTTATTTCAAAAAGACTTGCATCGTTTGATCGAGCTTGAAGCATCTCATCAGTTTGATCCACATCGCCTTTAATAATTGATTTTATTTCGTCTATTTGTGTTTGATTCATTCCCAAATTATATACTACGATGACAGTTTATTAAAATTTGGTATCATATCTCTTATATGTCACCTCGACTAAAGTATATTTTAATATTTATCTGCGGAGTACTTGTTATTTTGGCTGCAACTTTTGTTATCTCAAAGAAATATGTTGAACCAAAGGCGGTGGATGTGACAGATGCTGCATCCACGCCTACTGCAGAAAACAATATGGAAAGGGTAGTGGTCTCTCGGGTGGTTGATGGAGATACTTTGAAGATCAAGACAGGAGGCACGGAAGACACGGTTCGTTTGATCGGGATCAATACTCCAGAGTCAGTTGATCCACGGACAACGGTAGAATGTTTTGGAAAAGAAGCCTCAACAAGAATGAAAGAGATCGCGGAAGGCAAAGAAGTCCTCGTGGTCAAAGATCCAACCCAGGGTGAACGAGATAAATATCATAGACTCCTTGCATATGTATATCTCACTGATGGAATACTCCTTAATCAGAAAATGATTGAGGACGGATACGCATTCGAATACACCTATAATATTCCATATGAATTTCAGACAGAGTTTAAGGGTGCAGAAAAAGATGCACGAGAAAAAGGCTTGGGACTCTGGGATAAATCAAAGTGTGATTACACTTCCGACCCAAAGAAATCCTCAACTAAATCAAGTTCAAAATAATTCTAAAGAGGTCTTTTTTTTGCCAGACCTTCTGCGCGTGGATACTCTTTTGGAGTTCCCTTTATCTTTTCTATGAGTATGAGTTGACGTTCAAGAAGGATCTCTGAATCTATTTTTATTTTTTCTTTTATATTTCCTCCGAGTGTTTTGATTGCTTCCGCTGAAGTTTCGATTTCCTCAAGACCATCTTTCTTTTGTGCGATAAATATCCCACCCACTTTTACAAAAGGCAATACATATTCAAGGAGTGTAGGGAGGAGCGCAACTGCTCGTGAAAGAGCCACATCAAAACTCTCTCTATAACTAGGATTATGTCCCAATATTTCTGCACGATTCTGGATCGCGATAGTATTTTTGAGTTCTAAAATCTTCACCATGTGCTTCAAGAACTCCACCTTTTTGCCTGTGGCGTCCATAAGTGTCACATGGAGTCGGGGATTCAAGATCTGGATCACAAGGCCAGGTAATCCTGCACCTGTCCCAATATCAATGATCTTGATCGCCTTTTCGGGAATTGATTTAAAGACTGTCAGGGAATCCATAAAATGCTTGTGCCATATGTCTTGAGGCTCTGTAATGCCTGTGAGATTGAATTTCTCGTTCCATTCCAAAAGCTCCTTGAGGTAGAGCTCCAAGTCCGCAATCGTTTTATCAGTGATTTTGATCCCTTCTTTTTCCGCATATTTTTTGAATTCTTCCATATCCATTCATTTAAACATTAAAAGTGTGTTTTGTAAATATTTTGGCTTCAGCTTGATACTTGGCACATAATCCTTCATACTTTCTTTATGAACTACTGGTTAATAAAAAGTGAAGGAGAGTGCTATTCGATAGATGACCTAAAACGCGACAAGAAAATTGCCTGGGAAGGTGTGCGTAATTACCAAGCGAGAAATTTTATGATGAATGGAATGCACGTGGGGGATCTTGCACTTTTTCATCATTCAAACGGTAATGACAAAAATCCAACCGGCATCTATGGTCTTGCAAAGGTTGTGTCTAAAGTACATCCAGATATGTCTGCACAAGACAAAAAACATGAACACTATGATCCAAAAGCGACAAAAGAAAAACCAATTTGGTATTGTGTTGATTTTGCTTTTGTGGAGAAATTTAAGATCCCGCTCACTCTCAAAGAAATTAAATCTGATGATGTATTGAAACACATGGTCGTAGCACAAAGAGGCTCAAGGCTTTCGATAAGTCCCGTGTCAGAGCTTCAATTTAAGCGGATTGAGACTCTTCTGTAATTTGATACAATTCATCCTCTAAAGTTTTACCTATCGTTATGCAATATGGGTTTAACTAAATGCTATCTAAAGTGCTTTAATTAGGTCTACTGTGTAAACTTGGGTCAAGAAGATGAATATTGCATAACAAAAAGTCGGTTAAAACAGTCTATCGTACACAAAAGATCCTTATATTATTCATATTTAAGATAAGGTATAATATTAATAACCGACTTTTTAATAGGTAAAATTTTCTAGGATAAATATGGATAACAAACTATGGTTTAGAGCAAAAAGATATGGATACGGATGGACGCCAAATACTTGGCAGGGATGGGGTGTAATGGTTCTTTATGTTTTGGCACTTGTTGGTTTGTCTTGGAATATTCGCGTAATGTCAGACGGAGATGGAAACCTCTTGGTCAATTTTGTTTTTCCATTTGCAGCACTTACTTTTTTCTTGATTGTGATCTGTATCTTAAAAGGAGAGAAGGCTCGCTGGAGATGGGGGAAAGATAAGTAATTTTAATAGAATATTATTAATTAATTTAAAAAAATTATGTCTTTAGGAGATATGTTCAAGAAGGTAACGACGGGAGGTGCAAGTGCATTTAATGATGCTCGTGGACGAATGATGAGTGAGAAGAAAGCGCACGACAAAATGATGGAAGGGCGAGAAACAGATCGTATGAAGCAAGAAATTTCTCATAAGCGGCTCGAAAAGCAGAGGGTTGAAGGGAATGTTCAGCGAATACGAAGAGAATTGCTTCACCTAAGAACTGGGCATCAAGATTCACGAACTTTGAGTCTTATCCGAAGTATGGAAGCAGAGCTTCGAACACTCGAATCAGAATCGCGAACGATCGATAGTGATATCAGGTCAAAAACATTTGAGGTGCAGCGACATGGAGGAATGAGTTTTTAATCAGATTAAATTTTTAAATTAAAAAATGGCTGCGATAGATCTCTCTAAAGCAGCCGTAGATAGTGGAAGGAAGAATCATGCCTTGTGGTCATGCGGAGACTTTCGTTTCGGCCAGAGACCGAATAGAAGTATGAACGCAATAACACACAATCCGGCAATGTAATCTTCCTTACCAACCGTACTTTGGAACACAGGTGGAATCATGAGGAACAGTTGCATAGGGACTATAACTATGTCATAAATATCTAAAATATTCAATAGATTGATTAAATGAAATATATAAAAGTATTCAAAGAATTGGGACGAGGTGATGCAAACATTGCTGGAGGTAAAGGTGCGTCCTTAGGGGAAATGGCTAATGTAGGCATACCAGTGCCTCCGGGATTTGTAGTACTTTCAGATGCCTTCGAATACTTCATTCGTGAGACGGATATTATTTCGGAAATCGAAGCAACTCTCAAAAAAGTAAATCATAAAGAAATGGAATCTGTAGAACGAGCGTCTCAAGTCATTCGAGATATCATTGAAAATGCTTCGATGCCAAAGACTTTAGAGAAAGAAATATTTGATGCATATAAAACATTAAACGCAGAATGGGTGGCTGTAAGAAGTAGTGCGACTGCAGAAGATGGTGCAGAACATGCGTGGGCGGGGCAGCTCGATAGTTTTTTGAATACTAAAAAGACAGATCTCATTCAAAATGTTCAGCGCTGTTTCGCATCGCTTTTTACTCCTCGGGCAATATTTTATAGATTTGAAAAAGGTCTCCATAATGCACATATATCTGTTGCAGTTGTAATACAGAAAATGGTTCAAAGTGAAAAAAGTGGTATAGCATTCTCAGTTCATCCTGTGACCGAAGATCACAACCAAATGATTATTGAAGGATCGTGGGGGCTTGGAGAAGCGATTGTATCAGGACAAGTGACTCCAGACTCATATGTTGTGACCAAAAAACCAAAAGAAATTTTGGATACAAATATTGCAGAAAAATCTCGAGGCTTGTTTAAATCAAAGACTGGATCAAATGAATGGAAAGAGATTGAGAATAAAAAAGCGAATGAACAATGTCTATCGGGTAAAGAAATATTAGAACTTGGAGATCTGGTATTAGAAATCGAAAACCATTATGGATTCCCATGTGATATTGAGTGGGCGTATGAAAATAAAAAGTTTTATATTGTACAGAGTCGACCTATTACTACATTAAGTTCTAAGCCGATTGATAGTGCTCCCCTGAAGGAGATTCAAAAAACACTGAAAACAAAAGCAGAATACCATTTTCATTTTAAAGCATCGACGTTTCCTTTTGTAGTAACTGAGTTCTGTTGGACTGGAAACAAAAGCTATGGACAATTTGAGTATCTTCTTTTTCAAGAAGGGGATTTAATGACCGGATACTGTTCTTCAAAAGGCGTTGAAGAACAGTATAATTATGGAAAGAAAACTTATTTTAATCCAGAGAGAATGGGAAAAGCCTTCGTGCAGATGGATAAGCTTGATCTTGAAATGAGAAAGTTTTTAATTAAACCTATCATGAAAGAAAAAGATTGGGGTGTTTTTTATAAAGAGGCAAGAAAAATATTCATAGATTTTGGTAAGATTTATTTTTTGATGGAACCTATGGCGCTTGAATCTCTTGCAAAAGCTGTTGAAAGTTTGTGTGAACGAGATGGTTTATCACAAGATCAGGTTTTACATGATGTTAGTATCGCCAAAAAATTCTCTTCAAGTGAAAAGTATCTTGTAAAACTTCTTATTAAGCTTGGACACAAAAAGTTTATTCTTCATGAACATATTGAACCTATCCTCCGGGAGCTTTTTTATATGTTTCACTTTATCTCTGAATCAAAGAGTTTGCCTCTATCTGAAGTTGTGATGATGAATGATAATGATATCCAGGAGTTTTTTAAAACTAATAAAATAAATAAAAAAATTTTGAAAGATCGAACTGGCGGGTTGGTCATCTTGTCCAAAAAGAATACAAACCTTAAGATTTTGAAAGGCGAGATGTATAAAAAATGGAAAAATAAAATCGAGCCACAATTTAAGGGTGAGATAAAAGGGATAACTGCCTATAGGGGTTGTGTTACAGGTAAGGCAACAATAAATTTGAGCTGGATAGATACAGTTGAAGTTCCAAAGGGAAATATTTTGATAGCAGGCATGACTAGTCCGCAAATGGTTCCGTTTCTCCAAGGTGCTGTGGCACTTGTGACAGATGAAGGCGGGCTAACATGCCATGCGGCTATAATTGCCCGCGAGATGAAAATTCCTTGTATTGTTGGTACCAAAGTGGCTACGAGGGCTATAAAAGACGGTGATCTTATTGAAGTGGATGCGGACAAGGGAACGGTGAAAATTATAAAAAATAAATAATTATGTACTACAAAGCATACACAAGAGATACGGGACTTATTATTCAGCAGGCGTGGATCTTTGGATTTGAAACATTGTATAAAAAGCTAAAGGGTCAGAAGTCTGCGTATCCAATGGTTATCGATTTTGTGAGTGAGGGAACTATTGAGATATGGCAGCATAAGGAATTAGAAGAGGAACTTTCTCTACTCATTCTTGATAAAAATAAGAATGATGTAAATTTTTTCAATAAAAATCTTGATACATATATTAGCGAGCTTCCTTATTATGAGAAATTTTGGAAACAAAAACACGCGGACTCTTCTCAGGAATTGAAAGAATTTGTCAAAAAACTTAATAAGCAAGTCGAAAGATATATTCTCTATTATTTCACTCTTCTCAATAAAAAAAGTCCAAAAAAACTTATTGATATTGCGACTGAATTTAGAAAGACTGATGAATTTTGGGCTAAGACATCAAAATTTTTGAGGAACTCACTTATACATCTGTACCCAGAGACAAAAGGATATGAGGATACTGTTTTGCAAAAAGAGGTAAGCAAGATTCCTATAAAAGAAATATTAGAAAATAGAAAAAAAGGTTTTGTCGTCTTGAAGAACGGGAATTTTATTGGCAAGTATGATGATTTGCCATACCAATTTGAAACTTTTAAAACGAATACAGAGATAATAAAGGGAAGATCGGCTTTTCTTGGTAAAGTTCAAGGAGAAGTATTTATTCTCAAAAGTATTGCAAATTCAAGCAAAATTAAGGAAGGTCAAATTTTGGTTTCACCAATGACTACTCCTGATATGATGCTGGCTATGCAGAAATGCGGAGCTATAGTCACTGATGAAGGAGGGCTTACTTGTCATGCGGCAATAGTGGCTCGTGAACTTAAAAAGCCTTGCATCATCGGCACTAAGATCGCAACGAAGGTCTTGAAGGATGGCGATCTCGTGGAGGTAGATGCGGAGAAGGGGATTGTAAGAAAAATATAATTATCTATTATGAAAATTCCAGCAAATATCATAAAAAGAATTGAAGAAAATAAGGATTGGTATAATAAAAGTTACAGCGGTTATTTTATTGGTATTTGTTTACAAGGGGAAGCGATTGGTGGAGAAGCAAAGGTTAATCCGTATGCAATGAAATATGGTCTTTGTTATAACAACTATAAGATCAAGGATCATTTTGATTGGTTTTGGGATAGTGTTGAATTGGTGAAAAAGCGTAGAAAGCTGATTAAGGCGGCGATGCTTGATAGTAGTCTATCAAAAAAGGCATTGATTATTGGTGAAAAGAATCATGTAAATTTTGTTAAAATTTGCGACGAAATAGCGAAGGGTAAAATTAAGATAATGAACGATAGGACGCTTCTTAAGAACATTAAAGATCTCTATTATGGATTGCTCTCAATAAATAACTGGTCTTATGCCGTCGATGTGTTTTTGTCTGATGAACAAGAGGATTGGCTCGAAGCATTAATTAAAAAGGAATTAAAAAGTGCTGCGACTGCTGATGTTTTGGCTATGCTCACGCTTCCAACATTTCAGTCTTTTGTGAACCAGGCTGAGGTATTATTTCTACAGATCGTCTCCTCAATCCAGTGTAATGATTTAACAAAAACAGAAAAGCTGTCCGCTCTATATAGTAAGAGGTATTACTGGATTCGATCAAACTATAAGGAATTTAAAAGGGTGGAATCAAGAGATATACTTAATGATGCAAAAAATGAATCAAAAATTTTATCTCCTGATTCTGTAATTTCTAAAATAAAAAAAGAAAAAGATGCTGTTGTTTTAAATGTCAAAGAAAAGGAATTTTTGTACAAGAAATTAGATATTTCGAAATCATTAAAATCAATGATTAGAACATCTGAAGTTATGACACATCTCCAGGATAACAGAAAGGATCGTGTACTTCGAATGAATACATTGTTTTATGAGTTGATAGAAGAGGTCGCAGAAAGAAAAGCTATTGAATCGCACCTTATTTTTTATTTTACTCCGCGAGAGGTAATATCACTTTTTGAAGGTGAGAAAATTGATATGGATGTAATAGAAAAAAGATCCAAAGAAGGTGTATTGAGTATCTTTGCTAATGGAACTTACTTCACCATTGATGCGGAGTTATATAAAAAACTTTCATGGGATAAAAATTTTTTTAAAGATGAGGGCAATGTTACAGAGATTAAAGGGTCTGTGGCATTTCGTGGGATAGTAAGAGGTGTTGTTGAGGTTTTAAGAACTGTTGAGGATATTAAAAAATTCAAATCCGGATCAATACTTGTAGCAAATCAAACAACACCTGAATTTGTACCTGCAATGAAAAAGGCGGCCGCAATCATTACAGATCAAGGCGGCATTACTTGTCATGCAGCCATTATATCTCGAGAGTTAAAATTACCTGCAGTTATCGGTACAAAAATCGCGACGAAGGTATTGAAAGACGGGGATGTGGTGGAGGTGGATGCAAATACTGGTGTGGTAAAAATAATTAAATAAAAACCCGCTTCCGTCTTTCGAGGGAAGCAGGTGGGGGGGCGGGATGATTTGATGCTACGAAACCTCGGTGATGTGGCAGTCTCCAGGTTCGTCACCGATGGTGATTTGGTATGCGGTTGCTGATTTGCCAGCATCCACTGATCCCATTAGTGTCCCGATGAGTTCACGTCCGGTGACCAAGAGTGCTCCATCTTCAACGCGCTCCCTGAGGAACTTCCAGAGATCAATCCCTGGTGTTCCGTTGAGGCCAATGTAGTTACCCAGTGGGACCGCTGTTCCATCAGTCAGGAGCACATTCCAACCTGTTTCACCTCTGTCGCCGCTGTCTGCAGATCCCAGGAGAGGGGAATATTTCGGATCGATGTTTTGGAGATTTCCATTGCCCGCATCCTGTGCCAAAAGGATTTTGTAGGTGTGGATGAATCGCGCCCCGGTGCCGATGATGATCTGTTTGATCGAATCCATGGACAACTTTTTTGCCAGTTGCAGAATTTCATTGACACCTGTTTCGTTGAGGACTGGGTTTGTGCCTGCTGCTTTTTTGCCGTGTGTGACGGCCCATATCGTTTTCATGAGGGTGTGGGGTAGATGTTGTGAGACTTTGGAGTGTGTTGATCGGTAAAAACATGAGGCTTTTTATGCATCAAATTATCGAAGATCAATCTTGATGTAAATAATAGCATATTTTATGCATATTGTCAAACATAAAAGAGAATGGTAGTATTGTATATATGGAGATTTTATATAAAAACAAGAAGTGGATTATAGGCGCTAGCCGTAATTGCTCGTTTTTGCAGCAAGTATTATTTTCGGGATATGTACATACAGTTGATTTCGGCGCCCCTCCAATATGTAGAAATGGAGTTGTGACGATTGATGGTACAAAATCTGATATTACATGGGAAGAAGAGGGGATGGTCCATTTTGCAAATGGCATCGTTGATATGTCTCGTTTCCCAAAGAAAATTGATAGGCTCGAGAGAAAATACTACCTTTTTGCAAAATCTTTTTTGAAAAGCGTAGAGCTTTTAAATAAAAAAATAACTCCTAAGTCTCTCGATCTGTTTTTAAAACAGAATGCGCTTTATTCTGGCGGACTTTTTATTACACTGATTATCGGACGAGCTGTGTTTGACGCACTCTATTCTCGGCTTAAAGAATTGGGCTATGTAGAAATTGACGATATGATCAGTATTTTGTCATATCCTGAAAATCATACTCCACTTGCTGAATCTCGAATAGAACTATATAAAATCGGTGTTAAGGAATACAAAGAAGAGAAAAAGCTTGATCAGGAGTTATATAAATGGCTTCTGAAATTTCAGCATATCCCTGTAAATTATTGCGAGGATCCTTGGGATCTCGGTGATGCTCGAAAACAGCTCAAAGAATCTGGAGATAATCCCAAAGATCTATTGAAACAAATGGAGTTGAATCATAAAGAGAGGGTAAAAAATAAAAAGGCACTGCTTAAAAAGATTAATGATGATGAAGTGTCGAATTTTTCTTATGCACTAGCCAAAGGTACAACCTTAAACGAATTTAGAAAAAATGTGTTTTGCAAAGTGTCGCTTGAGTATCGCCCAGCATTTCAAAAAATAGGAGAAATGGCTGGTTCTACTGAATGGAGAGATTGTTTTTATTTATTGCCTTCTGAAATTAAAAAAATAGTTGATGGTAAAAAAGTTGATATAAAGAAAATAAAAGATAATCGTAAGGAGGTCGGAGTAATTTTTAAGAAAAATGGAGAACCTGTCATTCTAAGTCGTTCAGAACTCGAATTATTTCTAAATGCTAAAAAGGTAATTCCACAAAATAATGCTTTTGATTCGAATCAAATAATAAAAGGGACAGTTGCTAATAAAGGTAAGGTGACTGGTAAAGTAAAAGTGGTGTCTGGCCGCAGTGAATTTGGCAAATTTGAAAGAGGTGACATTCTTGTTGCAACTATGACGTCAGTAGATTTTGTGCCTATTATGGAAATGGCTGCTGCATTTGTCACAAATGAAGGCGGAATCACATCGCACGCTTCAATTGTGGCAAGAGAGATGAATAAGCCTTGTATTATCGGTACAAAGATCGCTACTAAAGTCTTGAAGGATGGAGATGTGGTAGAGGTGGATGCGGAGAAGGGAATCATAAGAATAATTAAATAAATTATGTTTACAAAAAACAAAGCGTTTAATTTTAATATTGATGAATACCAGAGACTTTTTTCTTTTTATGGATATATTCCTTTTATATTTTCATATTGTTTTGCTAAAAATTATTTAAGATTTGGAGCAATAGCTTTTTCTGATCAAGAAGAATGGTTAAGTTTTGTTTCAAAGAAGAAATTAGGTGCAAGTCTTAAAGAGGGTGTAATCATCTATGGTCATAAAAAGAATTATCTTAATTTTTATAAAGGTGTCTATGGAACTATTGATAGTATAAGGTCTTTGACAAGTATGATTCTAAGTTCAGATTTTAACAAAAAGACAATAGAAAAATACTTAGGACTGCTCGATAGATTTAGGGATTTATACAGGAAAACAGAGTTTTTCTTTACTGATGATGTTTTTGCAAATCAAGACAAATATCCTGATTTTAAAGATAATTTCAAAACATTTGAAAAGCTAAAACTTGACGGTAGAAAATTTTTGAATGAATTGTTTTACTCAGAAAAACCTTTTTTTGTTGATGTGCTAACCGCTGTAGCGAAAAAGAAAAACGTGAATCCGAATAATCTTCTGAGCTATACACTTGATGAGCTCATGGATCTTTTTAACGGTAATCAAGTGGATCAAAGTACAATTCAAAAAAGAGAACAGGCATACCTATTTTATATTGCTCGTGGAAAAATAAAGATTGCTTGTGGTGAAGATGCGAAAGAATTAATTCATAATATTCGTGAGAGTAGAAATAATACCCAAGTTCTTAAAGGGGTAATTGCCTCTCAAGGTAAGGTTGTTGCAAAGGCATATGTGATAAAGGTGAGCATGAAGAATCTCTCATCTATCTCTAAGGTGATAGATGAGATGAATCAGGGTGATGTGCTGATCGTGGAAAGCACTGAACCATCTGTTATACAAGCATGTAAAAAAGCGTCTGCGATTCTCACAAATCAAGGAGGAATGATGTCTCATGCAGCAATTGTGGCGAGAGAATTTAAAATTCCTTGCATTGTCGGTTTGGGCAATGCTACAAATCTTATAAATACTGGAGATTTGATTGAAGTGGATGCAAATGCTGGGGTAGTAAAAATAATTAAAAAAGTAGATGAAAAATAAACTCTCAAAAAAAGTTGAAAAGGAAATCTTGAGTAAAGAATGGACTTTTGGATATGATCGCCGAATGGGATTTAGACTGATCAATCTTTTTTATGATGGATACACTAGAGCTTTTAATACTTATTTCGGAACCCAGTTCAGTGATAATGTTTTTCGAATTAAAGATGGAATAGTTGCGCAATATTTTCCAACTAATAGTGATAAGAAAAATTTAAAGAAAATTGAAGGTTTGTTTTTGGATAATAAATTTGCTTCAAAAATCTTAAAACAAATTGTTTCGAGCTATAGAATATTTAATAGGTATGTTGAAAAAATGCCGATTTCGTATACAGGAAAATCAAATCAATTTCATTATAGACAATTAAGTAAATTCTTAAAACAAGAGCGAGGCATATCTCGTACAAGTAGAATATTATTTTCTCCATTTGAGGAGCTTTTGGTGAAAAGATTGGATTCTTTGCTCAAAGAAAAGGAGATGTCGAATGCTTCGGACATAAAAGAAACATTATCATTACAGACAGAACTTTTACCAAGCGACGAGTATAAAAAAGACTTATGCTCAGTTGTCCTGAAAAGAATGACTATCAAGACGCTTACAAAGAAGTATAAACATTTTGGCATGCTTGATTGGTATTATGAGGAAGAGACTGAGGCCGATCATTTGAAAAAAATACAAGAACTTACAGAAGAAGGTGCTCAATCATATCTTAATGAATTGAAGGATAAATATAAAAATCGGAAGTTGGATGTTTCAAAGATTAAAAAGATATTCAAAAATGATAAGGTTCTTTCGTCGCTTATTGATCTGTATGTAGTATATGCAAATTACAAAGAACTGAAAAATTATTGGAGGGGCATGGCTTCCTATAAATTGAAGTTTATTATGTCAGAAATAGCTCAGAGGTTAAACCTTTCAAATGAGCAGGTAGCTTTCTTAACTTACGAAGAAATTGAGAATGCCTTATTGTTTAAAAAAGAGATAAAAAAAGAAGAGTTGGATAATAGAATGAAAAATAGTGTTTTTATCTACAAACAAGATAAATTATATATAGTTAATGATGGTAACTTTTTAGAGAGGCTTGATATTGTTTTAAATTCAAAAGAGCAGACTGAATTGCAAGGCACTTCTGCATTCAGGGGTTTGGTAAGAGGTGTGGTTAAAATTGTGATAAGTAGTAATGATTTTAAAAAAGTAAATCAGGGGGATATTTTGGTGACAAGTACTACGCGTCCAGATTATATAAAAGTAATGGAAAAAGCTGGAGCCTTTGTGACAAACGAGGGAGGAATGCTTTCTCATGCTGCTATTTTGGCAAGAGAAATGAAAAAACCTTGTGTTATTGGTACTAAGGTAGCAACCAAAGTATTAAAAGATGGTGATTTGGTGGAGGTTGACG
>JAQBQZ010000005.1 GCA_028286725.1 Candidatus Tayloriibacteriota bacterium
ATAATCTGGTAGTCGTCAATTACTACGGCCGTAGGAATTGACGACTACTCCACTTCACTCTTTCAATTAGATATACAGTATAGCATTTTTCAAATATTGATTATAATTATGAGTATTATGGATAAAAGGAAGAAAATAGCATTTGTTTTTCTCGGTATTCTTGTTTTGATATCCGTTTCTTTCCTTTTTATATCAAGGTCAACTGGGCATCATGGCAGACTCTTCATTTCCTTTTTGAATATTGGTCAAGGAGATGCAATCTATATCGAAGCACCGAATGGCAGACAGATAATGATAGACGGAGGGCCTGATGAGGTTGTGCTTCGTGAGCTCGGCCGTGTAATGCCAATGTTTGATCGTAGTATTGATGCGATACTCATCACCAATCCTGATAAAGATCATATCGGAGGATTCATAAATATTATGCAAAAATATAAAGTCGATGACATCATTGAACCTGGAACTATCTCACCTTCTGATACATATAAGACTGTCGAGAGTTTGGCAAAGAAAGACGGACTTCGGCAAACTATTGCGCGACGGGGGATGAATATAATGCTCGACAAAGATCGAAATATTTATTTACATATTCTTTTCCCAGATCGAGATGTGTCGAAGCTTGCGACGAATGATGGATCGATTGTGGCAAAGCTTGTGTACGGTGATACTTCGGTTTTGCTTCAAGGTGATTCTCCACAAAATATCGAAAAGTATTTGCTCACGCTCAATCCTGCAGAACTCGATACTGATATTTTAAAAACAGGACATCATGGTTCGCGGACTTCGACGAGCAAAGAATATGTCGAAGCTGCATCGCCTGATTTTGCGGTGATATCATGCGGAGTCGATAATTCATATGGTCATCCACACAAAGAGACTTTGGATACATTGAATAGTCTGAACGTTCCGATACTTCGAACAGATCTCTTGGGGAGAATTAGTTTTGAATCAGATGGAAAGGTATGGGAGAGAACGAACTTCTGATAAATTTAAAATAAAAAAATCTCGCGTTCCAACTTGTGGGCACGAAAGATTGTGAAATTGAACAAAATGATCTCAACTGAAAGGTGCGACACCATAGATACCGATGTCACTGCCTCCAATAACGATAACGGTGTCATCATCTTCAATTGCATGATGTCTGTCCGAAACAACACACCCATTTGGGAGTTGAATATCATGTATGGAGAACAGAAAGTCTCGAACAGTTAAAGTAGCTTGCACTGGTGTAGTGGCCCACGCGGCAATCGCTTCTTGAAGTTTGCTTAAAAAATCCATGTTGGAGTGGACAAATTCTGATCCTGGAGGACATTCCGGAAGACTTGTTGTTATGTAGATCATGTAGGTAGAGGTGGCTTGTGTGTTGCGAAAACCTTTATTTTCTACTTGTATTTATACTTTAAATAGAAAGAAAGTCAAAACCCGGTTTTTAAGTGCGATCGGGAATTATAAAATATTTACATATCATATATTTTGTGTTATTATAAATCCAATTGTTATTTGTCAATTCAGAACCACAAACCCTTGGAGAATATTCAGTATGCTCAAAATCTTTGGACAGACACGGAAACATGAAGGAGATGGAGATAAGCCAAACGAGGATGTGTTCGGTTTCAATCGCTGGGGATTCGTCGCCTTGGGTGACGGAGTGACTCGTTCTCGCGCCACAGATGGGACTTATCCTGTTCATGTGGCAAAGGTTGCTCCCAACACATTCCTTGCTGCGATGCTCGCAGAATACTGTGAGTTTCAAGGAGGTGTCTTGGAAATGTTTCTTCGGAACGCTTTCAAGAAGGCTAACGAGACTATCACTATCGCAAGCGAAGAGCAGGGTGTTACTTCCCATACGGTTGATTATGGTGTCACCGACTATCTTGGAACAACGGGTGTATGTCTTTTGGTCCATGAGGGTCGCGCGGCACTTGCCTACATTGGTGATCCAATCGCTCTCTACTTGCCGAAAGGTGGAACGCCAAGATTGCTTACAACCGATCAACTCAAGCCTTGTCATCGCTTCGGAAAACCTCATTTTTCTGCAATGGTCTCATCGACCGTCAGCCAGAAGGAGGTTAACAATCGCCGAACATTTTGGCAACGGAGTCAGGTTCGAAACAATCCTGCGGCCATTGATCCGTCCGGTAATCTCATTGGCTTTGGCGTTTTGACGGGCGAACCGTCTGCACTGGAATTTCTTCAAATTGTTGAACTTCAGGTGCAACCTGGAGATCGATTCATTCTTTCATCTGATGCTTTGCGTGCCGCCGGCTGCTTTGATAATGATGATGAGGGTGTTCACTCATACGCTCCTGCACTGGAGGCCATCTCCAGTATTCCTTTCGAGGGGTGGCCGAGTGCACTGATTGATCTTATTCGTCACTGCGAGGTGAGGGATAAGGTTCGCAGCGATGATGCGACGGTTGTGGTTGCTGAAGTGATTTGAAGAAGTTCTTTAAGTGTTCAAGGGTATTTCGCGCACGCGGAATACCCTTGTTTTATTTCTATAGTATAATCTTCAAATGTATTCATTAGAAGAAATTCTTACTTTATATGATATAGGAACAGTTACTGGGGTCACTCCTCTTGAAGGAGGGATTATAAATAAGACTTGGAAAGTAAAGGCATCTACAGGAATATTTGTACTTCAAAAAGTAAGTGCTATCTTTGCTCCCTCTGTCATGAATGATACGGAAGCTGTGCTTAATTATTTGAGAGCCAAAGGCCAGAATGTTATGTCTATAGTGAAGACCAAGAGTAATGATTTTTTGGTAAATGATACGAATGGGTTTTGGAGAATGTTTACTTTTATCGAAGGGAAAGTGTTTTCTGAAATTGTGACTCCAAAAGTTGCATATGAAGCAGGTAAGTTGCTCGGTACTTACCACTTACTTTTGTCAGATTTTGTTTACGACTTCAAACACATTAGAGGTATCAAACATAATATCCCCGCTCTTTTTAAAGCGTATAAAAAAGCTGTAGAACATAATACTAATCCTGAGATTGAGGTTATGTTACCCATTATAAACCAAATGATCGAACTGGATCTTCCTTCACACCTCAGAAAAACCGTTAATCATGGCGATCCAAAAATATCTAATTATATTTTTGAATCAAAAGATAACCCTCAGGCTGTTGCAATGATTGATTTTGACGATTGTGGCAAAAATTATAATGTACTCCACGAGCTCGGTGGAGCTTTTCGTTCTTGGGCATGGAGAACTGATAAGGGTGAAAATTGTTTTGATATCGAGCAGTTCACTGCTGCTCTAAAAGGTTATTATGCTGGATCTAAAGGATTTTTAACAGATGAAGAATGGGGTTTGATACCACAAGTTATTAAACTCAATCTATTGGAATTATCATCGCGGTTTGTGAGAGATTATTTTGAAGATTCATACTTTGAATGGGACCCTCTTTTGTATTCTTCACGCAAAGAACATAATCTCAAAAGAGCAAAAGACCATTTGGCACTATATAAAGATATTTGTATGAAAGAAAAGGGTATTATTGATTCAATAAAACTATTATTAGGATCAAATAATTAATTTTTATAAAGATTTCCAAAGTGAATCAAAAATAAAGAGCTGTGTTTTGTAAATGGCTTGATCTTCAATAATAAGTCCATGAGGGATATCATTTTCACCAACAGAGATCATTGCAACTTTGCCGGCATAAATAAGTGTATAGGTAGGCGGGCTTTCCCTTTTTGTGAGCCATTTTCGTTCATCTTTGCCGGAAGTTTCTCCTCCTGGGCCATTAGCGATTGTTCGAACGAATATTTTTCTTTTTATTCTTTCGTCTGTGAAGTTTGGAAATGCATTTTTGTTATAAAGATAAGGTCTGATCGTTGAAGAAGAATAGACAACATATTTTTTATCCTTAATCCTTTCTGTTTCGTCCAAAACATCATTCAATATTGATCGAACCCCGCTGTAATCTTCGTAAAATTTTACAACTGGTTGATCGCTAACCCCTTTTGAGAGAATCGATAGCTCAGGAATGATGTTCTCGATGTCTTTCGATACTTCATCGATCTCATTCTTTTTTCGAGTAAGGATCTTGGAAAGAACTTTTGGATTTTCGGCAACAAAGTGCTGGTGCCTTTCTTTGTGATAATACGAAACGAGCCCTTCTTTTTGAAGTGTTTTTAGAATTTCGTAAGTTGTTCCACGATTAATGCCTGATTTCTCTGCGAGCTTTCTGATTGCGATGGGTCCTGAAGAAAGGAGGGAGAGATAGACTGCTGCATCTTTATCTGTGAGGCCAAGCTTTTTAAATATAGTTTCTATAGTTGTCATTTTTATTGACTTAAATATATCATTGATAGCAACTTGTAACAAGTGGAATGTTTGTCATAAATAAAATGACAAAAGTATAAATAATTAAATATAGATATATTTAATAAGGTATTATTGGACAATATATTTGTCATAAATAAAATTGACAATAAGTAGTTTTGAATTAAAATGTACTATGAATTAATTGACCTGTTCTTTACAATCAAGGAATAAGTCAGGAGACAAACCACTCACCAAGATACAGACTATGACAACAAGGGAAGTGGTCTATCACCACTCAATTTTAAGAACCTTCAATGGTTCGGTGCAGAAGCAAATTGAACCAGGATTTCAATTCGCAGAAGGGGGTCAAGTGGCTCTCATGGATGATATGCTTATGTTTCGTGCCATGCTGCAACATGCAGGTGTGCCGGTTGCGGTTAACTACGATCTCCGAGTGGAGAACGGGATTATCCAAGAAACAACCGACAATTGTGGCATGGATGGCTACGCTATCATTCGGTGTCCGCGGGCAGAACTTAGCGCTGAAGATGTTATTCGCAAAATTGCGTTAGCTTTGCGGGGAACATTCAATGCAGATAAGATAACTGTTGTACCTGATCCGCACCCGGCAAACTGGTGTTTCGATGAGAGTGGAAATATTCGCTACATTGATTATCAGCCTGCACGGTTTCTAAAAGACTCTGTGCACTTGGTGGGATTTCCTCAGCCAGTTGGTGAGGAGTACGAATGGTCTGCGAGACGTTACTATTCTAAGCTGGGTATCTTTCGAATGCTCCGTTTCAATGTGATGCGCGCCGGGGGAATTTGTCTCGGAGAGGTATTGAATAAGATAATTCGTGCAGAATATTCAGCCGACCTCGTTCGTGAGATTGAGGGAGGTATGGAAAAACTGCTCGTGTATCGAGTTCAGGCTGGGCAATTGTCCTTGCGAGATGCCTTGGCCAAGTGTGATGCTTGGCGTGTGGATGATATTCGCGAAATCGCGCTGTCAGTCACGGAGAGCGAGGATCTACTAAACCAGGTGCTCAAACTTACTCGAGGCGATTTCAATCTCTCACTTGAGATACGGCATGCAAGGGCTCTTGAGGCTTGTGATCTGATCCTGTCAATTCCTTGATTCCTGCGGATGGTTCTCTAGATCTTTGCAGACCTAGTGAGCCATTCATTTTTAATACAATAATTAATGATATAATTTTTTTATGAAATTCGAAATTGACTGCCAAACACATTCTCATTATTCACCAGATGCTGAGAAAAGTCCCCTCGCTATTTTCGAGCGTGCTAGAAGTTTGGGTTTAAAAGGGGTTATTGTTACAGACCATAATACAACCAGTCACTTTTTAAATATTAAAAAGGTTGCCAAAGCTACTGGTTTAATGACTTGTCTTGCTTTAGAAATTACAGCAACTTACGAGAATTCTGATATACATATATTGGCATATGGAAACAATATGGATGCAAAGATTCTTGAGTCGATGCTGAAACGTATTAGAGAAAGTTATAACAAGCGATCTAAAGCTATGATTCAGAAATTAAGTAAAGCTGGAATTGCTCAGATCGATTTTGAGAAACTTTTGAAAAAATCAAAAAGCGCATGTGTGACAAAACCGGCAATTGCAGACGCATTTGCTCATATAAAAAAGATAGACCAAAAGAGTGCATTAGCGTTTTTTGAGCGAGGAGGGGTAGCATATGTGCCATATGGAACTTGGATACCAACTCCAGAAGCTGTCGTAAAATTAATTTGTAAAGCGGGAGGTAAAGCGGTGTTTGCGCATCCTGGAGATTTTTTTGGTAAAAGAAGTTCATTGCCGGAAGAGAAGAGAGAGCCCGCTTTTTTAAAGTTGATGGATATTCTTTTAGGGGCAGGGCTTGCTGGAATTGAAGTGTGGTACCCATCACATACAAAAGAGCTAGAAAATAAATTTAAAAAAGTGGCTAAAGAAAATGATCTGCTTACCACGGGAGGAAGTGATTGGCACGGACCAAAATTCACTCCAAATCGTGAAGTGGGGCAAAGAGGAATAAGCGTTTCTCAGTTTAAAAAACTGATTTCTTAATATTTAAATAAAATACACCGAGCCCTTGGGCTCGGTGTATTTTATTTTGATCTTATATAAGTCCTGCTTTCTTGAGTGTTTTGAACGCTCCGTTCTTGTTGATAGTCTTGATACCTCGAGCAGAGAGCACGAGAGAGATAGACTTCTGGAGTTCAGGAATGAAGATTCTTTTCTTCTGGAAGTTAGCGTACTTTCGAACATTGCCGCAAGGGTTAAACTGCGTCGCACGAGTACGGTTTGAGTATCTTCCTCCCATTTGTGATGATTTATTTGTGATTGGGCAAACTTTCATATAATTTGAATTTATTTAACAGTGAAATGTATGTTATCATAATAAACTATGGAAATCAACTTTTATTTTCAAATCGCTGTTATTATTGTTTCGATTATATTTCACGAGCTTGCCCATGGCTACACCGCCTATTTTCTCGGTGATCCTACTGCCAAATATGAGGGAAGACTGACTCTTAATCCTTTAAAGCATTTGGAGATCTTTGGATCTATTCTTGTGCCGATTATTACTTACGCTCTCGGAGGAGTGGTCTTCGGGTGGGCGAAGCCTGTGCCTTACAATCCTTATAATATAAAGAACAAATATGGTGAGGTGATGGTGGCAGTTGCAGGACCTATCTCAAACTTCCTTGTGGCTTTTGTATTTGCATTGTATTTCAGAACTTTGGATGCTGCAGGAATGATTGCTCCAAATGGACAGCTTGCACTCCTCATCATAATGGTGAACATTACACTTGGTGTATTTAATATGATCCCAATCCCGCCTTTGGATGGATTTAAGGTGTTTACTGGACTTCTACCTTATAATTTCAGATATATAAAGGAATATATAGAGAAAAACATACTTTTGTTTATCGTTATCTTTATATTTGGATTTTCTTTCGTTATGGATCCTATTGTTGCTTGGTTATTTAGGCTTATGACGGGGATTGGGGGAGGAATATAATTCTGAGGACAATACATCAAACTTTTTGATTATAATCAATTTGCAATTTTTATTAACTTATAGTACATTACTGCAATAGCCCATAAGGGCCTTTTAATTTATATATGCCAACAATAAGTCAACTCGTAAAAAGAAATAGAAAGAACAAACAAGCGAAGCCAAAAGCGGTAGCTCTTCGAAAGAGTTTTAACGTGCTTGTAAACCGACCTGTATATCACAACTCTCCATTCAAAAAGGGTGTATGTACAAAAGTTACTACAAAGACTCCAAAGAAACCTAACTCAGCGGTTCGAAAGATTGCTCGAGTTCGACTTTCAAATGGTATGGAAGTTACAGCTTATATCCCAGGTGAAGGACATAACCTCCAGGAACACTCAGTGGTACTTCTGCGAGGTGGAAAGGTAAAGGATGTTGGTCTCCGATATACTATTGTTCGAGGAGTTCTCGACTGTACAGGAGTTGAAAAGCGACGAAAGCAGAGAAGTGCTTACGGAACTAAGAGACCCAAGGCGAAAAAAGCATAACCCCGAGTTTCCTGGATGATTTTTTCAGGAGTACTCGACCAATCTTTGATTGGTCAGGGTGAAAGGTAAAGAAAAATTTAATTAATAAAATAAGTGGAGTATCCCAAAAGGGAGAAAACATTACACTAAATATATGCGAAGAAAACTAAAAGCAAAGCCAGTTATAAGACCAGACATTCAGTACAAATCTGAAAAAGTTTCAAAGTTTGCTAACTACATAATGGAAAGCGGAAAGAAGCGAGCGGCTCAGAAGATTGTATTCGAAGCACTCGATGCTATCAAAGAGAAAATGCAGGTAGAAAACCCTCTTGAGATCTTTGAATCAGCTCTCAAAAACACAGGTCCGCTTATGGAAGTGCGATCAAGACGAGTTGGAGGTGCTAACTATCAAGTTCCACGAGAAGTTCGGGCAGAAAGAAAGAACTTCCTTGCTATGAAATGGATCATTGAAGCTGCACGAGGAAAGAAAGGTCAGCCAATGCACTTGAAGCTCGCAGAAGAATTGATGCTTGCTCACAAGAATGAAGGTGAAGCTGTAAGAAAGAGAGAAAACACTCACAAGATGGCAGAGGCAAACAAAGCGTTTGCACACTTCGCTTGGTAATTTCAATCAAAAACTAAACAAAAAGAGCGACGCCTATGGCGTCGCTCTTTTTGTTGATTTTGGTAATAAAAAATCGCAAGAATTACTTGCGATGTGGACGAACAGTTTTTCTCTTAGATTTTTTTCCGGCATTTCGAAGCCATGCAGGAGCCTCAACGTATCTTTTTCTTGGTGTTGTGAGCCAGTCCATCCAAGAAAGATAATTGCCTGTATCTTCTCTATCTTCTGATCTGACGATGTGGCTTCCTTCCACCCTCCAGGGAGGATTTCTCTTCCAGCGAGCTTTCTTCCTTGCCCAGGTCTCGTTTCGGTGAGGAGATACGGGCCTAGGAGGTATAGGTCGACTGAACGATCCTGGGGTTTCGAAGAGGGTTGCGATACGTATCCGCCCTTGCTGACTAAGTGGAGTTCTCATAATTCTATTTTCATCGTATCATGTCATACTAAGGTATTCCACTTTCTTTTGTGGACATCTATAGATAATAGTGTATACTAGTAATTAAGTTATCTCTCGGAGGTATTTAAGGCTAAGTCTTTATATATTGAGGTAGGGGTAATAATTAGTATTAAGCAAATATATAATGGCAAAAAAATTATATGTCGGAGGACTCTCATACAGTACTAACGACGCAGGATTACGAGCAGCGTTTGAGAAAATAGGAGCAGTTACATCTGCAACTGTTATTATCGACAGAATGTCAGGACGATCAAAGGGATTTGGTTTCGTTGAAATGGCTAACGACGCGGAAGCGGAGTCAGCTATCTCAGAATACGATGGCAAGGAACTTGATGGCCGAAAGGTTACTGTGAACGAAGCTCGACCTATGGAAGAACGACCACCTCGACGAGATGGAGGTTTCTCTCCACGACGATAATCCAATAAAAGCGCAAGCTTTTTAGGAAAATCAAAAAAGCACCGCCTCGAAAGAGGCAGTGCTTTTTGTATTGCATTTATCGACTTTTTAATGTATTCTCTGTACCAAGAAGGTCCTCCTTCGCTTTTTAATTTGTATTAAAAATATTTATAATTTTATTTAAGTAATATATGAACAGAGACTATCCATTAGAAAAGATTCGAAACTTCGGTATCATCGCTCACATCGATGCAGGAAAGACAACAACATCAGAAAGAATTCTGTACTACACAGGTATGTCACACAAGATCGGTGAGGTGCACGACGGAGAGGCGACTACTGACTGGATGGAACAGGAAAAAGAGCGAGGTATCACAATTACTGCGGCTGCTATTACTTGTTTCTGGAATCCTACATATATGGGTGAGGACAAGTCTCTCATGCACCGATTCAACATTATCGATACACCAGGACACGTGGACTTTACAGTGGAGGTAGAGCGATCTCTTAAAGTATTGGACGGTGGAGTTGTGGTATTCGACGGAGTGGCTGGAGTAGAGCCACAGTCAGAAACAGTATGGAGACAGGCTGACAAATATAGTGTTCCTCGAGTTTGTTTCATCAATAAACTTGATAGAATGGGAGCTTCTTTTGAAAGAAGCTTTGCTTCTATCGTTGAGCGACTCAACAAAAATGCTGTACGAATGCAGATCCCTATGGGTGTTGAAGAAAATCACAATGGTGTGATCGACCTTTTGAAAATGAAGGCGTACTACTTCGAAGGAGATATGGGTATGACAATCAAAGAAGCAGAAATCCCAGCAGAATATCTTGAAGAAGCAAAAAAATTCCGAGCAATGCTTGTAGAAAAAGTTGCTGAATTTGATGAGAAGCTCATGAATGATTTTCTTGAGGAAAAAGAACTTTCTATTGAAGATCTTAAAAAAACTATCCGAAAGGCAACTATTGCAAACGCACTTTATCCAGTATTTACAGGATCAGCTTTGAAGAACAAGGGAGTACAGCTTGTACTTGATGCTGTGGTTGAATACCTCCCATCACCTCTTGATATTCCACCAGTAACAGGACTTGATCCTGAAACAGGCGAAGTTATCACACGAAAGGCATCAGATGAAGAACCTTTCGCTGCACTCGCATTCAAACTTCAGACAGATCCATTCGTAGGGCAGCTTACATTCTTCCGAGTGTATTCTGGAACTATTGAGGCAGGATCATACATCTACAACTCAACAACTGGAAACAAAGAACGACTTGGGCGAATCGTACGACTTCAGGCTAACAAGCGTGAAGAAGTAAAGAAGGTTTTTGCGGGAGAGATCGCAGCTGCGGTAGGACTCAAGGAAGCAAAAACTTCACATACATTCTGTGATGAAACACATCCAATAATTCTAGATCCAATTAAATTCGCAGACTCAGTGGTGTCACTTCGAATTGAACCTAAAACAAAAGCAGATCAAGAAAAAATGGGTGTTGCACTCAAGAAACTCGCTGATGAGGATCCAACATTCCGTATTTCTTCAAACCCAGAAACTGGAGAAACTTTGATCGCTGGTATGGGTGAGCTACATCTTGAAATCATGATCGACCGAATGAAGAGAGAATTCGGTGTTGAAGCTAATGTTGGTAAACCACAGGTAGCATACAAAGAAACTATTACGACTGAAGCTGAAGCTGAATACAAATATGTTAAGCAGTCTGGAGGTAAAGGACAGTACGGTCACGTTGTGCTCACACTTCGACCACTTAAGCCTCTTGAAGAAGGAGAGAAAGTGTCTAAGAATACTCATCGAGAAGAAGGATTTGAATTCACCAACTCTATTAAGGGAGGTGTTATTCCAAACGAATTTATTCCAGCTGTTGAGAAGGGTGTACACGAAGCGATGGATCGAGGTATCGTTGCTGGATTTAAGATGGTGGATGTCTCTTGTGAACTTACATTCGGTTCATCACACGATGTGGACTCATCAGAAATCGCCTTTAAGATCGCTGGTTCTCAGGCATTTCAGGAAGCTGCACGACGTGCAAAGCCTGTTATCCTTGAACCAGTAATGAAAGTTGAAGTGGTAACTCCTGAGAAATTCATGGGAGATGTAACTGGAAACTTGAGTTCAAAGCGAGCTCAGATCCTTTCTATGGGAGACCGAGGGCAGAACAAAGTTGTTGCTGCGATGGTTCCTCTTTCAGAAATGTTCGGTTACGTTACAGCACTCCGATCACTTACGGAAGGACGAGCTTCATCAACAATGGAATTCGATCATTACGAAATCGTACCACCAAACGTCGAGAAACAGATTCAAGAGAATAAAACGAAGTAGAGATAGATTGGAAAGTAGAAATCAAAGATTAAAAATAAATGCACCTCGGCGTAGCCGCGGTGCATTTTGTATTAGTGTTATACTTCCTGCATGAATGACTGGCATCAAGTTGTGGGGACTATGGGAGGATTGATTGCGTTTTTTTCTATCATTCCCTACATTAAAGATATCCTACATGGGACTACAAGACCGAATGTTGTCTCATACATACTCTGGTGTATTTTGCTTTCCATATCTGTCTTTGCACAATATAGCTCAGGTGCATCATGGACGATTCTGCTTGTTGGAGCAGATCTTGCTGCCGCACTCATGGTTATATTATTTTGTTTTACAGGATATGGCTACAAAAAATATGGACCTTTAGAAATCATTTGTTTTACACTCGCGATAATTGCGATTGTTTTGTGGCAAGTCACCAATAATCCTCTTCTTGCTATTATCTTTTCACTCATTGCAGATATCTTGGCTGGAATTCCTACTATAGTGAAAACATACCGTGATCCAAAATCAGAATTACCATTGGGGTGGTTTATGGTGGCTTTTGGAGCACTATTGAGTCTTATTTCAAATACTATTTTTGATTTACCAAACCTTCTTTTTCCGGTATGGATACTGATTGTGAATACTCTTATTGGTTTTTTGGCATTAAGAAGAGTTTCTAAGTAATTGATATACTTCTTTATATTAATGTGAGGTCATGATAGTATCGTGGTGGCTATGAATAACGACGATTCCGAACCTTCCGAACAGTGGTCTAACAGTCAGGGTCCTTCGAAGATAATTAAAGTTGCATTGCTGGGGATGTTGGTAATCCTCATTATTGTTGCAGTCTTAATCTGTGCCTCTGGGTGGCAGATCAAAGATGTGTTTGATTGTCTCAAGGATTTTAGTTGGTACACATACCCGTAGCATTCATGCTCGGGGTTTTTTATTTATGCTATACTTTCGCCACATACATGAATCTCTTTATCAAAAAATATTCTCCTCTCCTCGTTTTCTTGGCTGCGATGCTCTGGGCAACTGATGCGCCGTTTCGAGTGTATTTGACAAAAGATCTTTCAAGTAATTTTATTGTACTTGTTGAGCACTTTATAAACCTTATTTTTGTATTACCGCTCCTTTTTGTTTCTCGAGAATCAATTAAAAAGCTTACTCTTAAAGACTGGATTCCAGTTCTTATTATTGGTGTTGGTGGTTCTGCGCTCGCATCTATTGCATTCACCCAGGCGTTTCATTATGTGAATCCATCTGTGGCTATACTTCTCCAAAAACTCCAACCTGTCATTGCGATTCTTCTTGCGGGAACAATACTTAAAGAGAAAATGCCAAAGAGATTTTGGGCTTGGGCATTCATTGCACTTCTTGGTGCATATGTTATTTCTTTCCCGAGCCTTATTCCTCGACTTTATGATGGGGAAGTGTTCAATCCGAATACTATCGGGGTATTGTATGCGCTTCTCGCGGCGCTCCTTTGGGGAGCATCAACAGTCTTTGGTAAATATGTTTTAAATACCGTAACGTTCGAAGCGATGACGGCACTCAGGTTTAGTGTTGCTTTCGTATTCCTTCTTGGTCTCAACTTCTCGACCGGAGAGTTGAGCGAGATAGGGCTTCTATCAACGACTGATATTCTTTATCTTATTATCATTGGTATTGTCTCAGGTGCAATGTCACTTCTTCTATACTATAGAGGACTCCAATACACTAAAGCATCGATTGCAACCTTGGCTGAGCTCGGGTTTGTCTTTGCGTCACTTCTCATAAACACTCTCTTTTTAGGTACAAATCTTGCTTTGATGCAGATGGCCGGTATCGTTCTTCTTCTTATGGCGGTACTCAGTCTCGTAAGAGTAAACAGGGAGGAGTAATTGTTGACATATAATTTCTCTGTGATAATATTGCTCCTAACGCGTTTGCGTGTTTTTTGTTTGAAAGAGCAATAACATTGCAAATCTAGCGCAATTATCAAATCGTTTTTAAGTTACTTCTCTTAAATGGCTTCTCGCGCATTTTGGAGAGGATAATTAAAGACACCCGCCGAAAGGCGTTTAATCTATATAAAATATATATGGCTGAAGCATTTAATCGTTCAAAACCACACGTAAACGTAGGTACTATTGGACACGTTGACCACGGAAAGACTACTCTTACCGCGGCTATTCTTAATGTACTCTCACGATCAGGACAGAACGTGAAGCTCAAGGCTGTTGATCAGATCGACAACGCTCCTGAGGAAAAAGCTCGAGGTATTACTATTAACCTCTCACACAACGAGTATGAGACAGCTAATAGACACTACGCTCACATTGATGCTCCAGGTCACGCCGACTACATCAAGAACATGATTACTGGTGCAGCTCAGATGGACGGTGCTATTCTCGTTATCGCAGCTACAGACGGTGTTATGCCACAGACTCGAGAGCACGTTCTTCTTGCTAAGCAGGTTGGAGTGCCAAAGATCATCGTTTTCCTTAACAAGTGTGATATGGTGCCTGATACAGAGCTCATTGACCTCGTTGAAGAAGAAGTGCGAGATCTTCTTGCATCACAAGGATATGACCGAGATTGTCCAGTTATCCGAGGTTCAGGACTCAAAGCTCTTGAAGCGACAGGTATTGATGATGAATGGTCTAAGAAAGTACTTGAGCTCGCTGACGCACTCGATACTTACATCCCTATGCCAATTCGAGAAACTGATAAGCCTTTCCTTATGCCTGTAGAAGATATCTTCTCAATTGAAGGACGAGGAACAGTGGTTACAGGACGAATCGAGCGAGGTACAGTAAAGATCGGTGAAGAAATCGAAGTTGTTGGTATCAAAGATACTCAGAAGACTACTGTTACTGGTATTGAAATGTTCAACAAGCAGCTTAACGAAGGCATGGCAGGAGATAACGCCGGTATTCTTGTTCGAGGTCTTAAGAAAGAAGACATCACACGAGGACAGGTTCTTGCTAAGCCAGGATCAGTGAAGCCTCATACAGAATTCGAAGGAGAAGTATACATCCTCAAGAAGGAAGAAGGAGGACGACACACACCATTCTTCACAGGTTACAAGCCACAGTTCTACATCCGAACAACTGACGTTACTGGAGAAGTAGCACTCAACGCTGGAGTAGAAATGGTTATGCCTGGAGATACAGTAACATTCAACGTAAAGTTGGTTGCCCCTGTAGCTCTTGAAGACCAGACACGATTTGCTATTCGAGAAGGAGGCAAGACTGTAGGTGCGGGAGTTGTAACAAAGATCGTAAAATAAAGATGAATTAAAGTGGTAGGTGGTGAGATTTACTCACCACCTACCACTTGAAACTCACCACTCAAATATATGGCAGTCGAAACAAAAACAAAAAAAGAAAAAACATCAACAAGTGCTCCAAAGCTACGAATTCGAGTTCGAGCATATGATCACAAGATTCTTGATGCGTCAGTAAAGCAGATCATTGATACTGCTCTACGATTCGATGCAGAGATTCTTGGGCCAATACCGCTTCCAACAGAAATTCGAAAGTATACTGTGAACCGTGCATCATTCGTTTTCAAAAACGCGCGAGAGCAGTTTGAAATGAGAACTCACAAGAGACTTATTGACATTACTAACCCAAATCCAAAGATCATCGAAGCTTTGTCTAATATGTCTCTACCTTCAGGTGTGAATATTGATGTAAAAATGATGTAATCCAAATATATGAAATACATTCTCGGAAAAAAAATCAATATGACACAAATGTTTGCTGAAGACGGTACAGTAAGTCCTGTTACTGTGATTGAAGCAACACCATCTAAAGTCACACAAGTAAAAAATGTTGAAAAAGATGGTTATGTAGCAATCCAGATCGGATTTGGTGCACGAAAAGCAAAGAACATTTCTAAGGCAGTACAGGGTCACACAAAAGATGTTGGAAACTTCCAAACACTTCGTGAATTCCGATTCGAAGGAGGAGAAACGCCTTCACGAGGAGATGAAATCACAGTCGACACTTTCAAAGAAGGTGACATTGTTGAAGTCTCAGGAATCACAAAAGGTAAAGGATTCCAAGGTGTTGTTAAAAGACACGGATTCCATGGAGGTCCACGATCTCACGGTCAGAAGCACTCAGAGCGAGAGCCAGGTTCTATTTCTGGAGGTACAAGAGAAGGAGGGCGAGTACCAAAGGGTATGAAAATGGCAGGACGAATGGGAGGAGACAGAGTAACTGTAAAAGGTCTTCGAATCGTTTCTATCGACAAAGAAAATAACAAGATAATGATAAGTGGTGCGGTTCCAGGTCGTCGCGGCACAGTGCTTGAAATCAGAAGTAAATAACATTTATGGAAACATCAATATATACAAAAGAAGGAAAGGCTAAAGGGAAGATAACTCTTCCAGAAGAAGTTTTCGGATTGAAATGGAATTCTGATCTCGTGCACCAGGTTGTGAACTCTCTTATGACTGCAAAGCGAATGGGTACTGCTCACACAAAAGATCGTGGAGAAGTATCTGGAGGTGGAAAGAAACCTTGGGCGCAGAAAGGAACTGGACGAGCACGACACGGATCATCTCGATCACCTATCTGGGTAGGAGGAGGTGTTGCTCACGGACCACGAAATGACAAAAATTTTGACAGAAAGATCAACAAAAAAGTAAAGGCTAAATCAATCGCAGTTATTTTGTCACAGAAATATCGAGACGGTGAGATTATCTTTATGGATTCATTTGGATTTTCTGCTCCAAAAACAAAGGATGCCGTAGCTGTAATGAGCAACATTGCATCTGTTAAAGGTTTTGAAAAAGTGGCTACAAAGAGAACTAATGCTCTTCTTGTTGCAACTTCATCAAAGGATAAAAATACAGAAAAGAGTTTTGGAAATATTTCTAAATCTTTTGTTTCTGAGGTTCGAAATCTAAATCCTATCGATCTTATGAAATACAAATACTTGGTGATCGAAAATCCTGAAGTATCTGTCGGACTTATCAAAGAAAGACTTGTAAAATAAATTTATGAAATTCGATCCAAGTACAATCATCATACGACCACGAATCACAGAAAAAGCTGCGGCGCTTTCTGAGACTGGAAATGTGTATACATTCGAAGTAACTCAGACTGCAACAAAGACTACTATCAAAAGAGCTATTAAAGAGATCTACAAAGTAACTCCTATAAGAGTGAACACTGTAAACCTCAAAGCTAAGGCTGTTGTGGTAAAAGGCAAGAAAGGCAGTACAAAAGCTGTGGTCAAAGCGTATGTTTATCTAAAGAAAGGGGATAAGATAGATCTCGCATAAAACAAAATATATGAAAACTTACAAACCATACACTAAATCAAGACGAAATACTGTAACGATCAACTATCGTGACCTTCTTTCGGGCGACAAGCCAGAGAAATCTCTCGTAGGAGGATTTACTCGAGCAATGGGACGAAACAACCGAGGACGAATCACTACTCGACATAAGGGAGGAGGAAACAAAAGACTCTATCGAGATGTTGACTTTGTTTATGACAAAAAAGACATCGAAGCGAAGATTGTTTCTGTTGAATACGATCCAAACCGATCAGGATTTATCGGACTTGCAGTCTATAAGGACGGTGAGAAGCGATATGTACTCGTTCCAAAATCAATGAAGCCTGGAGATGCATTTATCGTGAGTGAAAGTGCTCCTGCAACTGTAGGAAACCGACTCGCACTCAAGAATATTCCTGTAGGAACATTCGTATACAACGTTGAAATGAAGCTTTCAGGTGGTGCAAAGCTTGCACGATCTGCAGGTAACTTCGTAGAAGTTATCGCTCAAGACCTCGGGTACACACTTCTTAAACTTCCTTCAACAGAAGTTCGAAAGGTGAAGGATACATGTTTCGCTTCAGTTGGACTCGTATCAAACGACGAACATCACCTTGTGAAGTTCGGAAAGGCTGGACGAAGTCGATGGAGAGGAATCCGACCAACTGTTCGAGGTACAGCCATGAACCCCGTAGACCACCCACACGGAGGAGGTGAAGGGCGACAGGGGCGAGGACGACGACGAGCTATCTCTATCTATGGTAAACCAACAGGTAAGGGGCAGAAATCTCGAAAACCAAAAAAGTACTCAAACAAGCATATTGTTACACGACGAAAAGTTGGAAAGCAGAGATAATCTTAAAACAGAATTTAAAACAAAATGCACCGTGCCTTTGGGCGCGGTGCATTTTGTTTGTTATTCTGCTATTCTATTAATAATAATGATCAAACTAAAACAAGTCTCATATGAGGATGTTATCGAATTTTTTACAAAGGAACACCCTATCGATCTCGAGTCACCGCATTTCGCAGGGAATAAGTGGGGGAGATTGCATCTGGATCAAGCTAACAAAGAACTAGGGGGTCTCTGGGCACTTTGTGAATTGGAAGTTGATGATATTTTGAGCCTTGTAATTCCATTTCATGCTGCAGAGCAGGGCGATTCAATTCTTGTTGAAGAAAGCGGTCTTGTTGTAATTGGTGCAATCGATAAGTTGAAAAATTCTCTTCCAGAATATGCTGAAAAAAATCCTGTTTGTTGGGCGAAAATAATGTATTGGAAAGAGAAGGATTTTTCTCCTCTTTTTCTCTCTACGGCACCTGCGACTCAAGGAAGAAGAAGTCATACAGATCCTTCTTTAGGCACTTTGTTTCATCTAGACGGCCTACATCGCCTTATGAGATGGGGTATGGACGGACGCTTTGAGAGTGAGAATTATGCCAAAGGTCCAAAGCTCACGGCCTATGTTGCAGGCTTTAAGTAAATCCACTTTAACCATTTGACATTATTCTAATTTTTGATAGTATATCCCCTATGCTCCTTTGGAGCTATTTTTGATACAAACTTAAAACAAATGACACGATCACTAAAAAAAGGACCTTTCGTAGAAGCATATCTCTTGAAAAAAATCGAGGGAAAAAGACCATCAGAAACTGGTGTTATTAAGACTTGGTCTAGACGAAGTCAGATCACTCCTGAAATGGTAGGGTTCACTTTTGGTGTTCACAACGGAAAGGTTCATACTGAAGTTTTTGCTACAGAAGATATGGTAGGTCACCGACTTGGAGAATTCTCACCAACACGAAAGTTCACACGACACGGAGGAAAGATGCAGAAGGAGATTGACTCAGCTAAAAAGGCTGCGGAGATCGCTTCAGCTCAAACGGCAAAAGCAGCAACACCAGCTAAGAAATAATATAATTTTTTATGAAAGCAACACTTCAAACATACAGACAATCACCTCGAAAAGTAAGACTTCTTGCAGATCTTATTCGTGGAAAGAAAATTCCTGAAGCTTTGAATAACCTTGCTTTCGCAGACAAGCGAGCAGGACCTATTTTCGCTAAACTCCTTAAGAGCGCAGTTGCAAACGCGACTAACAACGACTCTGCTAAAGCAGAAGATCTTTTTGTAAAAGAAGTATCTGTAAATCAGGGCGTTACAATGAAGCGAATGATGCCTCGAGCTCGTGGATCAGGTGCACGAATCAACAAGCGAACTTCACACTTGAGTATTACTCTTGGAGTTAAAGAGCTTGCAAGTCCAAAAGGAAAGAAAGCAGAAGTTGCTGAAACAAAAGAATCAAAACCAAAAGTCGTTAAAAAAACAGCTAAGGCTAAAAAAGCATAATATTTCTATATGTCACACACAGTTCACCCATATTCACATAGACTAGGTATCATTCGAGATTGGAAGAGTAAGTGGTTTGCACTACATTCTAACTATCGAGGAAACCTCAAGGCTGACATTCTCATCCGACAGTATCTCCACAAGAGACTCAAGGGTATGTTTATTGGTGGTGTTGAAATCGAACGAGGTTCAAAGACTACTCGAATCATCATCAAGACTGGACGACCGGGCATGCTTATTGGACGATCAGGTGATGGAACAGTTAAACTCCGAGCAGATATCCTCAAAGCTCTCAAACGAGATAAGATCGTTATGCCAGTTGATTTCAAACTCGATATTGAAGAAGTTCGTTCTCCAGAGTCTTCAGCTCCAATTGTAGCTGAAATGATCGCAGAAGGTCTTGAGAAACGAGTTCCTTTCCGACGAGTTATGAAGCAGATGGTAGAGAAGGTAATGGCTAACCGAGAGGTTCAGGGTATCAAGATCTACATTGGTGGACGACTTGGAGGAGCTGACATGGCACGATCAGAAACGTTGAAGAAGGGACGAATCCCACTTCAGACTCTTCGAGCTGACATCGATTACGGTACAATTCGTGCATCTATCCCACAAGGTGATCTCGGTATCAAAGTGTGGATTTACAAAGGTGAAGTTTTCAATAAGTAAAATACATTTATGTTATTCCCTAAAAAAGTAAAATTCAGAAAATGGCAAAAGAATAGACAGAACGAGTCTAAGCGAAGAAACGCTACTCGAGGAACTACTCTTTCTTTTGGTTCTCACGGACTAAAGGCGATGACGTTTGCCCACGTAAAGAGTAATCAGCTTGAAGCCGCACGAAAGGCTATGGCACGAGCACTCGGTAAGACTGGACGAGCATGGGTTCGAATCTTTCCAGACCGACCATGGACACAGAAAGCTGCAGAAACACCGATGGGTAAGGGTAAGGGGGATCTTCAGGGATATATGGTGGATGTTGAGCCAGGACGAGTTATTTTTGAAGTTGATGGTGTTACAGACGCTATTGCAGTCGAAGCGCTTCGAAAGGCTTCAACAAAGCTTCCTCTCATTGGAAAAGTAATCGCACGAGAAACTAAATAGATTACATAGACAAATCAAGAAAAATAAGTAATATAAGATATTCAAATGACCAAAGTAATAAACGACAAAAAAATAGACGAACTCCTAAAGGATCTTTATGAAAAGAGAGAGGCTCTTCGAGTGATCAAGTCTAATGGTCAAGGAAAGGATAAGAACGTGAAAGCTCAAGGAACTCTCAAAAAAGAGATCGCGCGAGTACTCACAGCGATCAACGCAAAAAAGTAGTAATAGATTTACATAAAACAAAATGAAAAAAACAGATACAACACAATCAAAAAAGCGAAAACTCACAGGAGTTGTGACTTCAGACAAAATGAAGGACACTTGTGTTGTGCTTGTTCAGCGATACGTAAAGATCCCAAAGTACGAAAAGTTCATCCAGAGAAGCAAAAAGTACAAGGCAGATGACAAGGGGAACACAAAGAAAATTGGAGATAAGGCTACAATCGAAGAGTGCCGACCAATTTCAAAAGATAAACATTTTAAAGTAATCGCATAACATTTTTATATGATACAGCCAAGATCAATAGTTCAAATAGCTGACAACTCAGGTGCCAAGATCGGCCGAATTTTCAAAGTGCTTGGATCTTCAAAGAAGCGATATGCAGAAATTGGAGAGCTCGTTATCCTTTCCGTTCAGAAAGCAGAGCCACGAAAGGCGGTAAAGAAGAAGGATGTTCTCCGAGCTATTGTTGTTCGACAGAAGAAACCTCTACGACGAAAGGACGGTTCGTACATTCGATTTGATGAGAATGCAGTTGTTATCCTTGAAAAGGAAAAGAATGAGCCTCTCGCAGGTCGTGTATTCGGTCCAATTCCACGAGAGATCGCTGAACTCGGTTTCCAGAAGATCGCATCACTCGCGCCAGAAATTGTGTAAAGTTTTAAATAAAATATATGAAAATAAAAAAAGGCGACAATGTAATAGTAATCACAGGCAAGGACAAAGGTAAGACTGGTTCTGTGGAGAAAGTATTCCCAAAAAAGGATTTGATACTTGTGTCTGGTGTAAACGTTGTAAAGCGACATCAGCGATCACGAACTGGAAACGGCAAGGGTCAAATTGTTAACAAGGCAATGCCTGTCCACATTTCTAACGTTGCTTCAACAGAGAAGAAAGCTAAAACTGTAAAGGCTCCAAAGAAGGCTGCTAAAAAAGCATAAACCGTAATCAAAAATTATTATGAAATCAATCAAAGAAATACAAAAAGACGCATACAAGACACTCAAAGAAAAATTTGGGTACAAGAATGTTATGCAATCTCCAAAGCTTGTAAAGGTGGTGCTTTCATCTGGAACAGGTAAAGTGACAGACAAGAAGCGAAAGGAATACATTGGCGACAAACTCACAAAGATTGCTGGACAGAAATCGGCAGTTCGAGCAGCTAAGAAATCTATTTCTACTTTCAAAGTGCGACAGGGAGACAATATTGGTTTCCAGGTAACGCTTCGAGGTGAGAAGATGTTTGCATTCCTCGACAAACTCATCCACATCGCGCTTCCACGAACAAAAGACTTCCGAGGACTCAAGTCTGCATCAATTGATGGCATGGGCAACGTAACATTTGGTATCAAAGAACACACAATTTTCCCAGAATGTGCAGACGAAGATATCAAGGATACATTTAGTTTTGCTTTCACTGTTGTTGTTACATCAAAGAAAAAAGAAGAGACAAAAGCATTCCTCGAACTCATTGGATTCCCGTTTTCTAAGTAAAATCAAAATAGTAAAAAACAAAAAGGTCCGCAGCATAGCTGCGGACCTTTTTGTTTATCCACATTGAATTCACTCAATTCATTTTTTTACTGTATAATTTAGCGATAAATGGAACCAGCTGTTATTAATAACAATATTCCTAAATTTGAAACTCCGCATAGTGGGGGAGGAACAAGCAAGGTCAAATTGACTGTTATTATTCTTATAATAATTGGGGCTGTCGCTTTTAATCTTTGGTATTATTTTGGAGTTTTTTCTGCAATTCCAGTAGCGGTTGTTTCAGAAGTTGTGCTGCCTCCAGACGATAATGAGAAGACTGTGATTGCATCTGATCTGGAGAATCGGGTAGCTAAAATCAGTACTGACGATAGAGCTCAGATGATGCAAAGTCTCGCAATGAGAACTAATAGCGAGGTAAAACCAGAAGAAAGAGTCATTGCGGTACAATCATTTCAAAATTAATTATCAATTTATATATTATTTATGTCTAAAAAAACACTCACCGCATTCTTTATAGGTCTTATCATCGGCACAGTTTCGCTTTCATACGCATCATGGACTTCACCTACTCAGCCGGCGCCAAACGGAAACACTGCTGCGCCTATCAACGTGAGCGCTCTCTCTCAGGATAAGTTGGGAGTTCTCACTGTTGGCGGTTTGGGAGTTTTTGGTCCAGCACTCGTCACTTCGTCGGGAGGATATGCGCTTCCGTCAAATTTGCAGCTCGGTGTTAATGGGTATGTGGGCGCAAGAGGATATTGCGATATGAATGGGCAAAACTGTGTGACAACTCTCGGAGGAACATATGTAAATGCGGTAACGAATAATGCTTCATCAGGAAAATCTGTTGTGTGCGGAGGATGGGATATCAAATATCCTGGAAAGACACCTATCAATATGTGGGGATGTGGATCCGCATCAATTTGTCCTGCAGGATATAGCGATATCAAAACTTCAAATCCGACTGTAAATAATGTTGAGCAGACACATCTTTGCATTGTCTCTAGTCTCTAATTGATAGAAATAATATTTTTGTGAAAAGGAAAAGTACCAATTCTTGCGAATTGGTACTTTTGAAAACGAGGTCGTTAGCGAGGCATTACTGCATGCGGGTAAACCATGGCTGTCTGGTCTGCGAGATGCGGGACTTGTCCCAATGCGTCACTTAAGACACTAAAGAGCTTTACAAGGGTGCTCTCCAACCCTTCGAAAACATCGGGCATCATAACTCTGATGATGATCAGCGTGATACCAAATCCAATTGCGCGTAGCATATTGGTTGTGTTCAAAGGGTGCTGGATAATTGTGACTGACTAGTCCACAACCATGAAGAAATAATGTCTTCACGTGCATCCCCCGCCTCTATAGTCCATACTATGGACCATAGAGGCGGGGGATGCACCCTCTTTTTATCTGTATTATATTATACCATATTTATAAAATATTGCAATAGCATACATTTATTCCCGCATGGTCTATAATATAGTTAATTAATCACATTATCTACTTAAAAAATGTTTAATCTAGAAGCAGGGTTTGGATCAAGAAATAATGAAGAACCGGGAAGAGTGCCTGAACGAGAGGTTATTGAACTTAGTAAGGAGGTAGAGCTCGATAAGGGTGTTGTTATTGAACCTCAAACCTCAGTCTCGGATTCTATAGAGGAGGCTCCTACCTGGCCAGCAGCTGATGAAGATACTGGAAAGATTCCTGATGCTGATCTTAAGGATTGGAACTAGGGTAGATATTTTTCCTGTTGACATTCACTATAGACCCTGCTAATATAGACAAATCAAGCTCATTTGAGCTTTTTGTTTTACTTGTAAGTGGTAGATTACTTTGGTTTGGCTTTAGTATGCTAAAACCTACATCAAATCTTCCATACTGCAAAATAGAACGCTAATACTAAAATAATTTAAGAAATGGCAAAAACATCAGTAATTGCAAGGTCAAAAAAGACACCAAAATTCAAAAGCCGCGTCGTAAGACGATGTTTTCGATGTGGACGAAAGCACGGATATATGCGAGATTTCGATCTCTGCCGAATCTGCTTCCGAGAATTAGCAAACGAAGGAATGATTCCTGGTATCAAAAAATCATCATGGTAAAAGATAATATTTCAAACCTCATAATCAAGATCAAGAACGGAAGTATGGCTCATAAAACAGCTATCACTGCTCCTTATTCAAAGATGACTGACGCGATCCTTACTCTTCTTCAAAAAGAAGGTTACATCAAATCTTTCTCAAAAGTAGGAAAGGGTCTTATTAAGACTGTAGACATCGAGCTTGCATACGATGAAGAAAATACTCCAAAAGTAACAGATGTATACCGAGTATCAAAGCTTTCAAAGCGAGTGTACACACCATCAAAAAAGATCAAACCGGTACGAAACGGATATGGAACACTTGTATTATCAACACCAAAAGGAATTCTTAACCAAACAGACGCAAGAAAAATGAATGTTGGTGGAGAAGTTCTATTTAAAATCTGGTAATCAAATACATTTATGTCACGACTCGGAAAAAAAGAAATAGCGATCCCATCTGGAGTAGAAGTAAGTCTCAAAGACCATTCTATTGTTGTTAAGGGTCCAAAAGGAGAACTTACACGAACAATCGACAACAGGCTTGCGGTTGTTATCGAAGGATCAGTCTTGAAAGTTGAAGTAAAGAAAACAAAAGAAAATCTTTCAGCACTTTGGGGTGCATACGCATCACACATCATGAACATGATCGAAGGTGTAACAAAAGGTTTTGCAAAGAAGCTTCAAATCGAAGGTATTGGATACAAAGCAGAACTTAAGGGTACTGAGATTGTATTCGGACTTGGATTCTCGCATCCTGTTATTGTTAAAGTCCCTGCAGACCTCGCAGCTCTTGTAGAAAAGAACATCATCACTATTTCAGGAATCGACAAAGAAAGAGTGGGTGCATTCGCAGCGGGTATTCGAGATCTTAAGAAGCCAGAACCATACAAGGGTAAGGGTATTCGATACGAAGGAGAATATGTACCACAGAAGCAAGGTAAAAAATCAGCGTAAAGTTTAGTATAAAAATATTATGAAAACATCACCAAAAACAATCAAGAGACAAGTTCGAAAAAACAGAATCAGATCTAAAGTATCTGGGACTTCTGAAAAGCCACGACTTGCCGTTTTCAAATCTAACAAATACATCTACGCTGAACTCATCAATGATGATCTCGGTGTTACATTGGCTTCTGCATCAAGTCTCAAAATTACAGGAAAGAAAGCAAATCAGGCGCAGCTTGTAGGTGAAGCTATCGCAAAGAAAGCTATTGAGAATAAAATTTCAAAGGTTGTATTTGATCGAGGGGGTTATATTTATACAGGAAGAGTGAAAGCTCTCGCAGATGCTGCTCGAAGCGGTGGATTAGAATTTTAAATAATACTTTATGTCTGACGAAACACAAAAAATCGAAGAAACTACTACTAATGTAACAGAATCTACTGTTGCTGAAGTTTCTACTGCCGGAGTTCAAGCTCATAATCCACGATTTGGTGGTAACAGAGGGGATGCTCGGAAGAATGATCGAAAGCCAAGACGAGAACCTCGGGCAAAACCTGAATTTGATCAGAAGATTCTTGCTATCAGACGAGTGACTCGAGTGTCATCAGGAGGACGACGATTCAGTTTTTCAGTTGCAATCGTTGTTGGTAACCGAAAGGGAATGGTAGGAGTTGGAACAGGAAAAGCTGGAGATACTTCACTCGCTATCGACAAAGCTGTTCGAGATGCAAAGAAGCATTCTATTGTTGTTCGAACTACAAAGTCTATGTCTATTCCTCACGAAATAAAGGCAAAATTCAAGAGTGCAGTTGTACACATTCAGCCAGCTCGTGGAAAGGGTATCATTGCTGGATCATCTGTTCGAGATGTTATTGAACTCGCGGGTCTTAAAGACATTAACGCAAAGCTCCGATCACCATCAAAGAACAAACTTAACTCTGCTCAAGCTACAATCAAGGCACTTCTTTCACTTAAGATGCCAAAGGTTAGCATGAAAAAAGAGGCAGGAGACGTTAAATAATATTTAAAATTTAAATTACTAAAATGCAAATTCACGAACTAAAAAGAAAAACAAAGAACAAGAAAAGCGTCCAAGTAGGTCGTGGAGGCAAGCGAGGTAAGACTGCTGGCCGTGGTACAAAAGGTCAGGGTGCTCGTGCTGGACGAAAGATTCGACCAGAAATCCGAGACCGAATCAAAAAGATTCCTAAACTTCGTGGATATGCGTTCAATACTATCCAAGTAAAACCTCTCCCAATCATCATCTCATCTATTGAGAAGAACTTTGAGAATGGTGCAGTTGTTGATATCAACACTCTTATAGCTGCAAAGCTCGTAGAGATCTACAAAGGACGAAATCCAAAGGTTAAGATTGTTGGGGACAAAAAAGGAAACATTCTTACAAAGAAGGTGACAATCGTAGGTATTCCAGTGTCAGGAGCAGTTAAAGCTGCGGTAGAAAAAGCGGGAGGAGAAGTTAAATAATTCTCGTGAGAAATATATTTCTCACCACTCATAACTAAATACAATGCAATCATTTTTTTCAAAATTAAAGTTAGTTTTTAGCGACGCGGTTTTGCGAAGAAGAATCATTTCAACTATTGTGCTTCTCGGTCTTTTTCGAGTGCTTGCAGGGATTCCTATTCCTGGTATTGATGCTCAAAAGCTTGCACAATTCTTTGGCAACAACCAATTCTTCGGACTTCTCGATGTATTTTCTGGAGGAGGGCTTTCAAATCTCTCTATCGTAATGCTTGGAGTGGGACCATATATTACTGCATCTATCATAATGCAGCTTTGTACTATCATGTTCCCAAGACTCAAGGCAATGTATCAGGAAGAAGGTGAGGCTGGGCGAAAGAAATTCAGCCAGATCTCTCGATTGATCTCAATTCCACTCGCGCTTCTTCAGGCGGTGAGCTTTATTATACTTCTCGAAAAGCAGGGAATTGTAGGTGAGCTCAGTACTTTCCAGCTTATCGTAAACACGCTTGTAGTAACTGGAGGTTCAGTTCTTCTTATGTGGATCGGTGAACTTATTACTGAGTTTGGAATCGGAAACGGTGTTTCTCTTATCATCTTCGGGGGTATCGTTGCAACACTTCCTACAAAGCTCAGTCAGATACTTTATGCCTATGACCCATCAAAGCTTCTTTCATATCTTTTCTTTGCTGCTGTGGCGTTTGTTATTGTCTATGCGGTTGTATTCATTACAGAAGCAGAAAGACCAATTCCAGTCACCTATGCAAAGCGAGTGCGAGGAAACAAGGTGTATGGAGGCATCTCAACTTATATTCCACTTCGACTTAATCAGGCTGGAGTGATTCCAATTATCTTTGCACTTTCTATTCTTCTTTTTCCACAGCTCATTTTGAATGTGGTCAAAGGTGCAGTAGCAAATCAGAGTGTCAAAGATGTTGCGGACACGCTTCTCTCATGGGTTGCCAATCAATGGATCTACGGAATCACATACTTCCTCTTTGTCTTTGTCTTTACTTATTTTTATACTGCGATCACTTTTGATCCACATCAGATGGCTGAGAATCTTCAGAAGAATGGTGCATTCATTCCAGGTGTTCGACCGGGTACATCAACATCAGAATATGTAGGAAAGGTTCTTACTCGCATTACACTCGTTGGAGCGCTCTTCTTAGGCTTTATTGCGGTCTTGCCGCTCATTGTGAAAGGTCTTACAGGTATTACATCTGTAGCGGTTGGAGGTACAGCGCTTTTGATTGCGGTCTCTGTGATCTTGGATCTTGTGAAGAAAGTTGAGGCTCAGATCTCGATGAGAGAGTACTAGAGTTAAATCAAAACTCAAAGCAGTAGCGAATACCCGAGAGGGTAAAAAGTAAAAATCAAAAATAGAATACCGCATCCAAGGATGCGGTATTCTATTTTTGATTTAATATCTTTGATTTTTGAGTCATTTTCGGGTATCATGTGGGTATAATCAAATACACACATGAACAAAAAAGTCTTTATTTTTATAGGTAAAAGTGGAAGTGGGAAGGGTACTCAGGCGAAACTTCTTATTGAAAAGCTTGGACAAAAAAGTGAGAGTGTTTACTATGTTTCAACAGGGGATGAATTTCGAAGGGTGTTTAGTATGAATACATACAGTTCGAATTTGGTGAAAGGAATTGTTGATCAAGGGCTCTTTTGCCCTTCGTTTGCAGCGGTTTCAATGTGGACCAACGCGCTCTTCAGAGATCTTAAAGAGAATGAGCATATCATTATTGATGGAACACCGCGAAGTGTTTCTGAGGCGATGGTTTTGGACACCCTTTTTCCTTTTTATGAGGCAGAACCGGTTGTGATCTATATTGATGTAACTCGAGAGTGGGCGACAGAAAAGCTTCTGGGGCGAGCACGTCATGATGATACAAATGACGGAATTACTTCTCGACTGGATCTTTTTGATTCTCAGATTGTTCCAATTGTTGATATGTATAAATCAAGAGAGAGTATTGTTGTTCATCATATAAACGGAGAACAAGCTGTTGAAGCAGTGCACAAAGATTTGATGACGGCGCTCGAAATTTAATTTCGAAATTCTTCACCCTCTAAAGTTTTATCTATCGTTATGCAATATGGTCAAGTTTTGCAAAAGGAATTTAGATAATAATAGGTAATATGTGTATGATGAGAATATAATTATTAATATTGCACAACAAGAAAAGCTGGTTTTAATAAATTATCATGAAGAGCGATCTCCCTTTCATGTGGTTTACTTTCCAGAATATGCTGTCTAATACAACCAGCTTTTTAATAGATAAAATTTTCTAGGGTAAAATGAAAAACGCGATTCTTTTTGGATTTGGAAATATTGGAAAAGTTTTGGCAGAACAAATTCCAAAAGAGAAAATTGATCTTAAATATATTGTAAACTCAAAAGGAGTATTTGATTCTAGCCTTTCAAAACAAGGTGATTTGAGTGATTGGAAGATCTTCGCAAATGATATAGGAATTGTATTCATTACAATCCCAACAGTTAGTGACGGCGCTAAAGCTTTGGAATACGCTTCATTTTTTCTTGAGAAAGATATCCCTGTAGTGACTTGTGAGAAAGCATCGATCGCAAATCACTTTGAATATTTTAAAAAACATGAAAATATTTTTAAGTTCACAGCATCTGTTGGTGGTGGAACGAAAATGTTAGAACGATTGTCAAAATTTGATGGAGAAGTTTTTGAAATAAAGGGAATTGTAAATGGAACTCTTAATTTCATAGGAGACAGTTTGAAAAAAGGAATCAATAAAAATGAAATAGTGAAAGAGATCTTAGAAAAAGGTTTTGCAGAGCCGGGAGCAAATACATTTGAAGAAATTATCGAAGGAGAGTTGAATGACATTCGGCTCAAAACAGTGATCCTTGCGAATAGTTCGGGAATGTTTGAAAAAATAATTGGACCTCAAGACATAAAGATCGCTCGAAAAGATCTCGCTAAAAGATGTATCGTGAAAATTTCAAAAGAAAAAATCGAAGCCGGGTTCTTGGAAGATAACGATGCTGAGTGGCTTCCGGATGGGGTGAATAATGTGTTGTATATAAACACTAAAAAAGTATGTTTTGGTCCTGGGGCAGGGGCTGTGGCAACAGTTGAATCAATGCTTGGAGATCTAAAAAGTTTGATATAATAACAGAAATAAAAAAATGGTAACAATCAAGACAAAAGAAGAAATAGCAAAGCTTAAAAAAGGGGGAAAAATCCTTCATGATCTTTTACATTTCCTTGCGGCAGAAGTAAGGGAGGGTGTTTCGACTAAATATTTGGAGACCTTGGCTCGAAAAAAGATTGAGGAAGTGGGGGCGACGCCCGCATTTCTCAATTACACTCCTCATGGCGCTGCGAGACCTTTTCCTGCGGCACTGTGCGTTTCCGTTAATGATGTGGTTGTTCACGGTATTCCAAATGAAAACCCAATAATACTTAAAAATGGAGATATTGTAACGATCGACACGGGAATCTGTTTCGAGGGACTCTACACTGATTCAGCAATCACGGTCCCGGTAGGCGAGGTGAGTAAAACTTCGGAGCTACTTCTTAAGGCGACAAAAGAGGCTCTAAATATGGCTATAAAAGTGGTCAGGGACGGTGCGACAACAGGAGATATTGGGATTGCTATTGAACGCGTAGCGAAAAAATATGGATTTTCTCCTGCAGAAGATTTGGGTGGTCATGGAGTCGGATATTCTCAACATGAAGATCCATTCATTCCGAATTTCAAAATGCGGGGCAAAGGTGTAGTGCTCAAAGAGGGGATGGTTTTGGCAGTTGAACCAATGCTAAACGAGGGAACATCGAGAGTGGAATTTCTCTCTGATGGATACACTGTGGTGACTGCAGATGGAAAACGAAGTGCGCATTTCGAACATACGATCGTGGTAACAAAAAATGGAGCAGAAATTCTAACTCTTTAAGAAATTTTTCATTAAAAATGCATCGAATGTTTCTGGCTTTTGATGCATTTTTTCTTTTTACAAAAAAAGTCAGTTTTTATCCAAAATTGATTCGATTTTAGAAAAATTTCATCCCATTTTTTGTTATATTTTATATTTTATATTTTTGATTCCATATTTTCGATTTTAACTTTACTTATCACGACGAGCGAGAAGCGCGTGTACGAGTATTTTTTCTCTCGTCCACAGCGTTCGAGTCGATGTCGGGACAAATAACATCATTCCGAATTCAAGGTTATTTATCCCCATTTTTTAATAAAAATAATAGTGATTTTCGTGCTAAAATAAGAGTTAAATGCGACTTGTATTCCGCACAATTTTCTTTGTTGTTTTCTCACTGATTTTTATATCAAAGCCTCTTGTTGCCGACGCCTCTATTGCGACAGAAACTGCCAAAAATATTGGAATATTTTATGCAAACTCGACTATCTCTCTTGCCGACAAGACAGGTGAGAAAATTTCTGGAGTAAAAGATTTTTATACTCCACTTTTTGTACATACCAGAGAGGATCTTAAAGGGATCTTCGATGGGGCATTTATGGTTTCTAATACTGCGCTCAATTCTGTGATCGGTTTGGGAAGGGGAGTTCTCGATACGAGTGCATACCAGATTCAACATACTGGAGAAAATGTTGGAAGTGTTGTCGCATCTGCAGGTTCTGTACTCGATGATGTGAATAATGTTCTTTTTACAAAAACACCGGAGGTTATTTCAAAGGCAGATATTGCTAAAGTGGAAGTTACAATACAGGCTGAAGCTACTCCTGACACAAGCGTGTCGACCAAAAAAACAATTTCAGTTGAGAATTTTGCAAGTGCACAAAATGCGATTCACTTTGCTCTCCCGAGTGCGGAGGATCTTGGAAGTAAAGTTTTGAATGTATATCAAAATATTGGTAATGCGTTTTTGGATTCTGTCGCACACAATACGAATGAAACAGTTTCTTCTTGGAAAGGTATGATCGACAAAACGAGAAATGTGGTCGCTGTAGTGAACAGCAACATCAACGAGGCGACAAACGCTCTCGGCAATGTGGGATATATCGGAACTAAAAATGTTTTAGATGGTGGAATAGTCATTGGAAATGGAGTATTGAAAACAAGTGAAAAAGTTATTACAAAAACAGGAGATGTGGTTGCGAGTGCATTTGTTGGCACCAACAATCTTTTACACAACTCAAAGAATGTTTTGTTGGGTTCTGTGACATCTCTAACAGGGTCTTTGACACAGAGTAAAAATAATTCCGTTGCGGGAGTTGGTGCGATCTGGGATTTTATAATTGACAAGATCTCAGCGCCTCTTGTGCCTCTCTTTTTCAATTCTTCAAACTCAGATGAGACTTCGATAAATGTCATCGACTCAAAAAGTGGTACTGTTCAAAACGGTGTGGCAAATAACCAAAATTCAATAGCTGTAATAAAAAATAGTACAGGAAATAATTCTGTCATTGAAAGGCTTGTTAGTAAAAACTCTTATTTCACTATTGATAATTCCGCAGAAATAAACAAATTGCGAGCTGAGATGATCACGCTCAATACAAATACGATAAATTATCTCACTGATCGAATTGCGCTTCAGGGATACCACAGTGTGGGTGGTATATCAAATACGATCAATAATATTATCCAAAATGGAACTGGTACAAGTAACGCGATAAGTATCGATGCTTCAGGAGGGACAACAGGATTTTCATTTTCAGGGGGACCGATCACTTCATCTGGAACATTCACACTAGGGGGCATACTTAATATTGCAAATGGTGGCACCGGAACTTCGACGCTGCCTATCTATGGAAAGGTTTTGATCGGCAATGCGAATGGATCTTATGATCTTGTCGCAACATCAACGCTTGGTCTTGGAGGAAGTGGCGGGACAGTAACAAGTGTCGATCTTTCTGTGCCAACAGGGCTCACTGTTTCAGGTGGTCCTGTTACAACTTCGGGAACATTCGCACTCGGTCTTCAAAGTGGATACACGATCCCGCTTCTCGCATCAACGACAGAGTGGAATTCTGCATATTCAAATCGAATCACATCAGCATCAAGTCCACTTTCAATTGCGAACAATGTTATCTCACTTTCAACAGGCGGAGATTGGGCAGGAACTTTGGATGGGCAAAGCGGAAGCTATTACACGAATGCCAATAATCTCACAAATTTTGGCACACCTTTTTATTCGTACTTCCACGCAACAACAACTGATGCACTTGCGCAAGGTTCTACAAACAAATATTATTCTTCGGCTCTTTTTGCAAACGATCTTACTGCAACAACATCACTCTCACATATTCAAACACTTGGGGGACTTAGTTCTTTTGGAATATCGGGGGCGACAACAACTTCAACAGGAAATTTAAATGTTGCAGGAAACATTAATTTCAACGGTTCATTCCTCCAAAACGGCTCTCCATTTGTCGGAAGTCAGTGGAATACAAATGGATCTGATATTTCATATTCTGCGGGGAATGTAGGAATTGGGACATCTACCCCTTCGGCAAAATTAGCAATTACTGGTAGTAGTTCAGGAGATGTGTTTACTGCCGCCTCTTCTTTTAATGCCCCTTTGTTTACAATTGGAAATACAGGGGTTGTCAAAGTTGCTGCTGTCAATTCAGCAGCAGGATCAATACAAGGACTTGATAATTCAAGTTCTGGAATTGGCATATCGAGCGGAAATTTTAATTTTGGAAATTATGCCTACATAGTAGGAACACAAAACACTTTCAGAGTAAATTCGAATCTTGCTTTCGGCTTTAGTACTGATATATTTAATAATACAAACGATGTCGCTGTATCTAGAATCTCATCTGGTGTTCTTGGTATTGGCACTGGTTTGGCGGGGAATAGTTCTGGCACATTGCTTGCAGGCAACATTGGAATCGGTACAACAACTCCGTGGAAGAATCTTTCAGTCGTAGGTGACATGGTTCTCACTGGAGGATTCTATGATTCACTTTCATCATCTGGTACAAACGGCATGGTACTTCAATCTACTGGATCAGCCACAAAATGGGTGGCAACAAGTACGCTTGGTCTTTCGTCAACACTTACTGGAACTACCGGTCAATTTGCATATTTTAGTGGGACTAATAATGCGGTGGGCACTTCGTCAATCTTTATTTCAACAGTAGGGAATGTAGGGATTGGCACAACGAATCCTAGTGGAAAGCTCGATGTTCAAGGAGGTTATACATACTTGAATGGTCTAAGAATTTCAGGATCTGACAACACAAACACCATCTACCAACCTTCAGGAGCAATTGGAATCACTGCAGGAGGCGGAGGTCAAGGATTATTCGTAACAGCTAGTGGTGCAAGTTATGCGAACGGTGCTTTTGGTGCTGGAACAGCTTCGCCTGGGTATGCCTTACATGTAAGACCACTTGCAACTGATAAATATGGATTATATATCGATGGACTGTCAGCTCAAACTGCAAATCTTGCGCAATTTAATGTCTCTGGCGTTCAAAAAGCTTACATCGATAAAGATGGAGGGGCATATTTTGGTGGCAATGTAAGTGTAGGTACAACAACTCCTTGGGGCCAGCTCTCAGTAAACCCCAACGGCATCACAGGACCATCATTCGTTGTTGGATCTTCAACTGCAACGAACTTTATTGTGACAAATGGAGGGAATGTGGGGGTAGGAACAGCAAATCCGACTCAAATGTTTGATGTCTTGGTGCCAACAAATGCCGATAAAGGATTTACATTCAGGTCAGGATCAGGGACTATTTTGACTGGTACTAATGGATCATCTGGAAATTATGGCTTAACTTTAGCAAATGGCTTGGTGGCGATTGATAATTTTTATGGTCTCAGAATGACGAGTGGAAGTCTTCCAATTCAAGGTTTGGATAGCTCAGCAACTATTGCTCGCGATCTTTCAATTAGAGGAAAAACTCTGGAATTTAAAACTGGTAATAGTGGTTCTGCGTTTCCAAATACAGCTATGACAATAGATGTTAATGGTAATGTTGGTGTAGGTTCTACAACTCCTTGGGGTCAATTCTCTGTAAATCCAAACGGTATCACCGGCCCTTCATTTGTCGTCGGTTCTTCGACAGCGACGCAGTTTGTTGTATCAAATGGGGGAAATGTGGGAATTAACACTGCAGCCCCATCTTCAACATACAAGCTTGATATAAATGGTGGAGCGCGAATAACAACTGGAAATAGTCTTATTGTTGATACAGTATCTCCAAATGCGGGTGCGAATCTTACTCTTATTGCAGGGTCTTCTAACCGCGCTTACTTTGGAGGTAGTGGTGTGTTTGGTGGACAGCTCACAGCTGCTACCGGAGAACTTGGGATATCTGGTACGACTGTGCTTCGGTGGACCAATGATGCAACATCATACGGTACGGCTGATATTGGATTTTCTCGAGGAGCTTCAGGAAAATTATATTTAGGTAACGGTACAGCAAGTGATTACACAGGAACGCTTATTGCGGGAAATATTGGTATCGGCACAACAACTCCTTGGGCTCAGCTCTCAGTAAATTCAAATGGAATTACAGGTCCTTCATTTGCTATCGGCTCTTCAACTGCAACAAGCTTTATTGTGACAAATGGAGGATATGTGGGAATTGGAACTTCTGCTCCAACTCGAAACTTTGTTGTTACCAATAATATTGCTGGCGCAGGTACGATATCCATTAGTCCAGGTGATCCAACATTAAGTACGGCAATTGGGGCTACTGTAATGCGAACAAATTCTACTGGTAATTTCGATTTTGATAACCCAAAGACTATTAATTTTAACTTCAATACTGGAGATAATACTGGCGCAACCAGAAAATTCACCATAAATTATGGATCGGCCCAAACTAATGCATTAACGGTAGTTGGTGGCGTCGACCAAGCGAATGCAGGGTTTGTTGGTGTAGGTTCTACAACTCCTTGGGGTCAGTTCTCAATAAACCCAAATGGAATAACAGGGCCATCATTTGCAATCGGTTCATCAACGGCAACACAATTCATTGTGACAAATGGGGGATATGTTGGAATCGGAACCTCAACGCCAAACAACACACTTTCTGTAGTAGGTGCGGGGTATTTTACAACGGGGCTTTCAGTTGGAGGATCAAATGCGACGACTACTGGCACGCGAGTGTCCATGACACCTGGAACTTTCTCTTTATACAACAGTAGTGATACAAGCGCGAGATTAAGCCTCTCGCCTGGTGGAAGCGGTAGTTTGCCTAATGGTGTTCCTGGGATTGTTGTAAATTCGCAAAGTGGCGCTGGCAGTGCAAACTTGTATGGGGCAGCCATTGCTCAAAATGGTACACAAAATACTCTCTCTTTCTATGTCTCCAATGGCACGACGCTCATGACCGAGCGTGCGAGGTTTGATAGTAATGGAAACTTTGGTATCGGAACAACTTCACCTCTTGCGCGCCTTGATGTTGTTGGTATTAACAACGGCACGTCACCGCTCTTTCAAGTTTCAAGTCTCGCTTCTTTTGCAACAACAACGAGATTTCTTATAGACTCAAGTGGAAATATAGGAATCGGAACTTCAACTCCAGCATTTCCACTTGATGTATATAGTACTGTGAACTCAACTCAAACATACGGATTTTTGAATGCGAGTGGAGTGGTTGGTACTGCAGGTCCAGGATCAAATGGTTATTCTATTCGTGCGCAAGGAAGAATTATGGCGCCAGAATTTAATGCAGTGTCGGACGCTCGTTTGAAGAATGTGAATTTTGAGCTTACTTCAGATGTGGCATTGGGAGCTCTTTTGAAACTTCAGCCTGTATCATTTAATTGGAAAAATGAACCAAATGGTCAACCTATTTTAGGTTTCCTTGCTCAAGATGTTGAAACTGTTATTCCAAATGCAGTATCGAAAATAGCAACAGAAAATTTTGCAGATCAAAGAATGCTTGATTACAACCAGATTACGGCTGTGATGGTAGGAGCGGTTAAGGAGATCAAGATCGAGCTTGATGCTTTGAGTCAAAAGATCTCAAGTATGATGCCATGGTTTGTTGACGGTAAGTTCAAGGTCCAAAGTGACGTTTGTGTTGATGACGTTTGTGTGACAAAGCAGCAATTCAAGCAAATGCTTTTGAACAGCGGTGCATCACATACGACAGTAAGTGTTCCAAATCCAAATAATACTTCAACCACCACAGAATCCACATCAACAACAACTGAGTCAACTTCTACAACTACTCCGCCAAATGAAGATGTAAATACTCCTGTAGAAACTCCATCAGAACCAATACCTGAACCTGCTTCAGCAGATGCGGCTCCGGCACCAGAGACTATAACCCCTTAAATTTTATTTAAGAATTTAATTAATATGGCAACAGTTAATCGTTTTGAAGATTTGGTTGCGTTTCAAAAATCTCGAGAGTTAGTTAGGGAAATATACAAATCTCTTCGTGATTGTCGAGATGGAGGATTTAAAGATCAGATACAAAGAGCTTCTGTCTCGATACTTTCAAATATTGCAGAAGGTTTTGAGAGTGGGACCAAAGAGGGATTTTTGAACTATCTTTATATTGCCAAAGCTTCTGCAGGAGAGGTGAGGGCGCAATTGTATGTGGCACTGGATGTAGGATATTTAAATCCAGAAACATTAAGCAGTAGCGAATACCCGAGAGGGTGCAAATATTTACATGAGTTGGTTTTATCTTGCTCGAAGCTTGTGGCTAGTTTTATCGAAAAACTCAAACAAAACGGCATGGGTGGACTTCAAAGAAAAACGGTAGATAAGAAAGACGTGCTCGCGGATTTGATGAAAGAAAAAGGATTTGAATACAAAGATGGGAAAGTGGTGAAGATTGATAACGGGAAATTTCAGCATTAAGCTGATACCCGAGAGGGTGAAATATATAAAGATTTAAGAATTCAAGATTTAAATATTTAACATTTCAGAGTATAATTAAACCTATGGCGGAAAATCTACAACAAAACGAAATAAATAAATTCTCTTCACCTCTTGAAGAGATAGAATATCTTCGTGCCAAAGTTGTCACTGCAGAAAAAAACTATCTTGAAAAATTCGGCGCTGCAGATCGTGAGAGTATTGTGCGTGAAGAGATTCGTAGATACGCACAGGCGAATCCTGATGAAGTGCTCGCCAAGGGACACAAGATGCTTGAGGTGCATCAAAGAGAGATCGTGCTTGAGCTTGCGCCAGAAAACCATGACACCAAAATGGAGGAACTTTTGGCGATTCTTGCAGAACGAGGTCTCCGAAATACCCTTGATATCATTACACTTTTGAACAATCCGCACCTCGAAGATGATTTTCATCGATTCCTTGTTCAATACATCAAATCAGGCCTTCCTATAAATGACATAAAAGGGGTTGAAAAATATACCAAAGCTCTCAAGCACACTCTCTTTGAGATTTCTTTACCGACAGCTGAGGGTGAAGAAGAAAAACAAAAAGCACTCAAAGAACTGGTCTCATCAATGGAGCAATTTTATGCAGGTATGGTATCTGTTGCTCATCAAAACGATGAATCATTCACAATCGAGCTTGCCAATCCTGAAGGATCGCTCGAGTCTGTTTTTTATGTTTCGGTTCCCGGTGATATGTCACATCTTTTCGAAAAACAAATTCTCTCTATATTTCCCAAAGCAAAACTCCTTGAGAAAAAAGATGATTACAATATTTTCAACTATGATGGAGCAACTGTTGCGATGGAAGGGAAGATCCAGGGCAATCCCATCTTTCCAATCAAGTGCTATGACAAATTCGACTTCGATCCTTTGAATATTCTTCTCAATACTTATTCAAAGATTGATGAAGATGGTGAGGGTGCGTGTGTACAGATCATTCTTCGGCCTGACCATGAGAAATATCTTGAACATTATCAAGAGGCGCTTCGAGATCTTGAAAAAGGAGGAGTGGCAAAAAAAGCGTTAGATGTTAGGCACACCCTTCTTGGACAGTTTTCAAAAACATTCAAAGAGTTTGCGTTTGAAGGTGTGAAGGAAATTTTCGGACCTGCACCAGGCAAGAATCCACAGATGACTTCTCCTACAAATCGGGCTACAGAAAACCAGACGATCATCGAGCAGATAAGAGAGAAGATCTCAACTCCAATCCTTCAGTCCAACATTCGAATCATCGCTTCTGCAAAAAATAGCCAGCGAGCATACAAGATCGCATTCGACCTTGCTTCGTCATTCAATCAATTTGAAAATACTCGAGGAGCAAAGATTGTATTTGAAGAAATTGTTCAAAAAATGCAGGCAGAATTTCTAAAGAAATTTATCTATCGTGTCTTTGATGATACGAAAAACCTTCCGCTTTCAATCAAAGAGGTGACGAGTATTATGCACTTTCCACAGCACAATATTTCATCTCCTCAACTCAAAGTCTCAAAAGCGGCAACAGCTCCTGCACCGCTTGGACTTGCGTCAAAAGGAACATTGCTCGGTATCAACAGTGATAGAAATCAAAATACTAATATATTCACCACAGATGAGGATCGTCTGCGACATTTCTATGTTATCGGACAGACTGGTACTGGTAAGACGACACTTCTAAAAAACATGATCACTCAAGATATTCTTGCGGGCAATGGTGTCTGTATGATCGATCCACACGGATCAGATATTCAAGACATCCTCGCCATCATTCCAAAAGAACGATATGAGGATGTGATCTATTTTGATCCTGGATATGCGCCGCGACCGATGGCTTTGAACATGCTCGAATACGATGTGAACTACCCAGAACAAAAGACATTCGTCGTAAACGAACTTCTCTCAATCTTCAACAAACTCTTTGATATGAAAGTGGCAGGAGGTCCGATGTTCGAACAATATTTCCGAAATGCTGTGTTGCTTGTAATGGATGATCCTGCGAGTGGTAATACACTACTCGATGTTTCTCGAGTGCTGTCGTCAAAACCATTTCGTGAACTGAAACTCTCGAAATGTAAAAATCCAACGGTGACACAATTCTGGAGAGAGATTGCAGACAAAGCGGGAGGGGAGGCATCGCTTCAAAACGTTGTGCCGTATATTACTTCAAAGTTCGATGTGTTTCTCTCAAACGAAATCATGCGGCCGATCATTGCTCAAGAGCATTCAACATTCAACTTCCGTGAAGTAATGGATACAAAGAAAATTCTTCTCGTGAATCTCTCGAAGGGAAGACTCGGAGATATTAATGCCAACCTTATTGGACTTATTCTTGTAGGAAAGATCCTCATGGCGGCGCTTTCACGTGCAGACTCTTTTGGGACATCTCTTCCATCGTTTTATCTTTATATTGATGAATTCCAGAACATTACGACAGATTCGATTTCACAGATTCTTTCTGAAGCGCGAAAGTATAAACTGTCTCTCACGATCGCACACCAATTTATCGCTCAGCTTGAGGAGAAGATCAAAGATTCTGTATTTGGAAACGTCGGATCCATAGCAGCATTCCGAGTTGGTGCTGATGATGCAGAATATCTCGAAAAACAATTCTCTCCAGTCTTTAATGCAAAGGATCTTTTGAATCTAGACAACAGAAATGCATACATGAAGATGCTTTCAGATGGGAGACCTGTGCGACCATTTAGTATAGCGACGATGCCGCCTTTGAAAGGGGATGAGGGAATTGTGGCAAAGCTCAAAGAACTCTCATATCTCACCTATGGGCGAGAGAGAGGTTTGATCGAAGCAGAGATCGCAAACAAATTCAAAAAAGAACCACCAAAGGAAATTCCACCAAGTTCTCCGTTCGGCACGCCGGTTCCTGTGACACCAATTGTAGCTCCAGTTGTTCCTGTTACACCAACTCCCGCTGTCACACCTGCACCTGCGCCCGCGACGAAGAATAATCCATTTGCGGTATAAAAGATTGAGTATGATTATGTTGTAGAATAAATAAAATTTGCACAGTTCGCTTCGCGAACTGTGCATTTGTTTATTAACCACTCTTATCTTCGCTCCAAGATGTTGAGACTCTCATCTCGTTTAAATGACCAAGCTCTGATGCGATAACTCTGAAAACCCTCCTCGATTCATCTTTCCATTCTGGTGAGACAGACCGGTTAAGATTACTCATAAGAATTGTCTGAAGTTGTCGCATAGCATTTGCCACTTCATTTAAGACTTCAAGTGATGGTTCGTGACCTAGCTTTTCAAGCTCTCTTGATATTAATGGCGGCAAACTCCAGATCATTTCTCCAAAGCGGGAAGAGGGCGGTTCGTCAGCACCATCTTGGAGTGCTAGCAAATATGTTACGCCTCTTTTTGTGACGATGTATGGTTTTGGGATATCTGGCATATGTTTGTGGTGGTTGAATGTACACCTCAGAGTAGTTTAGGGTAATGCGGGGGTTTAGTTAATTTTATTGTATGTTTATACATTTTTGACACAAAATGTAATATTTGATACAATATGGCAAATGATAAAAATTCCCGACATAGTAAAAGAAATTTTGTATTCATCTGAAGTGGCACTCAGTGCTTTTTATGAGGGCTATTTAAATCTTTCTTCGTACGCGGTATCAATAAAAGCGGAAGTTGAAAGTAAGACAAAAAAGAAAGTAAGACTCGGAACTATTGTTGTCGCACTGTCTAGATTAAAGAAAGGTCTTCGTATACCTAAAAAAATTATCCCAGATGTAAAAATAGAGGATTTATCAATAAGGCAAGGATTGATTGAGATAACTTTCAATAAAACTCCTGAAAATATATCAAAGTTGAAATTATTGAATGATAAAAGTGATACTCATAATAAATATATTTTAGTGAGTCAGGGTGCCGGGGAAATATCAATTATTACTCATGTTGCAATGAAAGATTATATTCTTAAAGTGTTCAAGGATAGTCCAAAGGCAATTATTGATTCTTTATCAAGTGTCACAATTAGATTTGGTGCTGATTACATTAATACTTCAAATGTTATTTATAAATTTGTGAGGGAATTAGCTTTGAAAACAGTAGTTATTGTTGAGATTATTTCTACCTACTCCGAATTAAGTTTTATTGTTTTTGATAGAGATGGTGCCAAGGTGCTAGAGATACTTGGAAAAAATATTGTCAGATAGGTATTTGTGAATAAATAAACTCAAAATGCGCAGCATCCAAAGAATGCTGCGCATTTTGTTGACAGAAGTTGGAAATGCTATATAAATAGAGAAATCGAGTTCTTTTAAATGTGTGTACCACAGCCAAAAGTCTTTTAAAATAGAAGTTTTTTGGCTGTGGTAATGAATACTATGGTCAACTAATCAATTCTTATGAAACTTTTTTTTGCAATTTCAGTTTTGAGGCATGGTGAACGTGCTTACTTTCGGGAGTTTGAGGATCTGCTGGTGACGGCACTCGAGCACTCCCATCTCCAGATGCCGACATTGGATGATTACGAAAAACTGTTGCTTCCCAAAATTCCGCCTAAATCTGACGTTCCGTTTTTTGATGAGTATTTGGAAATCGTGCATGCAAAAAATGCCGCACTCTTTCCTCAACTCGTCTGGCTCCCAGATCGCCGGTGGCAAGACTCAGAGATTCAGGGTAAATTTAGCTCACTTGGTTGTGCTGGGGACAGGCTTGTGTTTCATCGATCTGTTGTGAGGGGTACCCACCCTTACACTCCACATTCAATGATATCTTTTGTCTTTCGAAACGGAAGGTGGATTCATGATGTGATCGGTCCGTTGACAAAGTTAACCGATCGCTGTTTTGGATTGATTGTCTTGCCGGAGAAGTAATCATACACATTTATTCTCGAAGTGACGCGTAGCAATACGTGCCACTTTTTTTTATTCAAAATTTTAATAATAATTTTAGGATAAAATGCGAGTCCTAAGTTTAATTTAAAATTAAGTAATAATCGTCTGTAACACCGGTGCGGAGTTTGTATTTACCCTTATTTTGTAATATAATCCTCATATTATTCTTAATTCGTAATACTTGATTAGTATCGATATTTTATACATATATGCACCCAAAAAAGGAACGAACATTTGTGATTATTAAACCAGACGGAATCCAGAGAAGTCTCGTAGGAGAGATTATTGGACGATTCGAAAGAACTGGACTCAAGGTTGTGGGAATGAAATTCGGAATGCTCGACAAGGCAAAGATCTGGACGCACTACGGTAAGGACGATGCGTGGTTCCTCAAAAAAGGAACAAAGATTGCAGAAGACCGAAAGGCTGCAGGAATGGTTGTAGACAAAGAACCAATTGATTACGGAAAAGATATCATCCGAGCTCTCGAGAAGTTTATGACAGCTTGTCCTGTTGTATCTTTGGTACTTGAAGGTAACCAGGCAGTAGCGGTAGTGACAAAGCTTGTGGGAACTACAGAGCCAACTACAAGTGATGTAGGAACTATCAGAGGAGATCTTACTCTCGATAGTTATCAGATCGCTGCAGTAGATGACCGAGCAGTGCGAAATCTTATCCACTGTTCAGATACAGTAGAGAATGCAAACAATGAAATCGCTCTCTGGTTCGAAGAAAAGGATCTTTTCAACTACCGAGTAGTTGCAGATGCGATACTTTACGATATTAACTTGGATGGAATCCTAGAGTAGGAAGTAAAAAATAAAAAAGCACCGCGGCAAAGCCTCGGTGCTTTTTTTATTTCTTCTTGTCTTTCAATAAAAAAATACCACACCTTTCGGTGCGGTATTTAGTTTTGGGATTACTTCGTCTTCTCTACGATCTTACTGAAGATTGCTGGATGACTTTCTGCAAGTCCTGAGAGGATCTTTCGGTCGAGAGCGATGTTCGCTTTCTTGAGTCCTCCAATAAACTTACTGTATGAGATTCCAGAACCTAGAAGTCCTGCTCCAATTCGTACATTGAAAAGCTGTCGTCGATCAGTCTTCTTGTCTCGTCGGTGTGCGAAAGCGTAAGTACCAGCGTGAGCGATAGCTTCGATAGCCATTTTCTCCTTTGTACTTCGTCCAAATCGGTATCCTTTAACCTGTTTGAGGACATTCTTTCGTGATTTATTTGCGTTTACTCCTTTTTTTACTCTTGTCATATTGTTTTCTTAATTTTAGTAGTGGTCCGTAATTACTTACTTTTTGTGATAAATCTTCGAATGTCTCTCTGTGACATAGGGAAGTCTGTTGATCGTTTCTTATTCAACTGCTTGTTTCGAGATTCCTTCGCATTAAAATGGTTTTGACCAGCTTTTCGAGCTTTGATCTTACCGTTCTTTGTGACCTTTAGTCTCTTTGCAAATGATTTGTTTGTTTTCATCTTGTTATTTTATAAATTATTATTTGTCTTTTTCTATGACGATACTGAGTCCTTTTGGAGATTTCTTTGCTTCTTCTGTGATCTTGAATGATACAGATATAAGGCGAAGAATTCTATCAAGTCTCTCTTTCAAAAAATTCACTTCAAGATACTTTGATCTACCTGTAAGGAATAGATCTATTCTGATCTTATTGCCTTCGGCAAGCCATTCAGATGCTTTTTTAGCCTTGAGAGCCAGGTCATGGTCGCCTGTACCTATCTTTACTTGGAGATTTTTAACCTCTACTGTATGAGATTTTGACTTCTGGACCTTGAGTTTTTTGTTTGCCTCGTATAAGAATTTACCATAATCTGAGATTTTTGCAATAGGTGGAACGGCATTAGGGGAGATCTCAATGAGATCGAGGCTTGCTTCATGAGCTTTGTCCATTGCCTCAGAAAAGCTTAAAACACCAAGGTTTTCGCCTTGAGATCCAATTACTCTGAGTTCCTTTGCTCTTATTTGATGATTTATTCTTGCGTCCACTGTTGTTGTAGGTCTTATTGACTATAAATATAGCAGAAAATTTGCAAAATGACAATAAGTCCTGTGCTTTGTGACTCATTTTTTGGTATAATTTCTCCATGCCCATTATACCCAAAAGCTCAAAAGTTAAGTTTGTACTCATTGTTCTTTTTTTACTTATTATCGGTTCTGGATTTTATTTCAAAGCTCGAGATGCGAGAGCTCCAATTGTAGTCAGTATACCTGTTGCAGAAGATGATTCGAATGCGAGCTATCTCGATGGTCAGATGGAGGATGGAGTACTCTTTGATGATTCGAATGTTTCCACTTCGACTGCTACGAGTACAACAGCAACAACTACTAAAGGTAGCAAAAACACTAAAGAACTTGCCACTACAACTACCACAACGACTACAAAAACAGGTATATAGATATCACTTTGGTTCAAAAAAAACATATGTAAGGTTAACTTTACATGCCGAGGTGGCTATGCAATAGTATTGTCATGTCACAAGTAATCATAAATAAACTTATTCATTATAGAACCAGTCTGAATCTGACTCAGGAGGACTTGGCAGTGAAACTTGGTGTCACTCGTCAGACGATTATTGCGATTGAGAAGGGTAACTACACACCATCCCTCCTTCTCGCTCTCAAGGTATCTGGTTTCTTTAAGGTGCCAGTTGAAAAGATTTTTAATTTAAAATAATAATTATGAAAAAAGAAATTATCATTACATCCCTCCTTACTGCACTCCTCGCATTTTTTACAATCGGAGGTGATAGGCTGCTCTCTCATTTTATGCTGATGTGGGTCTGCATTGCTTTTACTTTTATCTTTCTGTTTGGAGTAATCTTTTTTCTTAAAGAAAAGCCACAAGACGAAAGAGAGCTTCAGCATTACATGGATGCGGACAGAAAGGCTTATATGTTTGGAAGTATTTGTTTGGCTGTGGTTATTGTTCATCAGGGTATATGGGGCGTGATTGAACCGCTTTTTCCCGTGGTGCTTTTGGCTATGGTTTTATCTCGCGCAATCTTTCTTGGTTCAAATAGAAGTCACCATTAATTTATGTAAAGTTGACTTTACATTTGGAAGTCATATAATTACTCTATATCAAGTAATTAAATAATTTATGTTTTTTGTACTCATCTCATTTGTTGCCGGTATTCTTACGGTTCTTGCACCCTGCGTACTTCCGCTTCTACCTGTCATTATTGGAAGTTCAGTTTCAGATGTGCGTTCAAAATTAAAGCCATATATAATTACACTCTCGCTTACTGTGTCTGTGATTTTGTTCACGCTTATTTTGAAGGTTGCGACAATTTTTATTGATATTCCTCCAACGTTCTGGCAATATCTCTCGGGTGGAATTTTGATCATATTTGGACTCATTACTTTGTTTCCAACACGATGGGAAAAGTTTTCAATCAAACTCAATCTCATGTTGAGCAGAAAATCTAACAAGTTGCTTGCTCAAGGTGTAAAGAAAGAAAGTTTTTGGGGCGACATTATTATCGGCGCATCTTTGGGTCCCGTGTTTTCTTCTTGTAGTCCTACATACTTTGTGATTCTTGCCACTGTGCTTCCTCAGAGTTTTGGAAAGGGTCTTATTGATTTAATTGCATATTCGCTCGGGCTTTCTCTCTCGCTTCTTCTCATTTCAAAACTTGGACAAAAGCTTGTTGGACGACTTGAAGGTGTTTCAAATCCAGAAGGGTGGTTCAAAAAAACGCTTGGAGTAATATTTCTTCTTGTTGGTATTTTTGTGGCGACAGGTTATGACAAAGTGGTTCAGTCTTATCTCATAGAGCACAGCGTTTTTGATGTTACAAGGATTGAAGAGAATTATCTTCTACCAAATGCAACGAACAATACTCAAAATTCTATTTCTACAGGATCGGATGCTTCAACAACAAATGAAGATACTTCAAATGCAATGGCGGCAACAAGTACATCGAATGCTGCTGGAGAAAAAGTTTCAAAACCTTCATTTCTTACATCTGCTCAAAAAAGTCTCAAATATTCAAAATACAAGGAACTCGTCAATCCAAGCGGGTTTGTAAACAGTGATCCGTTTCAGCTCAAGGATATTGTTGGCAAGAAAGTGATACTTCTCGATGTGATGACTTATAGTTGTATCAACTGCCAGCGAACATTTCCATACGCAAATGCGTGGTATGAAAAATATAAAGACAAAGGACTTGAGATTATTGCAATCCATACGCCAGAGTTTGCATTCGAACACAAGATAGAAAATGTTCGTGAAGCTATGGCGAAGTTCGGAATCAAATTCCCGGTTGTACTCGATAATGATTATGGAACTTGGAATGCATACGGTAATCAGTATTGGCCACGAAAATATCTTATTGATATTGATGGATATGTGACATATGATCATATTGGAGAAGGTGGATATGATGAGACTGAAGCGCAGATCAAAAAAGCACTCGAGGAGCGAGCAGAAAGACTTGGTAATACAAATGATGTGAAACAAATAAGTAATTCAGATGTGAGCTCAGGGATAGTTCCAGCAAAACCAGACGCGAAAAGCCAGGAGACATATTTCGGAGCATTTCGAAATGATAATTTCTTTGGTAATGGGAATGGTGGAGCGATGTACACTGACACGTTCACACTTCCAAAAACATTTGAGCCAAATCAATTTTACCTTGATGGTGATTGGACCGTGAATGATCAGTACATAGAGTCAAATGGAAATGCTATTCTCGTATTTAATTATGATGCCACAAAGGTGCATCTCGTGGCAGAAGCTCCAAATGGAGCAACAATCAGAATCCAAAACGGACAAGTGAAAAATACCACGTGGATGGATATCAAAGACGCAACACTCTATACGATAGTAGACAATCCATCGTCACAAAAAAATATTTTTTATCTTTCGGTACCAAAAGGGGTGAGGTTGTATTCGTTGACATTTAGTTAAATAAAAAACGTTAGAGGGGTTTTCCTTTAACGTTTAAGTTGGCCTGCTGCACTGAGCAATCCCAAAAGGTACTGTCTCACATAAAATATCCTAGAACTCACTGTCCCCAGAGAGATATTGCACTGACGTGCAATCTCGAGGTAAGACATGCATTGGATAAATGAAAGACGGAAGATTGTCTGGTGATCCAAGCTTAATTCAGCAAAACCCATGTTAATAATGGTTAGTACATCTCCGAATTCCGCCACTTCCGAGGGGGAGCTGGCATGTGTGGGTACACTTTCGATGAATGGTCCTTGGTCTTCATCTTGAATTAAGCGACCTGCGTGATGTCTTTTTTCGGCTCTGTTGGCATCGAGGGTCACATGAATCGCGATAGTGAAGAGCCAGGTTTTAAAAGCGGACTCTTTCTTAAATTGATGGCGAAATCTCCATACTTTTAGCATTACCATTTGCACAATGTCATCGATCATATTTTGGTGAGGAGTATGACCTCGACAGATGTTCTCGATGTAATGAATATTATCTTGCATCAGCTCATTGAAAGCTTCCTTGTCACCAGCTTGCATTTTTTCGACAAGTTCCATCTCACTTGGGTTCTGTGGTTGTTCGGTTTGCATAGTGCTGTGGGTTGGTTCGTGTTCTACCTAAAAGCCTACTCCTCCCATATTCTTTGTCAATTTACTACAGTGCATATCTTTTTCTCCTTTATACTTTCCATTTTCTCCCTTATACTAACCATATGTCATATATAGTGAACAAAAAGGCGCATTTCGACTATGAGATCCTGGAGAAATTCGTAGGAGGAATTGAATTAATCGGAATCGAAGTCAAATCGATCAAGAATAACCAAGGGTCACTCCTCGGGGCACATGTTGGTATTCGAGGTGGTGAAGCCTTCCTTTTGGGTTCTGATATTCCTCCGTATCAGATGACTAATACTCCAGAGAGTTACGAAAGAACTCGTGCACGAAAATTACTCCTCACTAAAAAAGAAATCAAAACACTCGCGGATGCAGAAAGCAAAAAGGGGACGACAATAATCCCGATTTCGCTTTTTCCAAAGGCAAACAAAATAAAAATAGAAATAGGAATCGCTCGCGGCAAGAAAAAGTTTGATAAACGAGAATCAATAAAGAAAAGAGATGGTGAAAGGGAAATGAGGAGAGACATAAAAGCTTAGAAGTAAAGAAGCTTAGGGCTTAGAAGGAGGAAAAATAAATATTAAAACAATACAGTGTACTAGTACACTGTATTGTTTTTTAGGAAATAAAAAAAACGACAGGGTATTTCACCTGCCGCCGTGTGATGATTGTGCTCATCAAGCTTTTTGCTTTTGCTCGTCGAGGAACCGCTGACCATGACCGAGACGTGTGTCGATCAGTACATCCCTTTTGCAGAGAGGACATTCTTCGCCTTTCGGCACATCCCATTTCTGAAGATTGAGATCGATGAGTGAGACGACGAACCTGACTCCCAGCTTGTCAGCTGTGACTCCTCCACGATTACAGAGGGCGCCGACCCCGATGGCTTTTCCACCACATTTTTCGATGATGTCGATGGTTTTTTGCGCACTTCCGCCACTGTTAAGGATGTCTTCGATGGCAATCACTCCGTGTTCTTTGATTTTCTCAGCATAGGAAGAGCGGAGTTTAAACGGAGCTTTGTCATCAGTGAGACTTGTCTTCTCCGCATAAAGCGATTGAATGACGATACCGTCTTCACGGGGGAAGAGGGTGTTCAGCCAATATGCAGTGAACGCACCGAGGGAGATTGCTCCCATTGGGGCTCCGACAAGAGCAACAATGTCATTGTCTTCGAGACGGCATACCTCATTGATACGGTGAGCAAGTTCATGTCCGAGATGCATCAGATGAATCGGGTGGCTTCCTGGCGCGTCTTTGTCGATGTAAGTGTCCAGATGGGCTCCGGATGCACCAACGAAGTGGCCCGTGTTGACCGCGTCCATCAGTTCAAGGATCTGTTTGATCTCAGTATCACTGAGTCTTTTGAGTTTCATGAGTTTGGTGTTTGTAAAAGTACGAGAGGGCTACCCTCGCACATTTGTTGTTGAGTTTGGGTGAAGCCTGTTTGGCTATCTCAAATACTACTCACTTTCTAACTTGGTGCAAGTGTAAATATAAAAATAAAAAAGGGGATGATTCTTGCGAACCATCCCCCGTATACCTCTTTATTATTTGAGGTATTTTGCGATCTCTTCATGAAGACGTTTTGCCTCGGTGGCCGCCGCTGCTTCGAAGTCTGTGCCTGCTGAGGCAAAGATGATGCTGCGTGATGAATTCACGAGGAAGTTTCTGCCCGCCACAGGCACCACGTCTTCCACTTTTGCGCCCTGAGCACCAACACCTGGAATGAGGATCGTCATTTCCGGCCCCACGAGTTTTCGAACTTCTGCCAATTCAGCGGGCGCAGTTGCACCAACGACGAGAAGACAATTCCTGTTTCGGTTCCAGGAGTGTTTTACTTGGAGTGCGATTCGCTGGTAAAAGCGAACCTCCCTCGCATGCCCGAGTCCCCATTGCCTGGACTGTTCCGAAGTAATGGTGGTCCAGAGATCCTGAAATTCTGCAGCACCAGGATTTGATGTGCGACAGAGAATGATGATGCCTTTTTCGATGCGGTTCAAAAATGGCTGCAATGATTCGCTACCCATGTAAGGGGCGACAGTGATCGCATCAGCGCCGAGATCTTCGAAGGCGGATGTCACATAGCCGTCATTGGTGTTGCCGATGTCGCCGCGTTTTGCATCCAGGATGACCGGGATATGAGGAGCGACATGTTTTGCGTAACCAATCACGAGCTTCAAAGCTTCAATTCCGGCCGGACCATGCGCCTCAAAGAATGCGCTGTTCGGTTTGAAGGCTGCAGCATAAGGTGCTGTTGCTTCGATGATTTTGGTGCAAAATTCAACGAGTCTGCCTTTTACCGTGACAGCATTGAGACTTTGAGGAATCTTTCCCAGTTCGGGATCGAGTCCGACGCAGACGCGGAAGCCTTGCGCGAATCGTGTTTGAAGTAATGCGTGGAAGTTGCGGGATGATGTTGGTTTCATGGATGTGTTTGTAATGAAGGGATGTAAACGAACGGAGTAACCCGTTCATTTACGGATTTAACTTAGCCATCTCAAATACTACTTAGTTTTTAAACTTATACAAGTTTTGTATTGACAAAAAAATAGGGAAGAGTAACATATTATTTATGCAATTTAACAAAGCAAATCT
>JAQBQZ010000008.1 GCA_028286725.1 Candidatus Tayloriibacteriota bacterium
TTAAATGATCTCTAAAAGAGATCTGCTGTTTTTCTATATATAAAAATACCTATATATACTATGTAAAAAATGAGATTTTACTGAAATTGCTACGAGGGAAATACCAACACGAAATGTTACTTAACCCCACGCTTTGGGTACCGAGCACCGATCATGGTGGATACGAAACAGAAATCACTTTTGAAAAAAAACTTTTAAACGAAGGAATGAAAAAAAGTGACTACAAAAAATCAGAGCTCTTTAATGAGATAAGTAAATTTGTCTCCCAAAATAATGACTCAATTAAAGAGCAAATAAAAAGACTTGGAGCAAGTGTTGATTGGACCCGTTTTCGTTTTAATATGGACAAGGAATGTTTAAATGAAGTAGAAATAATTTTTAAAAAACTAGTTAAAGAAAATCTCATCTTGCGAAAACCGTACATGGTTTATTACTGCCCAACATGCGCAACGGTACTTTCTGATATCGAACTGAAAGAAGTAAATTCCAACAATCCCCTTTTCTATATAAAATTTAATTTTATAGATAATCCTGATCAATACCTATCACTCGCAACGACACGACCTGAATTAATTTTTTCAGTGACACATGTTCTTGTGCACCCAAGCGATAAGAAAAACTTTTCTTTGATTGGAAAAAATTTAATAAATCCAGTGACTGGAAATATTGTCAAAATTGTTGCAAGTAAAAGAAAACCAAATCCCCAAGATCAAAATGCACTGTCACCACTTTTGCAATCATATGTTAAATACGATTACGAATATTCTTTGCTGTATGACACAAATATTTCTGCAAAAAATTTAATCGATTGGAATGGTAAAATGTTAGAACGATACCCAGGCCTCTATCCAAAAGAAGCACGACAAAAAGAGATAGAATATTTAAAAGAAAATAATTACATGGAAAGAATTGACACCGATCACATCGATTCAGATCTTTGGTGTAAAAGTGCCCACCAAGTTGAACCTACAATCATATACACATGGTCACTTGATCTGGACAAAGATGGAATGTCATTAAAAAAGAAAGCTCTTGAAGAAATAAATAATACACCTCTAACAGTATTTCCAGAATGGAGAAAAAAAGATCTAGTTAAATGGTTAGACACTACAAAGCAGTGGCCTATCGCCCGACAGAATGTATGGGGAATCAGAATTCCAATCTGGTACGATATCTCAAATCCTCAAAACTTCACTGTTTGGTTTATAGATAATCAAGGAAATAAACAGGTAGGAAACTTGAAAAAAATCCTAGATTCAGGCACCAGTATAAATGAAATTAAAAACGGGTTAGAAAGAATATATACCAACGATCTCACTTCATGGACGACTGAACAAAAAGCAGATAAAGCATACCTGCCGGAAACTGATGTTTTGGACACTTGGTTTTCTGGACAGTGGGCGACAATGTTTTATGGTAATACCGAGTCAGATGATTTCAAATATTTTTACCCTAATCATTCAATAGTAATTGGATATGATCTCGTGAGACTCTCTGTTTCAAGAGAGATTTTACTCAATACATATCTCACCAGTCAATTACCCTATAAATTTGTTTATTTTCACAATCTCATCAATGGTCCAGATGGCAAAAAAATGAGCAAGAGTTATGGAAATATAATTACCTTAGAGAGTTTTCTTGAGAAATATGGATCAGATGTAACACGTGCTGCGCTCATATCATACAGTTCTCTGAAAGAGGATTTTATTATTTCACCAGAACGTCTAAATAGTTTAACTGAATTTACACAAAGATTATGGAAAATGGGAAGAATCGCAGAGATTGCCAATCAATTCGTTTCAGAAAACTTTAAAAATATTCACACCAAATCAAACAACCTTATTGACTCATTGCAAAAAACACAATCAAGAATCGGATATCAAATTGAAAAATTCGCATTTGCATATGCTCAGTCATCTACACTTGAATTTCTATTCACTTTAGAAGAATTTGCTTTTTCTATTCAAGGTCAAAATAATACGGAAGAAAACCTATCTATCTTTAGAGAAGCATTTCTGCGATACCTGATAGTTTTGCATCCATTTATGCCATTTATTACTGAAGACTTATACCAAAAATTATTCAAAAAAGAGGGTTCGCTCTCTTCCCTATCTTGGTTTTAAGGAAATAAAAACAGGAGCACCTTTTGAGGATGCTCCTGTTGATTGGATTCAAGAACGAGTCAGATTAAAGCTGGAGAGTAAGCTTGGCGCAGTCGCGATTGCCGCGCTGAGGATTTGGAGCGTGGTTAACGGCCACCCAGGTCATTGGTTTGATCACGGGGCAAAACCCACGTAAGTAAAGTTTGTGAATGTCGCCGTCAACAATGGAGTTAAAGTGCACATGCACCATTTCCCCATTCATCAACCGAACAAAACCTCCACCATACATCACATTAAACCAGAAGACTTGGGCGAGTTCGAAACCCCACTTTGCCATGTGAGCAGGCAATGCGGGCGGTTGGGTTTTATCCCATTCGGCCACAATGCACTGACTGAGTGGAGCGGAGTAATCCCGAGCAAGGGCGTAAGGCATCAGTGATTCACCGATTTTCTCACGTGCTTTGAGCCAGTTGAAGCCAGGGTAGGCATCTTCCGACTTAGCAGGCACAATGATGGCATATTTGCCTCCAGCACCAGTGCGATACGCATTGCTCTTGAGACCATGTTGCTCAATCTTCTCACGAGTCGTCCGCACGATTTGTGCAGTGGACACTTCCTGAATAGTTACAAACAGAAACTTGCCCCCACGGACCACAACACCGACCTCGAGCTCAATGAAGAGCCCGTCCTCCCGGAGAAAAACCAGGATGATCTCGTCGTCGTTGTCGTCACGCTTCGACGCTTGGGGCTTGCACACTTCAGCATACTCGATTCGACCACCAGCGCCCGCCTTCCAATTCATCGGAACAACAAACTGAGGAATGCTGCTTTTGCTCACATCCATCATTCGATTGTTTTTGAAGTAAAGGAGATGGGTCTTGGCGGCGAGTTTGAAACTGATATTGGTCTTGATGTGATGCTGAAGACGATTAACTTTCTCCGTCTCCATGTTCAAGGGTGCGATCGTGAATCCGTCCTTGCTTTGAACCTCACCAAGATCAGCGAGGATATTGAGCTGCAGCTTACCGAAGAGCTCGTGCTCCCAGGTAATCTCACTCCCTTTTCCCTTCCATTGCCGCGTTTGTGGCGGAGGAAGTTGCGGGGTGGTTGAGCCTTCGCTGGCCGATGCGGCCCTGAGTGCCAGTTCGAGTTGGAATAATCCTGGGTCTGAGTTCATGTCGTTATAATGGGTTAACCTGCATTGAGTACTAGTCCAGACCGAGATTGGTATGGCATAGCAAAAATACTTTCAAAACTAAAAGCATTTTTGCTATGCCATTACTAACTGTTCTTGAATTTCAAGGTTCTAATTCTTATTTAATTATATACTAAATTTGACAAAAAGTCAATATAATGTCGTCAAATAAAAAGCAGGCTAAAAAAGGACTTTCTGTCACTTTATACCTTTAAATTAGAACTTTGCTTTAAGTCCTTCTACTATGAGATCAGCCACTTTTGAGTGTGGAATCATAGTTGGAGGAACATCTTTGGTAGTAAGAGATCCGTTGAATGCAGAATCTTTTGTATGAAAAAGATACCAAGGGATTCCATCGATCATCCCCTCTCCTCCTAATATTGATTTATCCTCTATTTTGATTTCACCCCATTTGTAAAACTGTTCTGCCATTCGAAGTAACATAATTGAATTTGTAAGATCAAGACCTCTTTTTTGATAAGTAAAGATGGAAACGTTTCCTCGACTACTAAATTGGATTATGAGCTGTGCTCTTTGCGAACGAAACGCTTTACTTACCTCTTCATTATCAGAAGTCACAACTGCCATATCTATAGGTTGTCCGTCATTACCAACAAATCTTTCTTTGAGTGCCCCTTTGAATTCTTTGAGTGCCAATTGATATTGATCGTTCTGATATTTTCTTGCTTCTTCAATTGCACCACTCCAAAATTCCAAATCCTCACTTTGCAATTCTTCAAGAATTTTCTTTGTATCTACTACTGTAAAAGGTCGGATCTCTCCCCTTTCGAGAAAGAATTTTATATGAGCCATATAAGCAATCTCTGCCCATCTATATATTTTTTCATAGTCATCCTTAAAACATGAATGCAAAAATTTCATTCCAATAGAAAGCATATCTTTGTCTTTTGCAACGGCGAGATCTTCTTCTTTGATAATATTCAAAATTCCTTGCAGTTCTGGTTTGTTATCTATTCCCAAATATTTGGCAACTAATGTTGCGCACACTTCCCCACTTTCTCTTTCTTTATCTACTGTCGCATGCTCATCGAATGGTCCGCCGCCCACTCCGAGAAATATAGTATCCGGGAAATCCAAATATGTTTTATTTTCTGGAAGTTTCCCTGCTCCAAGAAATTGAACTTCAGCAGTAGATACACCCGGGAACTTCTCTTCCCCTTCTCCGAATTTTTTAAGTAACATCAAAGCCACAAGTTCATCTGCATGTGGTCGATTGTGAGTTATTATTTTAGTTATCACAAAATTTTAGAATTTAGTTTTGACTGAATCCCTCCGGGCCACAGATGTGCCCCGCACATCTGGTCTGTTTTTGAAAATATTAATCTTTTGTCACATACTTACGGTTTTTCGGGACGCCGGGATTTGAACCCGGACTGAATGCTCCCAAAGCATTTATGCTACCGTTACACTACGTCCCGTTAAGTAAGTATGTGACAAAAAACAAATATTCAATTTTCAAAAATCAGACCTCGAAGCATTTATTACTATTACACTACGTCCCGTTAAGAATTAAGTGTATGAATAAAAAATCAATATTTATTAAATGAACATTCCGCCTTGTTATCGGTAGATATTATCACAAAATTCAAAAATATCTAGCTGCACCCTACTGACTCTTCTCCCACAACATCTCCCATACAGTTCGAAGACTTTCAGCAATCGACTGATTCTTGATCACAATCCCCATTTCGTCTTTTGTAGACAGCATAACAACCTTGTCATCAAAAATCATAACCTCATTTTGAACACTCTGACCTTTCGGTAAAAACCTCACTTCTCTCAAAGCATCACCTTCTTCATTTTTATCACGCCGACCCACTTCATCATCAGGCCAAAAACCTCTTATCTTTATACCCTTCTTAACTCTCTGTTTTACGTAATTTTCTATATAATCATTACCAAAGTAGTCTCTCAAATCTTTTGAATTGATAAAAGTAAGAATTTCAGTGTTTGATAGCAGGGTTTCTTCATAAATCTGCTTGAGACCCTCTTTGGTACTATAAGTTGTGATTTTCGGTCGTTTATAATCTGCTTTATTCTGGATAAGCTCCGTGAGACCCTTTTCCAGAAGCCCAAGACTCTCCCTTTGTTGTTTGATAAGTATTTGCGGATTAAGTGCTCCAAAGTACATCACTCCCTTCATCTTGAATCCTGAAACGATCCCTTTCTGGCTCAGGCGCTTTAACACCTCAAAAGCAGTAATCCTGTTAAGCCCCGACTTCTGAGCAATCTTAGAATTAGTTGCACTTCCAAGCTCGAGAAGCGCCAAATAGACCGCAGATTCAGTATCTGAGAAACCGAGATGTTTTAGCTCATTTTTAAGATCAATTTCCATATATTTATGATAGTTGTAATATTTTTTTACAGTAAATTAATTATATATTACAATATATTTTAGTCAAATTAACATATATTTGTAATATTAATTTACAAAATATATTTCTTATATATACTGAACATTGGTTAAATTGCACCTCTTAAAATTATGAAATTCAAGATACCGAACCTGACAAAAGCCCAAAAAATTAGAAACCTATGGTTAATTGCGTCTATGGCCTCACTGTGTTTTTTTATAATCGGCGCATTAATAATGACAAATCTAAGGGTCACCAATCCTGATTCTACAACTTATAAAATAATTTCTATTTTAATATATTTGATTGGATGTCCACTTAGTCTTTTTACTACCCGGCGCTGCCTAGTGTGTCACAAAAAGATTGATCGCAAGAACAGTAAAGATTAAATGCGATCAGGGCAACAGATCCTACGGCGAGGACAACCTCGCCATTTTTAATTTCTGGCTTCAAGGATCTGATTCTCCAAAACCTTTACCTCAGCCTTTTTTGACACTTGATCTATATATACGATCACCACATCAAACTGCCAGCTTTTCACATGAAACGCTGATATGTATACCTGAATGACACGAGCAAGTTTCCTTAGCTTAGCCTCATGAACATTGTCCTCTGGACGAATGTTTTCATGTGAAACGTTATTCAAGGATACAGACACACTTTTTACCTCTACAAAATGAGTTTTACCAGCCTTTTCACAGATTATATCTATTTCACCATATGGCTTCCAGTAATTTCTGTATAACACCTTAAAACCCTTGTTTATAAGGTATTTCTCTGCCAGATCCTCCCCTAGTTTGCCAATTTTGTTACCTATCAAGCGTTTTATTTATAATATTCTTTATAAGAGTCAATTTAGACCTGTCTTTAACTACCGCACGTATGTAACTCTCACTATTGTTGATTTTGAGGAGAAATTCTATAGGAACCCACTTGAACTCAGTATGCTCATCACTTAGCTTCACTTTACTGCCTAAACTAGTTTCATATGAAACATAAGTGAGGCGAATAACCCTAACTTCTGGCTTTATAATGTCTTGAGCCGCAATGATAGACAGTATTTTGGGGTTGAGACCAGTCTCCTCTTTGATTTCCCTCTTCAGGTTCTCTTCTAGAGTAGATTCGGGATTGATTCTACCGCCTGGCATATCCCACATATTCTCTACACCCGGATACTTAATTGGATTTCGTTTTATAACGAGCACATTACCCTCTTTGTTAAAAATAAGTGACTTCACCCCTACTTGGAGGATATTTGAATGTTTCATAAATAACATTATAGCCCAAAGAAGTCAGGATGACATGTTGATAATCTATCAGGTTTCATGTGAAAATAGTCTCCTAATCATGTCGCCAATCGCTACAAATCTATCCTAAAATAGATCCAAATAGCCCAGGTTTTCACATGAAACCTATTTTAAAGTGTTTCTTATGAAACACTTTTGGTCTAAAACCTATAAAGTACATCAAATCTTGATTATAACAATACAAAATAAGGGTATTTTAGAAAAGTCAGGTTAAAATAGTGTCTTTTATGAGTTTGTCTTATACACATATCCACTGAGTTATCCACAGTTTGTTGATAAATATGACTGATTTCTGGGGAGAAGTAGAGCAAAAGGACAGGGGAATGAAGACCTCGATAATACTGATGAAGAATAGGTCGAGGGGGGGGAGTTCTTAGGGACAGATGTGGCGAGAGCGGGCAGGTAAGAGTAGGGAGAATCTCTCCTTACAGGAGCAGTATCCTGTTTGGATAATTTGTTTCGATTCCTCACAAATTATGCTCAAACAGGCTTCGATTCTCCCACGAAAGCGCCCCAGGCTTTCTTACTCGCACAAATATACAAAAAGACACAGAGAAATCTGTGTCTTTTTGTATATTTGTGCGAGTAGGGAGAATCGAACTCCCGTCTCATCCTTGGCAAGGACGTGTTCTACCACTAAACCATACCCGCTTTATTGGAAATAGTATATCGGAAAATGGGGGAATGGCAATGGGGGAAAGGGGATTAAGGCAAAAACGTGGTCACGAATCTATAGAGGGATATTCGATCCTTACAGGATCAGTATCCCGATTGGAGATTTTGTTTCGCTACCTCACAAAATCTGCTCAATCGAGCTTCGAATCCCTCACGCGAGCGCCCCACGCTTGCTTGGGTGCACAAGAATACAAAAAATCTCAGAATATTATTCTGAGATTTTTTGTATTCTTGTGCACCCAGAGGGATTCGAACCCCCAACAACCGCTTCGAAGGCGGGTATGATATCCATTTCACTATGGGTGCCTATATCACTTTAGTAATATACATCTAAATTATGAAAAAGTAAAAAGATAATGTAGAATTGATTGATGATTAAGAGCATTCTCACTATCCCCAAAGAGGTTTCACATGTAACAGAAGCACTAGAAAATGCTGGTTTTGAAGCATATTTGGTAGGTGGTTGTGTCAGAGACATGCTCATAAACCGTAAACCAAAAGACTGGGATGTGACCACAAATGCGACTCCTGAGCAGATTGTTTCACTCTTTCCTAACACTTTCTATGAGAATGATTACGGAACAGTGGGGGTAGTGAACGAAGAAGAGGGAATTGATCCGACACTCAAGGTTGTGGAGATCACTCCATACAGAATCGAAGGGAAGTATTCAAACAATAGGCACCCAGATGAAGTAAAATGGAGCAATAACATCCTCGATGACCTTGATAGACGAGATTTCACAGTAAATGCTATAGCAATAAGAAGCAAAGATGGCATGAATGCGATTGTAGATCCGCATAATGGACAGCAAGATCTAAAGGACAAACTCATAAAGACAGTAGGAAATCCTCACGAACGATTCCAGGAAGATGGCCTTCGAATCCTTCGAGCAGTAAGAATTGCAACAGATTTAGACTTTATTATTGATCCTGAGACTGAAAAGGCGATTACAGAGGAGGGGCATCTTTTGAAGAATATCTCAGCAGAAAGAGTGAGAGACGAGTTTTCAAAGATTATTTCATCAGATCGACCCTCATTTGGAATAGAGCTTTGTGAAAAAACACATATACTTCAGTACTTTTTGCCTGAAGTTCGAGACGGAATAGGATGCGGACAGAATCAGGCGCACGCATTCGATGTGTTTACCCACCTCATGAAGACGCTTGAGCACTCTGCAAAGAAGAAATACACCTTTGAAGTTCGTCTTGCGGCTTTGTTTCACGACATAGGGAAGCCTGCTACCAAAAAGCCATCAACGAAGACAGATGAGCCTACGTTTTATGGACACGATGTAGTTGGAGCACGAATAACAGAAAAAATCCTTAATCGACTCAAGTTTCCAAAGAAAACTATCGATATGGTTGTGAAACTAGTAAGGTGGCATATGTTCTTCTCTGATACTGAGACGATTACGCTTTCTGCGGTCCGTAGAATGATCAGAAATGTAGGCGAGGAAAACATATGGTACTTAATGGATGTGCGTACCTGTGACCGTATAGGAACAGGGAGGCCTAAAGAAAGTCCATACCGACTCCGCGTCTACCATTCGATGGTTGAAGAGGCGATGAGAAACCCGATTTCTGTAGCAACACTCAAAATTAATGGTGCTCGAGTGATCGAGATCACAAAGATCCCGCCAGGACCAAAGATAGGGCAGATACTTTTGATCCTTCTCGAAGAAGCACTCGATAATGCAGATATAAATACAGTTGAATATCTGGAGAGTAGGGCGATAGAACTCGCAAAACTCGATGAAAAGGAACTGAAGCTACTTGGAGAGAAGGCTAAGGCGAAGAAAGAAGAAGTTGAAGAGAAGGAGATAGGGGAGATACGAAGTAAACATCATGTAAAATAAAGGTTACACCTTTGTTTCGACGGCACTCGGACATTGTATATGAACAAGTTCAAACACATGATCCTCGTTTGTCGAAAATAAAAAACACCCTTATAATATAAGGGGTTTTTCTATTTTGTATATAAATATTTCAGCAGTAGCTGATACCCGAGAGGGTGAAGGATTCAACAAGAAATGGAAAAGGCCGCATCTGCGGAAAGGATCTTACAATTTCTCGCGCCAAACATGAAAAATTCTGGCGACTTGTAACAACTTACCTACAAAATACGGCCTTGTATATCGATATCTTCTCTATATATGTTTAGAGACTGCAGTTTCTGGTTTCACGAGAAACGTACGCATCGATACTAAGGAGTTATATAAATCAAAAGTCATGTGATTATGGACTTTAAGTAATTGTGAGATATCAAGTCTAAAGAATTTCCTTTTTATAATACTACACGATGTGTAGTTGAAAGAGATATAGTTGAGAAATCAATTTCTACTTATATCAATCCAATTCTTCATCCTTAATCTAACTTTGATCTATCTTGACTCAAAGAACTTTCTCGCAGTTCTAGAGGTGTTTAAATTTTCAGCCGATTGATTTGTCCTATTCACAACTCAAATCGAATAAACCTTAAACCACTCTTCATTCCATGATTCATAATATGCTGACTTCAAAAGTCCGAGGCAACGAAACATTTGGAATATATTTTTGCGACTAAGATAATTATATATTTTATAAAAGACATGTAAAGGACATAGGTGTTGATAACTTAAATTGCTGATGTCTTTCATAAAAGACATCAGCAATTTAATGAGTGTTTTCAACTTAAAAATCTAATTCGAGAGTAACTGGGCAGTGATCAGATCCCATCACTTCATTTAAAATTTCTGCTTTTTTTATTTTCTTTTCGAGTTTTTTTGATGCGAAAAAATAATCTATTCTCCATCCAACATTTCGCGCACGTGCTCCAGCCCACGCAGTCCACCACGTATAGTTCCCACCCTCTTTGTTAAAGAATCTAAAGGTATCTACAAATCCACTCTCGATCATGTTATTCACACCCTCTCGCTCTTCAGTTGTGAAACCATGCTCTCCTTCATTTTCTTTTGGTCGAGCGAGATCAATTGCTGTGTGTGCCACATTCAGATCTCCACAGAAAATAACAGGTTTTTTGGTTTCCAAGATTTTGCAGTATTCAAGGAACGCTGGATCCCAGTGTTTGTGTCGAAGCTCAAGTCGGCTTAAATCATCTTTGGAATTAGGGGTATACACATTGACCACGAAACATTTGTCGAATTCAGCCGCAATAACACGCCCTTCTGTATTAGGATCTCCATATGAATCAGTATCGAGCTTGTATTTATGGGCGATTTCCTTTGGAAATCCAAGAAGTACAGACAGAGGCTTTATCTTTGTGAAAATTGCGACACCGCTGTAGCCTTTTTTTATAGCGGAATTCCAATATTCTTCATATTCTGGAAGATCTATCTCTGCCTGGCCTTGCTGCGCCTTGGTTTCTTGAAGACAGATGACATCTGGCTTGTATTTGGCAACAAAGGGAAGAAAGAGTCCTTTGTTATGGACAGCGCGAATACCATTTACGTTCCAAGATATGAGTTTCATATATATAATTGTATAAAGTATTAAAATAAAGTAAAACCTCAACCTCGATTTAAAATTCTATAAAATGAATTCATCCTCTTGTCAAAAATTAGAATCGGAGTAATATACTCTGCAGTGCTCATTCCAAACTTATGGATGGCTTAGAAACCAACAACAGCGACACCTATGTATCCCCAATTCATCACTACCTCAACAAGTCTCCTGGCATGTGCCTTCTGGGGCTTCCTGGCCACGGCAGCCACGCGTGACCAGACCGAATACGAAATTCCCACGGCATTCATGCACCGCGCTCCAGAAATCACCAACCATGCGAGTGACTGGAAGCAGTTCGGCGTTACAAATGTAACGATTAAAGGCACAGTGGTCACGTTCCGCCGTGACCCAGACCACAAAGCAAACAAAAAGATTCCGGTTATCCAGACCGTCTACGGCTGGGACCTTCGCCACTCTTTTGAGGCCATGCCTCTGAAATCAGCAGCCTGAGCCGTCCATAAAATCCTGTATACCAGGCAATACTCCAGACTTCTCGCAAGAGAGGTCTGGTTTTTTATTAATTCCCACCCTTTGAATGAAACTTTTTATGTATTTCCTTCAAATGTGAATCTGTTATGTGTGTGTATATCTGAGTTGTTGCGATATTTGCGTGTCCCAAAAGCATCTGAACTGATCGGAGATCTGCACCGTTTCGAAGTAAGTCTGTTGCGAAGCAGTGCCGAATCACGTGAGGTGTAACCTTTTTTGATACTCCAGCTTTGATCGCATAATACTTAACAAGTCTTTGTATTGAACGACTTGTAAGCGCACCATCTTCCTTTTTACTTCTTTCTTTGCCAACTTTGACGAAAAGGGCATCATCCATATCTTTACGAAGACTTAAATAGGTCTTAAGTATTGTTTTGGCATCATCTGATATGAATACCACACGCACCTTGCTTCCTTTTCCGCGGATCGAGAGCTCGTCTTGATGGAGATCAATATCTCGATTCAAGGCACAAAGCTCAGAAACTCGAAGTCCCGTAGAAAAGAGAAGCTCCAAAATAGCCTTACCGCGAGCCTTTTTTTCTGGATCTTTCTCATCGTTTGGTGCGTCCATGATTCTCTGAAGTTCTTGTGGAGTAATGAGATCAAGAGACCTTTCACCGGTCTTGGCAAGCTCTATATAGTCTGCGGGAAGGGTAACAATGCCTCTTTTAGCTATGAATTTGAGAAATGTCCGGAGGGCAATAAGATAATAGTTTTGGGTTTTCTTCTTCAGAGTCTCATTTGTTCTTCTATTATTACCTGTTACTTGCCGATTAAGCCAAAGACGGTATTCTCGCATTATTTCAGGAGTAATATCCTTTGGGTCAGTTTTTTTTAAAAATTCCAAGAAACGAGTGAGATAGTGATCGTAATTCTCAACTGTTTTGAGACTGCGACCCTTTTCTATCTCGATATGTTCGAGAAATTGTCTTTTGAGAGTTAGAAGGTCCATGAATTATAGTATAACAAAATATAATAATATTGTGCGACATTTAAAATTGGTTGCAAATTAAATTAGTTGTATAATATTGAAATGAATAATAAAGAATGGTTTCCACCAGTAGAGGATATAAAACAAAAGAAAGGAATGGATTCTTTTAGTGAAGCCCTCGCAACAATTGAGGCTTTTAAAAATGAACACATGCCAATTCCAATTGATTTTATTCACGAGCTTGAAAGAGCGGTTCTAAAGCCTGGTGAAAATGACTTCGCAAAGGGTGATTACCAAATTCAAAGACAGACTATTAGAGATTTGCTTTCTGATAGCGAGATAATGATTGTTGATGGGATTCACAGGATCGACAACGCAGGACTTTTAGCAGATTATGAACGAATGGTTGATGTTGAAAGTATTGATATAGACGAACTCATCAAGGAGATCAAATCTCACAATGGAGACGCCCCATCAGAACTAATTACCCAGGCAACTAAATATTTGAACCTACAATCTACACGCCAGATCAGTTCACAAATTCTTGACGCTCAGAGAGCAGAGCTTGAATATCACGCATTCGGTATAACAAAATCTGGAGAGAAAAAACAAAAAAAAGGACCTGTACCTAATAATCAAGCAGGGAATCCTGTTCCTACCGGCAAACCAAAACGAGAACGTAAAAAAAAGGATCCGTCTCCAGCACCAGCAACAAACCCGCAACCTGCTCCAGAAGCAAATAATAACGAAGCTGAGTCACAAAACAAAATCAGTGAACAAGAATTGAACGCAAAGGAAACGCGAATCGAAAGTCTTGCCCGTTCATCAAAAAAGCAAATCCCATACGCACTCGTAAACGAATTGTGGACTATATATAATGGCACGAACGAAGATCCTGATATGCAAGCGAGTATTGAAAGACGAAAGAACAAATTCGTGGAAATCATTAGTAAAAGAGATGTGAAAATAATTCAAGAAAATAAAAGGGAAATAACTTGGAGTGATTTTCTAGCGCAACACACACCGGAAGGACAAGAGGCGAAAACACTTATTCAATCACTTAAAGAGGCAATTGATAATGAGAGACTAGTACCTCAAGCTCTTATTGAGGAATTGTACGAAACTTTAGGCTCTGGAAACACGGCTTTAGTATCAGAACTTTTGAAGGGACAGATATTGTTAGACTTTCAAAAAGCCGCGAGAAGAAAAGGTGTGTCAGTAGTTTTAACAAGGGATGCAACAATAGATAAAGTGGGTGCGGAAATTTTCATGTCACCAAGTGCAACACTTATATTAGGTAAAAATCTCAGTACAGAAAATGTGTTAGCAGACCACATGCCAGACGGAAGAGGAAATTTGATACCAAAACCTGAAATACCAACATTTGGCGGAGAAATACCAAAAGATCTTATTTCAGATGGTAATGGAAATTTAGTGCCAAGAGAACCTATGCCTGAGTTTGCAAGTTTAGGAGATGATGCTCAATTTGTAGCTGTTGAAACAGTAGGTGAAGGACGAAATCAGGGGCAAGTTGTAAGAAAGTATGAAAAAGAGGTTCCAACTGAATTTGGAAACATAGGAGAGGGAATAAAATTTGTAACAAACGAAGTGACTGGTAAAAATGGTGAAACTATTATAAGAGAAGATGTGTCAATGCGAGAAATAGATCCAGAAGCGTTTCGAGCTCAACTCGGTGATCTTCTTGAGCATATTAATGATCATATTGTCCAAGAACAATTGGACAGAATAGTTGAGGAATTTGATGAACTTTCAGAAGCCGACAAAGAGAAGTTCAAAGAATTATACGAAGGACTTGCGCCCGTACATCACACCGAAGGGCACGGACACAATGATCACCATGGACATGACGGGCACGGTGGACACGATGAACAAGGAGGGCATGCTGAGAAGACTCCAGAACAACTTGGAAATATAGTTGATGAATTTCTCAAAAAACTTCAATCAGACGAGGAGTTTGATATGGACCGCGCAACTCAAGATTCTTTGATCGGCAAGTTTATTAGACTGAAAGTTGAAATGCAAAAGGTTGCGATGGGTAAATTAGATGAAGAAAAACTCCTTAAAGATGACAAAAAAAATATCCACATCTTTAAAGGTCTTTCGCAACAGAAAAAAGTTGCAGAAGAGGAACATTCAAAAGAAATTGAAAAAATAGAATCTGGATTGGAAGCTTCAAGAGGTGACGAGAGTGTCAATGATAGTTATCGTATTGGATTACTTCGAAGTAAATTTACTGAGATATTGAAGCACAACATACGTATGAGAGTGGTATTCGCCGAAGAAATTAGAGAATTAAAAAGAATACTTGAAGAAAAAGAAAGAGAACTTGAGGATAAAAGACAAGTTCTTGAGGAGGCAAGAACAAACATGAGAGATGCGGCCAGAAACAGAGATGAGGGTGCGATCAGATCAACAACAGAAGCATATCAGGCAGCCTTAAAAGATTTTACCAAAATGGAAGTTGTTGTTGAGGGTATCAAACTCAAACTCAAAAGCAAGGTAGATAGTTTGAAAAAAATATCTGATAAAATAACTGAAATTGAAGAGGGGAGTGCCGATATGAATAATTGTGAAGATCTAGAAGAAGCGATACGAATCTCTGAAGCAGCAGAAACGGTGTCGAAGGAAATAAAAAACGAATTAAAACCAGGGCAAGAACATGACGAGCACGAACATGATGAACATGGACACGAAGGAGGACCATCTAGAAGATCTAAGATGATAACATGGGGGCTTGTGGGAGGAGGATTGTTGATTGGAATGTTCAATATATTTGCAACAAATCTATACAATACACTCCGAGGAGTGAAAGCTAGTGGAGGTGGGGGCTCTAAAAGTGGAGGTGCGCACGGAGGGGGAGGAGGACACGGAGGACATTAATCCTAGTAAATTCAATGCACGGCGTCATACGCCGTGCATTTTTCTATAGATTAATGACCCATTTACCCAACAAGTGGGCCATAGACTACCGACTTGTGTTTCCAAGTCTTTTATGGTAAGATACCACCATGATAACAAAGACAAAGAAAACTAAAGTAATCAAAGAACTCCAAGTTCACGACAAAGATACTGGATCTCCAGAGGTACAGATTGGTATCTTGTCTAAGAGAATTGACGAACTTGCTCTGCACCTAAAGACTCACAAGAAAGACAATCACTCACGAAAAGGACTTCTCCAGCTCGTAGCAGACAGACAATCTCATATGAAATACCTTATGAAGAAAGATGCTAAGAGATACGCCACAGTAGTCAAAAAACTAGAACTCAAAAAGAAGGCGTAGGCCTTCTTTTTTGTTTTAGGTACCATTTAAGGTATACTTTTTATAACGTTTTCATTTTTAATAATCGGAAGTGGGGCATATGCTTTACTACCTAATCGGCCTTCGGGCATTTTTATATGACAGTAATTAAACACAAAGAACAGAGAGTAGGAGTTTTTATAGATACACAGAATCTTTACCATACAGCCAAAAACCTATACCACGCAAGGGTTAATTTCGGCGCAGTACTCAAAGACGCAGTAGCAGGACGAAATCTTATCCGAGCTATTGCATACGTGATCACAACCGAAGCGGGAGACGAGCGAGCCTTTTTCGAAGCGCTCACAAAGATGGGGATCGAATCAAAGACGAAGGATCTTCAAATATTTGCAGGAGGAAGCAAGAAAGCTGACTGGGATGTGGGACTTGCAGTGGATGCGATCAAGATCGCGCCAAAGCTTGATGCGGTCATCATCGTTTCAGGAGATGGAGACTTTATTCCACTTGTTGAATACCTTCGAACAAACATGGGTTGCCAGGTAGAAGCAGCATCATTCGGTAAGTCAACTTCAAGCAAACTCAAGGAAGCGGTGGATGATTTTATCGATCTCGACGATAATCCACGAAAATATCTCCTCGGACAAGCGGGAGGCGGATCTAGAAATCCAAGAGGACCAAAAGGGCAAGACAATAGTGATTTGGCAGACATGCTTAAGGAAGCTGGGGAGGTGTTGTAACAGCCAGATTTAAAGTTTTAAGTATTTAAAAATCAAAGAAAAAGCGACGTCTAAGGCGCCGCTCTTTCTTTGTCAAAACAGGCTTTTTGTGCTTTAATGTCTTTATTATTATATGTAGTCTTTGCATATAGGTTTGAAGACAAAACTTCAAATTTACATTGTAAAGATTACTTAAAAGTTTATTTATGCAATCAAAAGAATATACATTGGATGTCGCAGGGTTCCCTATGACAGCCACATTCACCGATCTCGCCGATCAGGCACAAGGATCTGTGATCCTCTCTTATAGAGACACAACATTACTCGCAACTGCATGTATGGGAAAGCACGACAAAGAAAGTGATTTCTTTCCTCTCACAGTAGATCTTGAAGAAAGATTCTACGCTGCAGGAAAGATCCTCGGATCACAATACATTCGTCGAGAAGGTCGTCCATCAGATGATGCGATTCTTGCTGGACGAGTAGTTGACCGAACTATCCGACCACTCTTTGATCACCACATCCGAAGAGAAATCCAGGTTGTTGTCACAACTCTCGCTCTCGGAGAAGTAGAAGTAGATACTCTCGCTGTGATCGCAGGATCTCTCGCACTCGCAACTTCAAACATCCCTTTCAATGGACCAGTATCTGCTGTACACATTGGGTACATCGGTGGACAGATGGTTGTGAATCCTTCATTTGATGATGTGAAGAACAATCCATTCTATTTCGATGTAACTGTTTGCGGAAAAGACAACAACGTTACAATGATCGAAACTGTTGCAAAACAAATCTCAAATGATGTCGCGGGACAGGCACTCGATGCTGCTGTAGTAGTCATCGAAAAGATCCAGACTTGGCAAAAGCAGATCGTATCTGAGATCGGCAAAACAAAAACAGTTCTTGAATTCAAAAAAGCTCCAGAGGGAATGGTAGAACTCTTTGCTGAGAAAATCGAAAGCAAATTCTACGATGCAGTATTCACAGGTTCTGCTGGTAAAGAATCAATGAGTGCACTTAACGAAGAATGGATGACTGTATACAAAGAAAAATTCCCAGAGGAAAAAACTTTCTTTGCATACGAATACATTGATACAAAGATAAACGATATCATCCACAAAGAAGCGATCGAAAAAGGTAAGCGACCAGACGGAAGAACTATCGACGAGGTTCGACCACTCTTTGCAAAAGCAGGAGGAATTTCAAAAGTACTTCATGGGTCTGGAATATTCTATCGAGGAGGAACTCACGTATTCTCTGCAGTAACTTTGGGTGCGCCTGGAGATGCTCAGACAATTGAAACGATCAAAACAAGTGGTGAGAAAAGATTTATGCACCACTACAACTTCGCACCATATTCAGTAGGTGAGCCAGGACGAATGGGAGGACTAAACAGAAGAATGATCGGTCACGGATACCTTGCAGAAAAATCTCTTGCGCAAGTTATTCCTTCTAAAGACATATTCCCTTACACTATCCGGCTCGTTTCAGAATCAACTGCATCAAATGGTTCTACTTCTATGGGATCTGTATGTGCATCATCTCTTGCGATGATGGATGCAGGTATTCCAATCGAAGCTCCAGTTGCAGGTATTGCATCAGGACTCATGATGGAAACTCCAGAAAAATATGCGCTCATCACTGATATTCAGGGACCTGAAGATCATCACGGAGATATGGATTTCAAAGTTGCAGGAACACGAAAGGGAATCACAGGAATCCAAATGGATATCAAAGTTGGTGGAATCCCTGTAAAGATTTTGAAAGAAGCTTTGATCAAAGCTGAGAAAGCTCGACTCCAGATCCTCGATGTTATGGAAGCGGAGATCTCAAAACCTCGTGGAGATATCTCACCTCGAGCACCAAAGATCCTTTCAATAAAAGTGAAAGTAGATCAGATCGGACTTGTGATCGGTACGGGAGGAAAGACGATCAAAGAAATGATGGCAACATCAGGAGCTGAGATCGATATCGATGATGACGGAACAGTATTCTTCACAGGTACAAATGGAAGCGCAGAGATCGCAAAGAAACTTGTTGAAGATCTCACAAAAGAATTTGTAAAAGGAGAAAAGTTTGAAGGAACAGTAACAAAGATCGCTGAGTTCGGCGCATTCGTAAAGATCGCTGGAAACACAGAAGGACTTGTGCACGTTTCTGAAATGGCACCATTTCGAGTTGATCATGTAACTGATTATTTGAAAGAAGGGCAGGTGGTTCCGGTGATCGTCAAAGATGTTGACGAGCGAGGACGAATCGCGCTTTCAATTAAGCAAGTGAATCCAGATTTCTTTAAGCAGAAGTAGAATCAAACATAGTGAATTAAAAAAATTAACCTGCGTAGTACTAAAGTACTACGCAGGTTTTAGTATGAAATTATTGAATAGTTCTGTAAATAAGACTACGTAATTGACCTCCGAGACCAAGATATGGATGATTATCGTGGATGGAGTTCCACTCTTCTTTCTCATCGCAAAATACCATATACTGGGGCTCAGAACTGCTGCAATTTATCATTCTAACATCTGATAATTCAAGAGATTTGTCTTGAATTATTGTTCCAGTATAAACCCTTTCCACACCCTTTGATTTAGCAAAGAGTGCAATTTCATGAGCCACCTTCCAAGCATTTATATCATCAGATATACCAAGATCCCTCCTGCAGGCATACCATACCTTAAAGTTTATAGAGCCCAGCCCATGAGTCACTTTTAAGAGCGAATAGGTACATTTACATGTAGAGACATCAGTAAGTAAGGAAGCTTTTCCTACAAATGTTTTAAGTAGAGTCAGCTCTTTACCATTAGAGATGGTAAATCTGAATGTCTCAAAATTTGCAGGAAAAGTATCTACATCTTTTACTGTTAGTAAATCCCTTATTTCACCGATTCGTTTTTTAAGGCACTCTTCACGAGCCCTAATCTCCAAAATTTCTTTAAAATGTTGCTCAAGTTCTTCTTTCATACTATTTGATTGATTGTTATTGAACAGATTTACCTCGCAACATTGCTTGGTGAACTGTGAGTATTAAACAATACAATCTAATTATTGTAGATTAAGAATTACAAAATAGAGAATAAATAAAAATTAATCTATAATATAGTTATATAATGCAAGGATATATTGAAACTTGAAATTCTGATTAAGTTGTAATATTATAACTACAAATGGATAAAATAAAGGAAATCTTGAGAGAATTGGGCCTAAATGACATAGAAATGCAGGTTTTTCTTGGTCTTTTAGATATTGGATCAGGAGTGGCCAGTGTTATAGCTAACAATACAGGACTTAACCGTATTACCACTTATGAAGCTCTGAAAAGGTTGTCTAAGAAGGGTTTGGTGAAGATCAGGGCCAAAAAGGGAAGTTCTGTTAAATATTTTGTACCAGAAGAATTTGAAACAATTAAAGAGAAGTTGGAGTTAAAAAAGAAAACTATTGAAACTGCAATCTCTAGAGCAGGAGAAATGAAATCGTATTTTGATGCCAAGTTTCGACACAAGGAAGGCAAGCCGGAAGTATTATTCTATGAGGGTAAGGAGGGAATTGAAAAAGTATTGATGGACACGCTAAAAGAATGTCCGGGTGAGATACTGTCATTCTCTTCAGCCGAATCGCTCGAGGAGGGATTTGACAGTTCATTTCTCAAGGGATATTGGAACAAAAGAGTTGCCCTAAAGATAAAAACACGAGGTATACTTCCTGATACAGAAAAGGCTCGAAAGGACTTTAATAAAGAAAGAAATCAAAAGGAGTTACGAGAACTTCTCTTTTTACCATCAAACTTATTTTCTTTTAAAAATGAAATTGATATGTATGGAGATACTATGGTGATTATTTCTCTTACAAAAGGCTCTGAACATGCTGTTGTTATCAAAAGTCCGTCAGTAGTACAGGGAATGAGATCGGTTTTTGAAACTATGTGGAATATTGCTAAAAAATAGCTTTATACTTAATACATAATACTTTATACTTAATACAACTATGGCAAATCCATTCCAAGAAGGAGACGAAGCAAGAAATAAATATATGGAAAAAGCTCTTCATGCAAATGAAGAGGCGATGGGTGGTGCCAAATTTTCTGATCTCATTGATAAGAATTCTAATGTCTACAAAGATCCAAATCCAGCAGAGCCACGAGAAAGAACTCCAATCCCTGAAAAACCAACAGTAGATTCTGAAGGGTACCCGATTATCCAGCATGTACATACTTACAAAGAAGATCTTGAGGGCATCATTAACTCCGACAAACTATCTTTGAGTCGTATTGCAATGATGCAGGAAGGCGCAAATAGAAGAACAGAAGCACCATCAAAAGCAGAAGCAGAGGAAAAAAAGAGCATAATATTTTATATCATTAGCATTTCGCTTGTCCTCATTGGTGTTGGAATCATTGGTGGAATTTATATGCTGACTGTAAGCAAAAAACAAGCGGCAGTACAGCAAGCGGCAGCGCCAAAAGAAAAATACATTCTTTTTTCAGAACAAAATAAAACAGTAAATATTACTAAAGCCTCAAAAAGTGAAATAGGGCAAGAAATCAGAAATATTCAAAGTGGATTTCAAGATGAAGACAGCATGCTTGAAATAGTACCTGCGATCTCAGATGATTCGGGGACATACAGAGCAGATATCTCGACACTCTTTAGTACAACAAACCAAAGAGCGCCTGATGAGCTTCTCCGTACGATCTATCCAAAATATTTTTTGGGATTGTATTCAAAGAAAGGGAAGACTGATCCATTCCTCCTTATGTTTACAAATTCTTATGACGCTGCGTATCCGGCACTACTCGATTGGGAAGGATTTATGCGCGATGACATGTCGTGGATGTTTGATACTAATATAAAGACAGGAACAACGACTTCAGCACTTTCATTTAAAGACAGGGTAGTTAACAACACTGACGCAAGATCGCTTGAAGATTCCACAGGGAGAGTAGCATTCTTCTATACCTTCATCGATCCAAACACAATACTTTTTGCAAGAAATACAGATACAGTAAAAAAAGTAGTCGATCGACTCCGGGAAGCAAAGTTTCAATAAATAACTATTTTCTAAAATAAAAAATGACGAGCAAAATAAAATATCTTGCTCGTCTTAACTTTATCCAACCATAATCACTTCTGGCATAACCAAGTTGAAATTGGTTGCTGTCATCGAGAGTTTCTGCTCCAAATGAATGGCAGTGCAGCCTGGCAAAGGATTGGCCACAAGCAAATCACAAACACGTTTTCCAGCAGGGTAAGTCGAAGTTTGCAAAGTGGCAATCTCCTCGGCGTGGCAGTGCGGAGTCTCTGGAGTGCTCACCCAATAAAACATCTTCTCCGAAAGATATGCTCTAACTTCATCTGGAACCTTGCCGTAAGGAAACTCAACGTGAACATCTGATTTGGCTCCGCCGAGTTTGCCTGATCCGGAAAACTTCAAGACATCAAGCGCCCTGTTAAACAAAATTCCATCTGACGGCTCAAAACGATAGATCTCGCGAACGAGTTCAACTTCAGTATAAAGCGCACACTCAGCAATCATTGCCTTTTTGATGATGCCTGCTACCAAAGAATTAACTCGTGGTAAAAGATTGCGAAGATCTTTTTGAAGAACCCGCAACCTCCCTGTCATATGCGCAACATATCCAGTAGGGAAGAAAGTGGCGAATGGGTCATTTTCAAAACCCAAACCATTAAGCATCGCTGTGAATGCAGATGTTGTATGTTGGAGATCCAAATGAACCTCGAGCACAATCCCTTCGCCTTCTGGCACATTGATTCCATTCAGTTTCATAGAGTTAGTTATATTTGGTTTTGATGAGCTATTCAGGAATATTGTGCAACATAATGCTCACTTGGTCAAAGATTATACGACAATAAAAATCTTATATAATAAGGATATTTAGACTAATATGCATTAAGTGTTGACAAATTTTAGACAACACATATGATTTAATTATGTTAGAAACCATTTTGAACAAGCTCAACCTAGGAGAAAAGGAAATTGTAATATTTAAATTACTTATTGAGTACGGCAAACTTTCTGCATCTTCGCTCTGCCGACTATCAGGTATTCGTAGAACCACTGTTTATAGTGTGCTTAAGGAATTAGATACGAAAGGCTTGATATCAGAAGATGGTACAAAAACTACTGCGTATTTTTCACCTGTTACCCAAAATGAATTAGACCTCATTATAGACAAAGAAAGCAAAAAACTTGAGGAAAAGAAAAATACGATCTCCGAATTGAGAAATATATTAAAACAAAATGTCGGCTCAAAATATCACACAGTTCCAAAAGTAAAATTTATTGAGGAGGAGGGTATAGAGCCATACTTATCTGAAGCGACAAAAAAATGGTATGAAAGTATGGGAAGTGCAAATACGATCTGGTACGGATTCCAGGATGCATCGCTTGTAGGGAAGTATGAAAAATGGATCGATTGGTCTTGGAAGATCGCGCCAGAGGAAATGTCTTTGAAGCTCATAACAAACTATGACGAAATAGAGGAGAAAATGAAAAACAAGAAATACGCACATAGAAGAAAACTTAAGAAGCTGGAGAAAACAGAATTTACTGCGACCGAATGGGTGATCGGGAATTATGTGATATATCTTCAAACTTCTCTGAAGCCATATTCGCTTGTTGAAATACACGATGCGGTACTGGCACACAATACCCGAGAACTGTTCAAGTTGTTTTGGAAATAGATTAGTTTCAAAGCAAAAAATACTGTGATAGAATTTCCATATGACCAAAGACAAACTAAAATACTTTGAAGGAAAACTTTCTGCTGAGAAAAAACTTCTTGAGGAAGAGCTCAAAACTGTAGGACGACGAAACCCTCATAATCCTAATGACTGGGAACCGAAGTATACTAATACAAATACCGACACCGCCGATCAACTCGAAGTGGCTGAAGAACTTGAGAACTATCAGAACAATATTGCAATACTGAACAACCTGGAATCAAAATATAATGAAGTGCTGAAAGCAATCGAAAAGATTCATCAGAATAAATATGGAATCTGTGAAATGGGCGGTGAATTTATCGAAATCGACAGACTTGAAGCAAATCCTTCTGCGAAAACTTGTAAGAAACATATGAATTGAAAAAAATAATCTCAAACAATATTGTTTGAGATTATTTTTTTCTGGTATAAATTCATCCTCTAAAGTTTTATCTATCGTTATGCAATTTGTGATTATCTTACATATTGATAGAAAATTATTTTGTTGATTGAGTGTGTTCAGGAGATTATTTTACTTAAAATTGCATAACAAGAAAAAGCCAATTTGAAAAATGTGTACTTATAAAACATTCTATGTTTCAAACTTATACAAATATACGATATACTATAAATATATACGGCTTTTTTAATAGATAAAATTTTCTAGGATAAATGAGCTTTTCTAAAATCTATAGCGGACAGAGCGACATTATGGGAGCAAGCATTATCGATATCGAGTCTGATATATCTCGAGGACTCCATTCATTTAATATTGTAGGACTTGGGGATAAAGCTGTGGATGAATCAAAAGATCGAGTGAATTCTGCGATCAAAAACACTGGATTTGATGCTCCAAAAAGCAAAAATGAAAAAATAATCATCTCTCTCGCTCCTGCTGACATTAAAAAGGAAGGCCCAGCATTTGATCTTGGGATCGCGCTTTCATACCTTCTTTCATCAGGCGAGATACTGTTTGATACAGAGAAGAAACTTTTTCTCGGGGAACTTTCGCTCGATGGAACATTGCGAAGTATTAATGGGGTACTCGGTATCGTAAAAGCAGCCAAAGAAAATGGATTTGAAGAAATATATCTACCGAAAAGCAATATAAGAGAAGCGTCTCTTATAAGAGGCGTCAAAATATTCGGTATCGAAACACTGGATGAAATCATAAGACATCTTGATGAATCAAAAAGTGATAGGCCAAAAAAGAAACTTGATGCTGTAGAAGAAACTATAGTTAAAATTGAAAAAAGTGAATACAGTGCTGATTTTAAAGATATAAAAGGGCAAGACAATGCAAAAAGAGCGCTCGAGATCGCAGCCGCTGGAGGACATAATATCTTGATGTGGGGACCACCAGGAACAGGAAAGACTATGCTCGCCAAAGCATTCGCAAGTATTCTTCCGAACCTGACATATGAAGAAACGCTTGAGGCGACAAGCATTCATTCGATCGCAGGGACACTGAAAGATAATATAGTGACTTTGCCGCCATTTCGCGCACCGCACCACACGTCGTCTCATGTTGCAGTCGTTGGAGGCGGAGCACACATTCGTCCCGGAGAGATCACATTAGCTCACAAAGGCGTTTTATTTCTTGATGAGCTTCCTGAGTTCGACAGGCGAGTGATCGAATCACTTCGAGAACCTCTCGAAGAAAAGATAATTAAAGTGTCCCGTGCAAAAGGCAACGCCACGTTTCCAGCTGATTTTATTCTCGTCGCTGCGATGAATCCTTGCCCTTGCGGAAATTATGGAAGCAAAAAAAGGTGCATCTGTAATCCTCTTACGATCAGCAAATATAATCGAAAGATATCGGGACCTATAATGGATCGAATCGATATCTGTATCGAAGTATCGGATATTGATCATAAAACACTGAATGATTCAAAAATGGGTGAGTCATCAGAAATAGTAAAAACAAGAGTACTTAATGCAAGACAAAAACAAAAAGAAAGATTTGAAAAGTTAAATACTCAATATACAAAAAATAGTGAGATTAAAGCAAAACATATCAAAGAAATGATAGCGATAGAAGATGATGCGATTGAAGCACTTGTGGGATTCGCAGAGAAGCTTGAACTGTCACCCCGAGCGTATCATCGAGTCATGCGACTATCGAGAACTATTGCGGATCTGGCTGGATCAGAGACTACAAATACAAATCATATTTTGGAAGCATTGCAGTTTAGGCAGAAGAGGGAAATAGTTTAAATAGGATTATGTATTAAGTATTAGGAATTAAGAATAGATTCAATAAAATACACCACGTCCTAGGACGTGGTGTATTTTATACTTAATACATAATTCTTAATTCAGTATTCTAGTTGAAAGGATTCCAATTCCTTGTTCCCAAGATCTCAAAGTGAAGATGTGGTCCTGTTGAGTTGCCTGTGTTTCCAGACTTACCTATAGGATCCCCTTGTGAGACAGTGTTTCCTGCTGAAACATCTACAACAGAAAGGTGAGCGTAGATTGTTTGCATACCATTATTATGCTGGACCACGATGTAGTTTCCATATCCCCCATTGTATCCACCAGTCTTTGCAACGAGCACTTTTCCTCCCGCTGCTGCATACACCTGTGTACCTACTGGAGTTCCAAGATCAACGGCAGTTCCATATTTACCATGAAGTCCCTGAGTCTTGATACCTCCTCGAAGAGGACGTGAAAAGTATCCACTCGCAGTTTTGCTTGCTGCAGGCTTTGAAGGAGTTTTGGTTGTTACAGATACGGCAGCAGCAACTTCTCCATCTGGAATAATAATCTCGTCGCCCACAGAAACACTCGTATCTGGCATATTATTAAAATCTTGAATCTCTCCCGCATCTCCCTTGAATTTTGCTGCAATACTTTTGAGTGTGTCCCCCTTCTTTACAACGTATTTAACTCCAGAAATAGGGAGAATAACAAGCTCTTGTCCAAGCTTGAGATCTTTTGCGCTCTTAAGGTCGTTGGCCCACATGATTGTGTTTGAAGTCACTCCGAACATTTGAGCGATCGATTGGAGAGAATCTCCACTTCGGACAACATACACGCTCACCTTATCTGTATTAGACATCTTTTCTTCTACCTCAAGGGCAGTCCCTCCGGGCCCTGTCGGAGTTTCAAGGGCGCTATCGTCTACAATACTAAGGTCGGTTGTCTGTGTCGGGTTTGGGTTGGTATTCACCGCAGCCTCAAGCAAAGTCATTGTCTGAGAATTGGCACTCCCTGCACTAACCGCATTTACATTAGCGTTTGCTGTATTGCCTTTTATGAGGCTCGAAAAAAAAGAACCGACACTCGCATGAGTGTCTTCTGGAGTAACAAACGATATAACAGCAACAAAAAGGCCCACTGTCATGACAGAGGCGATCATTTTTTTGGCAAAAGAACAGGAACGGATTATAAGGTCTTTATGTGTATCAAGAGAGTAAATAAGTTTAAATTTATATAGTAATTCTGGTATTTCTGAAAATTAATGGCTTAACAGAGCCATTTCATCGATTGGGTATGAGTTACTATATAATAGTATCGAATGGGTATCTTTAGTCAACAGAGGGGGAATATGCCTGTGGATAAGAGAATCCGTGATATATTTTAAAGCATGGAAACACAAAATGAACCTTCATATCTAAAAACCTTAAATACCCCGCAAAAACAAGCTGTTTTGACCACCGAGGGACCGCTTTTGATACTTGCAGGAGCAGGAGCAGGCAAAACGAAGACAATTACGCACCGAATCTTACATATAATAAAACAGGGCAATAGACCTTCGTCAATACTTGCAATCACTTTTACGAACAAATCAGCAAGTGAAATGCGTGAACGTGTCAGAAAGCTTCTTGAGGAGGATCGGGCACTTAATCAACCTGTCTCAATAGACGAGACTCCGTTTGTTTCGACATTTCACTCGCTTGGAGTACGAATGATCAAGGAGAATTCTGAATTTTTTAACCTCCCGAGACACTTCGGAATCTTTGATAAAGGGGATTCAAAGTCTGCAATCAAAGCAGCGATGGAAAATCTCGGCATTGACCCAAAGACCAACGAGCCTGCCAAGTTTATGCACTTTATTTCAAACCAGAAGGGAGGTGGTATAACCTTTGAGGAATTCAACCACAAAGAGCCAAAAGGATATTTTGAAGAGACTGTAGCTAAAGTTTGGAGGGAATACGAACACGCGCTCAAAACTGAAAAAGCGCTCGACTTTGACGATCTACTTTTGAAAACCTTGAAGCTGCTTCAGAATCCCGATATTCTCGAACGATATCAGAATCGATGGAAATACATTCATATTGATGAGTACCAGGACACAAACAAAGTGCAGTATGATATCGCCAAACTTCTCGCAGGCAAACATCAAAACATTGCGGTAGTGGGAGATATTGACCAGTCGATCTACAGCTGGAGAGGAGCTGATTTCAAAAATATTATGCGGTTTGAGAATGATTACAAGGATGCAACAACGCTTCTCCTCGAACAAAACTATCGTTCAACCAAAACAATCCTCACCGTAGCAAATACAATCATTGCAAAGAACGTGATGCGAAAAGAAAAAAATCTTTTTACAGAAAACGAAGACGGTGACCAAATCTCACTCTATATTGCAGGAGACGAAAAAGATGAAGCCAACTTTATTGCACGAACCGCAAAAATGCTTGTAAGCCAAGGGGTATCACCATCTGAAATCGCAGTACTCTATCGTGCCAACTTCCAGTCGCGAGTAATCGAAGAAGCGTGTATCAAAAAAGAATTAGCATACGAACTCATTGGTACCAAATTCTTTGAACGAAAAGAGGTGCGAGAAGTATTGTCATACATTAAAGGAGCTTTAAATCCTGAATCACTTTCTGATCTAAAGCGAATCATCAATGTCCCAGCACGAGGAATCGGTAAAGTCACAATGCTCAAAATTTTTGAAGGAGGAGAGCATGAGCTTACTGGAGCCGTGAAGCTGAAGATCGAAAAATGGCGATCATTGCTTCAAGAAATAAAGGTCAAATCAGAAACAGTAAATCCAAGTGAGGTGGTGAAATTTGTTATAAAACACTCTGGACTTGAAATAATGTATATGGATGACAAGATCGAAGGGCCGGAAAGACTTGAAAACATTCGAGAACTCGTAACGATCGCGACAGGATACGATGGATATGAAATAGGAGAGGGGATCGAAAAGTTTTTGGAACACACAGCACTCTCAAGCGACCAAGACGAAGTCGACAAAAAAATAGGAGTGAAGCTCATGACCATTCACGCTTCAAAAGGATTGGAATTTGATTACATATTTATAGGTGGACTTGAGCAAGGACAATTTCCAAGCGAGCGATCAAGCAAGGCAGCAAGCAAAGAAGATAGTGAAGAAGAGCGGAGACTATTCTATGTAGCACTCACAAGAGCGAGAAAGAAAATACACCTGGCATACACTCAGATGCGAACAATCTATGGATCAAGACAGATCAATGTTCCATCAGAATTCATCGCAGATATTGGAGAGGAATTTATTCAATACGAAAATGGTGCGCCAGATGATCATGTGGATTGGAGTAAAGGACTTTTGCAATTAGACTTCTGATGCAGGATTTAGATTCTAGAATAATTCAAATGCACCGCGGCTACGCCGCGGTGCATTTTGTAAATTAAAAAAATCGCACGATTGTTAGTCGTGGGAGTTAGTGATTCAAGAACGGTTTAGTTCACGCAATATTCCAGATAAGTGCGCCCGGTTTTGCATGTTCACGAACAATTTGCCACTCCTTTGCGTCGTAGAAAACTGCAGATGGCCATGGTGGTGGATTCCAGACTTCTTCTGAAAGTTTTTCCGGAATGTTCCATACTTGATGAGGACTACCAAAATGTGCATTTGGACGCACATTAAGATTGACCACATTTACCCTAGTATTTGGCCAGGCAATCTGAAGACACTTCGCAGTAACCCCAGATCCACCAGAGACCCAAACTTCTTCGGGCGATTCACACAGTGATTGAATCACATCCACATAACGACTGTTAAACGCGTCGTAGTCAAATCCGATTGGGAGTAGATAAGCACCGTTTTGAGACGCATACTTTGAAGCTTCTCCAAATGTCCCGTCTTGATGCTCAGCTGTGTCGACCGTAACACAACTAACATTGTTGAGTGAGACTACTTGTCGATGAATGTAAGTATCCTTCTCCGGAGAAGGCAGGAAGAGTTTAATCTTTTTCCCCGTAAGAAATCCAGCGGTACCGAGTGCAAATCCAGAATGTCCAAAATAACATCCTGCATAGGCCACTTCTTTTTCTCGAATCACTTCGTGAAAAAGTTGAGTGAGCACCCGACACTTGAGACCGCCAGGATAAAGATCTCCTCGAACAACATTGAATCCTTGATGCTGTTGAATAACAGTAGGGTAATAGTTCATAATTTTTATTCCGTTTTGACCATTTGGAGACGATCAGTTGATGTTGCATTGCGATAGTCGTTGCCGACCACCAAAAGAGTGAGTCCATCTGGTCCCGCATGAACAGAATGTGCTACAAGTGACCCGATGCTATAGCAATCTCCAGGAGAAAGTTCATGCCCCTGAAAAGATTGTCTTTCCGCAGGAATATTTATTTCAACCTTAACCTGACCTCTACCTGCAAAACAGATGAGCACATGTGAACCTTCATGGGTGTGAAGTTTTACCTCCCCATTAGGAGGAAACTTAATCCACCCTAAACCGAATGGCTTTTCACCCGATGTATCACAGAGTATGTCGGTGCCTAGAGCATCACTATGATGCATCTGTCCCCAACCAACCTGACTAGGTAATAGGATTACTTCACCACGCAGTTCAAATAACCTTTGTGCCCGAAAATCAGGCGGAGCAAATTTTTTCATATTATATTTCTACACCAGTTCAACTCACTGGACAAAGCCGTTCTTTTCAAAGAGCAGTAAACATTGTCTTTATACTTTACTTATTACGCGTGGCAAATAGCACTCGCGAGTGATAGATACCACCTTTACAAAAATAGCCTTGTATTGTAATATCAGAATATGAAATACAGCGAAGTGCTCGAAAAACTAGGATTATCTAAAAATGAAGCAAAGATATATGAAGTCTTGCTTACTTTTGGTGAACAAAGTGTTGGTACAATTTCTGAAAAATCAGGGGTTCACAGAAGAAATGTATACGATTCGCTCAATAGATTGATGGAGAAAGGGCTTGCGACAGAGATCATAGAATCAAGTGAGAACAGATACCAGGCATCGGAGCCAAAGAAACTCTCTGAAGATCTTGCGGGTAAATTTGAGATGCTTGATAATGTGATGCCAGAACTAGATAAATTATATTTTTCTACACCTACAGAATATCGAGTTCATACATACAAGGGAGCAGAAGGGTGGAAGCAATATATGCGCGATATTATAAAAACAGGCGAAGATTTTTATTCTATTGGCGCCGAAGGAGCCTGGCTGGATGCGCGAGTAAAATCATTCTTTCCAGGATTTCTGGATCAGATCAAAAAGAAAAAGATTAAAATGCATCATTTGTTTGATTTTGATGTGAAGGAAAACAGTCATCCAATAATCAAAATAGTAGGCGAGAATTACAGATTTATTCCAAAAAAATATTCTACTAATTCTGGTATTGATGTGTTTGGTGATAGAGTGAACATTATGCATCACCAGTATTTGGGGCAGGTAGGCAATCCAGAGGAGATAATGTTTACAGTGATCGTCAATAAAAACTTAGCAGACTCATACCGAACTTGGTTTAAATTTATGTGGGATTCTTGTGATAATAAATAATATGATCTACGCAAAAAAGTCACTAGGACAGAATTTTTTGAAATCGGGGAGTGCGCTCCGAGCTATTATTGTAGCGGGTGATATTAAACCCACCGACATCATTCTCGAGATCGGACCAGGAAAGGGAGCTCTCACAGCAAAAATTCTTGAGACGGGTGCAAAGATGATCGCTGTAGAAAAAGATCGAGATCTCATTCCGTATCTTGAAACAAAATTCGCTACAGAAATAAAATCAAAACAACTTACTCTTATGGAAGGAGATATTTTAGAATTGAATGCAAAACAAATTCTTGGAAAAATAACTTCGTACAAACTGATTGCCAACATTCCTTACTACATCACAGGCGAGATTATTCGAAAATACTTTGAAGAAAAGATTCAGCCAGAAAAGATGGTGCTTCTTGTACAAAAGGAAGTGGCGCTACGAATCGTTGCTCGAGATGGTAAAGCGAGTATTTTATCTATTGCCTGCAAGGCATATTCGACTCCTCGCTATGTTCAAACGGTCAAACGAGATGCTTTCAACCCTGCTCCAAATGTCGACTCTGCGATCATCGCCTTTGAAAATATAAATAAAGATCTATTTAAAAAAGATAAAGCGAGCGAAGGAAGATTTTTTGAGGTAATGAAATTGGGATTTGCGCACAAGCGAAAAAAAATTGGAGGCAATCTAAAGGAGATTGCAACCACTCTTAATCCACTCAAACTTGAACAGATCAAAGATAAAAGATCGGAGAATTTGATCGTTACAGATTGGGTAGAATTAATACAAAAATAACCGCATCCTGGGATGCGGTTATTTTTAATCTATCTTTTAGAGAATCAAACTATCTCCTAATATGTACGCGGTCGGTACATAAAATCCGCCGATCCCTTCATAACAGAATCCTGCTATAAATGCATTACCAAGATCTTCTACACCAGGAACAAAGGGGATATACTCTGGTCTCGGAAGCGTAATCGGAAGCTGGTAATTAATGATGGCGGGACTTGGAGGACCAACAATAATCACTAAACTTGTTGTACATGGAATAGTATACAAAACCAATCCTCCATAACTGAACATACCATCTACAGGCACTGTCATAGCCTCTGCACGAAAAGGTACAAATGCGCATGTAATTATTAAAATCGGAATTATATATTTTTTAATTTTTTGCATTGAAAGTTATATTAACTGAAGGAGCAGGAGCTGATCTTCCATTTTCATTCTGAACATAAAATATCACAGGAATACTGCCAGGAAGAACATTTTTATCTTCAGCCTCCTTCTTTGGATCTCTAAGAGTTTTCATTATGCCAGAAAGATATGGAGCATCCGCAAGCGAAAATCTAATTTCCTTATCAGATATACTCGGCACGTCTTTAATAATACCAAACGTAGTCACGATATCATTCTTGTCTGCAAAACGACTACCTTTCATAATAATAGTATCATTGATTGAAATACTTGAAGAATCCTTGTCTCCCGTTATTGACGAAACGCTTGGAGAAATAGCATTTTTCTTTACAACAAGGACCGATGCCTGATTTTTCTCAAATTTTTGATCATCTTTCTTGAAGGAAATAGCTTTTTGCCCAAAATCCATATCATAAGGAATGGTAAACGAAAATGTACTATCGGCCGTCTTTGTAAAAGGTATTTTTTTGTCATCGAGAGTCAGCACAAGCGTATCATTATTAAGATTTATCCCCGATATCACCACCTTATCCCCAGGTGAAGCACTTTTTGGGGTCACCGTGAATATATGAGGGTATTTCTTCCAATTGTCTCCAAAGAAATAATTAGGATCTAAATTGGCCTTTTTAAGGATCTCTGTTGTTGATGCAGAGTACATATATCCATACATAGAGCCATAATTTTTGGCATCGGTCGTTTGAGTCGTTGTCGCATATTTTGTATTGAAGTCGCTTACACTTTGATCAGTAAAGACGGTTGATAGATACTTTGGAATTGCCACCCCAAGTGTTTTCATGGCATTTGTAACACTATTTGTCGCAGTTTTGATCATTGAAGAAGTGGCTGTAGTACTGGTTGTATTTGAAGATTGTGTAGTTCCAGGTGTCGCTGTATTTGCAGATTGAATGAAGCTATTGAGCACAACTCTTGTTGATTTGCCCACAAATCCCGTGCCGACCGTTAAACCATTAGGTGCGAGGATCTTATCTTTGTATTTTTCTTGAAATCTTTTGACCGCATCTTTTGTCTTAGGTCCGAAATAAGTGATCTCATTACCTTTTGATCCGCTTCCTGACAGAGCAACAGTTGTATCATTGTTTTGATTCAAAATCTGTTGCAACACCTTTATATCGATATTATCCATTCCGAGCGAAAGATCTTTAGTAAAAAAATCATTTGCAGCAGAACAAGAAAGAGGGAGTGCTATTAAACAAAATGCAATGAATAGTTTTGATCTCATTCTTAAATTCTATCACACAAGATCGCTTCACAAAACAGTCAATCTAATATAGAATTTAATATATAAAATCTCTCTCAATGAAAAAACCAAGTAAAAAAATAATCATACTTCTCTCGTTTTGTTTTGCACTTGTTATCATCATTGCATTTGTAAAATCGCATACAGATTCAGAAGCTGGAAAAACAGATGCTCAAATTAAACAGGATCAGACTCCAGTAGAAAACATTGATGCTGGAGCGAGCAATGTAAAAAATATTGATGACATTTCAACACTTGATACAGACAAGGACGGTCTTCCGGATTGGCAGGAAGCACTCCTTGGTACTGATCCAAATAATCCAGATACAGATGGAGACGGCACAAAAGATGGTGAAGAAGTAAAACTAAACAGAGACCCATTAAAGGCAGGGCCAAATGATGCTGCAGGACAAAAGCCAACGATAGATCCGAACAATCCTTCAGGAGATGCTGAATCAATGTCTGACGAAGTGTCGAGAAAGATCTTCAGCACTCTTGCATACGTATCGAGCGATACGCCGCTTACGCAAGACAGCCAGCAAAATATCATTGATGATGTGATGGGTCAGATCCAAACAAGCTTTAAATATAAGGAGTATCCAGAAAGCGGACTCTCATATATAGACAAAGAAACTCCAGAAACAATTAAATTTTACGGCGACATCTTTGCATCTCTTCAAGTAAAACTGATTTTGGATATGGGCAAGAATGTAACAGCAATACAAGGCGACTTTTCAGTGCTTGCAAAGATGTATCAAAAACAGGCTGATAATCTATACACAATCAAAGTACCGAAAGAAATGTCCGAGGAACATCTGGATGTGGTAAACAACTTTAGCAAATCTGCTGCAGTCTATATGGCGATAGCAAATGAGAAGAAAGATCCTCTTGCTCTCCCATTCGCAGTCAGTACATACCAAAAGGCGGCAGCAGATCAGCTCACCTCACTTACAAAAGTGGCAAATTTTTTGAAAAATAATGGTATAGTATATACAAGCGATGAAGCAGGCGGGTATTGGAATACATTTGAATAAAATGCCAACAAGTTTTAATATTAAAAAAATGAAACAAGCAAAATCTCTTTTGGTAAAAGTGTTTATTGTTTTTTTTATCGTCTCTAATATTATTTCACCAACTATAGCATTCGCAGCAAGTGACACTGATGGATCTGACGCACAAGGTCTGGCAGAGTACAACGCAGCACAAGCAAAATTGCAAGGACAATACAATGATGGCTCAAATAACGGAGCATCAGGAGGCACAGCATCTTTGCAAGGTATCGGAGGAGCATCTCTAGGTGCAGTAGGAACTTGTTCTATCGGCGCAATTCTTGGACGATTCCTCTCCTCAGCTATTGGCTCATTGGTTAATACTGTTGTTGGAAAAATAAAAGGATTCGTCACAGATACTGTGGATGAAGTTATATCTATCTTTACCGTGCCAACGTCAGATACCAAAACACAGAAAAATACTGCGGCACCATCAATAAAAACAACAGGTATCGGACATGCTTCTACTACAGGGCTTTTGGATTGGGTAGGGAACATATCTCTCGACTCAATCATGTTTTGTATTGTGAACGAAATAATGACGTATATCACTCAATCAACTATTCAATGGATAAACAGTGGATTCAACGGTAACCCTGTTTTCGTTCAAAATACTGGTGCAATGTTCCAACAAATAGCCAATAGAGAAGCGTCAAACTTTACAAGGGAGGTAGCCAACGGAGCACAACAGGCAGCGTCACAAACAATAAACACAACAGTAAATGGTATAAAAAATACTTCATATAAAGTAGCAGCACCTTTTAGGAAGGGGGTATTCAATGCTATTGCAGGTGACCAGACTTATACTAGTCCACCGCCAATGACTAATCTATTGACCCAAAACTTTACGTCATATACAGGCGGTAACTATTATGCCGCAGGAGGAGGCAGAGCTGGTTTAGCAGATGTGGCTTTAAATAACCAGTGGACCAATAACTGGGATGCGAAAAATGTAGTGCAAATGCGAACGGCGCAATCTCAGCAAATTCAACAAAACATGATACAAGATGGTACGAGATCATTTACAAAATGTCGCGCAGGAGCAGCAAAAGGTGCTGACGGAAACTGTGATCCAAAGGATCTTCAAGTCACAACACCGGGGAAGGAAATTAATGATGAGAGTTCATTCCGACAAAACATGAAATACACAAGACTCGCAATGGCTCAAAACTTCGACTCTGTAGTAACAGCGCTCGTAAACCAGCTTGTAAAGATAGCTATCAACAAGGTATATGAAAGTGTTCAAAATTAACAAACATCAGATTTAGAAAAAATAAAAAACAAAGACTGTAGTCTTTGTTTTTTATTTTGAGTTTTATACAACATACCATATACAATGTACTATCTTTAGGTGTATAATTGTAGAGTAAAATACCGATAAGAGTAACTCGAAATGAATACTTTCTCTTTTTAAAGTAACATTAAAACGACCTGCCCCCAACATTTTTTTTAATACAATGTTTTTCACAAATAAAATCAAACACAATATAAAACTCCTCTCGGTTTTGATCTTTTCTGTGTGTGTTTTATTAATAGGGGCATCAAGCGCCTTGGCAGTAACCGATAGTGAAGATGAGGCTGCAATGGATGCTGCAATAACCGAAGCCAACAAACTAATAACACAGGTACAAGGTGACTACCAAAAAATCCAAAATCTTGCTCCTGCAACAACCGTTGAAGCTTTGCAACAGGTTTTAGATTTGACTAATGATATCAATACACAAAGCGCAAAAATACAAAATGATTTAGTGATTGCCAACACAATCATTAATTCAAGCGCAACAACTTATTCTAGAAGTACTGATGCCAAAGTTGCAGCTGAAACAATAAATACAAGAGCATTGGCATCACAGTCGACACAGGCTCAATTAGCGGCATATGTTGGCGGAGCGACACCAGACGAAGCTAGATCATCTGGCGCTGTTGCTAAAATACAGGATGACGTGAGTGCATCAATCGATAGAAAAAATGCTCTAGCGAAAGGTGTTAAAAACGATGGGCAGTGTTTTAATTACGGATGGTCAATCCCAGGAGGTATTTCTATTGATATATTCAACTGTATCTCGCAGATATTCTATTATATTTTGTCTGTGGCAACGATCATTCTTTCAATTGTTGCCAGTGCTTTTAATCAAGTCTTTGTACTTACAGTAACGGACATGAAAGGTTTTATTGATGGTGTTGGTATCATCAATGTGGGATGGGTAGCAATCCGAGATATGGCTAATATTCTGTTTATATTCATGCTTTTATATCTTGCTATTGCAACAATTCTTCAGCTTGACGAGCATGGAGTCAAACACGGACTCAGCCGCCTCATTGTAGGAGCAGTACTTATTAACTTCAGTCTCTTCTTCGTTAAAGTACCTATCGATATATCAAATATTCTCGCAATCGAAATATACGACAAAATAAATCCCTCTACAGCTGTTGAGTTTGGAATGGGTGACGCCGTCTTATCATCACTCAATTTTCAAAGTGTTTATGGAGTTCAAGGAATAAATTCAAATGGTAATCCGACTACAGACGCTCAAGCATTCGCACAAACTAATGCACCGACTACCACATTCTTAATGGCGCTCATCATGATCGCTACGCTCATCTTTATCTTTATCGCCGTTGTTATCATATTTATTAAAAGATTAGTGACACTTATGATGCTTATGATATTTTCTCCTCTTGCTTTTGCCGGCATCGCTATACCAAATCACAGCATTAGCCATGAGATTGATAGTAAATTTTGGGGGACACTTCTTCGAGAATCGTTCTACGCCCCTGTATTTATGTTCATAATGTATTTAGGCCTTATGATAATAAATAGCGATGGGTTTAAGGCGTCTGTGTTTAATGGAGGAACTTCATTTGCAGGGGGTATTGTAACGGTTGGCACTATCATCAATTACATTGTTGTTATCTTTATATTTATATTTGCTCTTACCGTCTCTGAAACAATGGGTGTTAAAGGTGCGGATGGTGCGATCAAAGCATTTGATGGTATGAGAGGTGCGGCTTCAGGATGGGTAGGTAAAAATACAATAGGAAGAATTGCAAACTCAACACTACAAAAAGGAGAATCAGCAGTATGGCTTCGAAAAGCTGCTGCAGGACAAGTAGGTGGTAACTTTGCATCAAAGTTTGCATACCAACAGCTTGCAAGAGGAGTGATTGGTACAACCTCAAGCTTAAGTGCGAACAAATTTGGAGGTGGTCAGAGTTATGATGATAAAGTTCATAAAAGAGAAGAGGAATTTAAAGCGATGCTTGATGAGTATCATGATGATCCTCAAAAAATGGCAAAGCTTCTTGCGGATAGTGCGGCTGATCGACTGGGTAAATTCGGTACAGATCGAAAAGCAGGAGATAAACTATTCCATCATTTGTCAGGAGAACAAAAGCTAAGTGTTAAGAAGTTCTTGGAAGAAGGTAAGGGTGATCTAAAGGGAAATCTTGCTTTATCAAGATACTTCAAAGACCATGGACATGGACGATTAACACCTGATGAGGCGCTCGAACTCGAAAAGATGGAAAGAGAAAAGATCAGTACTTTTGACAAACAAAGATTCCGTGAAGAGGCGTTTGGAGACCATGGAACTAGTATGGCTAAAATAGATGAAGCGGTTACAAGATTTAGAAATCTTTCGGACAAACAAAAAACTGATCTTCTTGGAACACTCACTGCGGACGAACAAAACAAATTGTCTACTAATTCTAAGTTTGCAAAGGAAATGAAACTTTCACTCAAAAACTTTGATCTTCTCGAACGAGTAGGAAAAGGCTCAACCAATACAGACGCTATGAAAAAACTACTCTCACAAATCGCTTACCAAAAAAAGGCCAGATCGATTACATTGGAAGCTATAGAAAGTACAACAGATGCCATAAAAAAGTCAAAACTTATGAGTGTACTTGGAAGACAAATAGCCGAAATGAACAAAGACCTCCCCACAGCTGATCAAATTACAGGAGCAACACGTGAAGAAATAATTGAAAATTATAAAAAATCAGAGAAATACAATGAAGATTTAACATTCGGTAAAAATGGTGCCGACAAAAATCTTACCAGATTTATATCACAAAGTGATGAATATAAAGCAATCGTTGACGAAATAGCAAAAATTACAACACCATAGAGGAAAATATTATGAGTAAATATACAAGCGAACAATACAACAAAGTGTTCTGGAAACTGCCTCAAGAAATTCGGGATGTAGTTTCTTCGTTTGAAACAACAAAGCATATTCAGATAGTGGCAGAGAAGCACAATCTACAGATAGATAAGACGGGGGAGCTTGTTGATGTCACACTCGATGTCATGATGGGTATTATTGCAACCCGAGACTTTGTCAAAGAACTCCAAGACGCTCTCCAGATTGGGGCGCTCGAAGCATCAGTACTCGCTCGAGATGTTGATGACAATATATTTAAACCCATCAAGACAACAATCGAGCATCTATATGCAGGAAGAGCCCCGTACAAACCATCAAGCTCGCTTGTACAATATTATGATGAAGACGAGGAGCATCCATCACTTAATAAAGAAACATTGCTTAAGGAGATCGAGGATCCGACTCCAGCGGAGGTTAAGAAAGAGATAATGATACCAAAGGAGGAACCAAAGGTTGTGCCTATCGAGGAAATAAAACCTGAAATTGTAATACAAAATCAAAATGTCGTGGAGAAACCTACAGAAAAACCTCACACAGAGATCATCGAATACCACGAAGAGATCTCAAACACTCCGATCGTATCGCCAATCAAAACAAATAGCATGATTCAGGACACTAAGAAGATCGCACTTCCTCCAATCAAGATTATTGAACCAGAGAGCCTCGAACCAAAAAAGAATGCTGATGCAGACAAAATGAAAGGAGATAGCATCCTAAACCAGCTCGCGTCAATCAAACTTTCTCAAGCATTTGTAATGCCAAAAGGACCTGAGGGAATACAGGAGCTTAGAACTTTACAAGAAACATCAATGAAACTTGGCGGAAATGTAGAAATCCCAAAAGAAAAGCCAATAGAACCTGCTCCTCAAATAACCTTAACGCCAGAGCCAGCCGCTGCAAAAGAAGTGCCCATCAGTTTGCCAAAATCAACAAACATTCAGAGTGTTATAGAAGTAGTCAAATCTTCAGAAACAAAAATCGATCCTTACAGGGAGAGAATATAGAGAAGAGAGGAAATAATAAAATGCACCGAAGCGTAGCTTCGGTGCATTTTATTCACTTACATTTAAAACAGATTGGTATTATAATAAAATAACAATATGCAATACCAAGTTCCTCAATTCATTGAAATCGAAGACAAAATATTCGGGCCTTTGACATTCAAACAGTTCGTCTATGTCGCAGGTGGTGCTGGTATGTGCTTCATTATCTATCGTTTTTTACCGATGCCTTTTTCACTCCTTATCGTTGTGCCTCTTGGCGGATTCGCAGGAGCTCTCGCATTCTATAAGGTTAACAATCGACCTTTTATTGACGCAGTTGAATCTGCAGTCCGATTTTATCTCGGGGGAAAGCTTTATCTCTGGCAAAAAAGAGATAAGCCGCCAACACCAGAAGAAATATCTCAAATTCCAAAAGGTGGTATATATGTCCCCAAACTCTCTGAATCAAGACTTAAAGAGCTCACTTGGAGTTTAGATATCAATGAGACAGTATCAAATAATGCTACAATGAAACGTGATGAAAGACTTCAAACATTTGAAGGGTTGCCAGTAGATATATTTAAGAAAATAGGGAAGTAAATCAAATCACCCCGCCCTTCGGGCACCCCTCTTATCTTAAAGAGGGAAAAAGCAAAAATTAATTTTATAAACAAAAAAAATGCCAACAACAGGTAAAAGCTCACAAGATTTCATACCGATCAAAGAGATCCGTGATGGAGTCGTGGTGCTCAAAGATAATAGTATACGAGGAGTTGTTATGACATCTTCAGTAAACTTCGCACTCAAAAGCGTTGACGAGCAACAGGCTATAATATTCCAATTCCAAAACTTCCTAAACTCAATTAACTTTTCTATTCAGATCTTTGCGGAGTCAAGAAGGTTAGATATTAGACCTTATATTGCGCTTTTGGAGACTGTTGAAAGAGACCAGGAGAACGAACTTCTCAAAGTTCAAACCAAAGAATACATAGAATTCATAAAAAGCTTTACGACGAGCGTGAATATTATGACAAAGACATTCTTTATTGTTGTTTCATATGTTCCTGCTATTATTCAAAGCAAGGCAGGATTCTTCTCAATGTTTAGTAAAGGTGCTGATGCAGAAAAACAAAAAACTGAGAATTTTGAAGAAAATAGAACTCAGCTACTACAGAGAATGGAGGTGGTAATGGCGGGACTAACAAGGCTTGGAGTACGTGCAGTACCCCTTGGAACAGAAGAGCTTGTGGAATTGTATTACAAACTCTTCAACCCAGGAGATACAGAGAAGCCAATAAACATCAATCAATTAGGGAAATAGTGCCGAAGTGTACTATAATTAGGATGATACATATTTTAAATAAAAGTTCTATCCACAAATGTCATTTATTGATTCAATTTTAGGAAAAAAGAAAGAAGAAGCTCCTGTAATAACATCTATTCTTCCTCAAGAGATCTATGAAACTGGAGTTTTGGAACTCAAGGATGTTATTGCACCCTCTGCGCTCAAGGTTTCTCCGCGAGAATTGAACCTTGGAGACAAGATTGCTCGAACATTCTTTGTTATTTCATATCCACGATTCCTCACTGAAAGCTGGTTTGCTCCAATCATCAACCTCGACCGTATTTTTGATATCTCAATATTTATTCATCCACTCGACACTGCACAGGTACTACGATCATTTCAAAAAAAAGTAGCCGAGGTACAAAGTCAGATCGGAATGCGAGAAGAGAAAGGTCTTGTTCGTGACCCAGTACTTGATACTGCATATCAAGACCTTGAACAGCTTCGAGATCAGCTCCAACAAGCACAAGAAAAGATTTTTGAAGTGGGACTTTATCTCACTTTATACGCAGCCACAGTAGAAGAGCTCGATAAAGTTGAATCTGAAGTGAAATCAATTCTCGAGGCAAAGCTTGTGTATATTAAGCCTGCTCTATTCCAGCAAGAACAAGGCTTTAGAAGCGTCCTTCCGATTGGTAATGACGAGCTCGAAGTTCATTCAAAGCTTAATTCATCACCGCTTTCAAGTATTTTTCCATTTATTTCTTTTGACCTTACATCAGACAAGGGAATACTCTATGGAGTGAACAGACATAACTCATCTCTCATTCTTTTCGATAGATTTTCGCTTGAAAACTATAACTCAGTAACATTCGCAAAGGCAGGATCAGGAAAAAGCTACACGACAAAGCTCGAAATTCTTCGTTCTCTTATGTTTGATACTGACGTAATCGTGATCGACCCTGAGCGAGAATACGAATACCTTGCAGAAGCAACAGGTGGGCGATATTTTAATATCTCTCTTACTTCAGAGCACCATATCAATCCATTCGATCTTCCAAAACCTCGAGAAGACGAATCTCCAGCCGACGTACTCCGATCAAACATTATTAACCTCGTGGGACTTTTTCGACTTATGCTCGGAGGACTGACTTCCGAAGAAGACGCACTTGTAGACAAAGCAATTACAGAAACATATGCGCTCAAAGACATTACTGCGGATGCGGATTTTACAAATGCTGAACCTCCGCTTCTTTCAGACTTTCAGCTCGTGCTTTCAGGTATGACAGGAGGGGAGTCTCTCGTACAGAGACTAGAAAAATATACAAAAGGTACTTGGGCTGGATTCATCAACAAGCCATCAAACGTTGACATCAACAAAAAGTTCGTGACATTCTCACTTCGAGATATGGAAGACGAGCTTAAGCCTGTGGCGATGTATATCGTGATGCACTATATCTGGAATGCCATTCGAGAGAAACTCAAGAAAAGACTTCTCGTGATCGATGAGGCCTGGTGGATGATGAAATCAGAAGACACTGCATCATTCCTACTTTCACTTGCAAAACGAGGACGAAAATATTTCTTGGGACTCGCAACAATCACTCAGGACGTCGAGGACTTTCTTAAATCTCCTTATGGAACACCGATTATTACCAATTCTTCGATTCAGATCCTTCTTAAACAATCTCCATCATCTATTGATATGATTCAGCACACATTCAACCTTACCGACGAAGAAAAATATCTTCTACTCGAATCTGATGTAGGAGAGGGAATCTTTTTTGCAGGACTCAAGCACGTAGCAATCAAGATTATTTCTTCATACACAGAAGATCAGATTATTACATCTGACCCATCACAGGTACTTGCAATCAAAGCAGCAAAGCAGGCGAGAGAAGAGATCTAAATTAAGGAGATTTAAAATTTCTGCTTTATTGAGGGCGAATAGTTTAAACCAAAAAAACAAAATGAAAGATCAGAGAATCACGTCAAATGTAATGATACTAATGGTGCTTTTTGCTCTTTTTATTGACACTATCGAACTCATTCTCGGTGTAGTTGCGATAGGGGAGTTTGTAAACAGCCTCATTGATATTGCTGTTACTGGAATCTATCTATTTTGGTTTTGGGCTTATAAAGTTGATTTCAAAAAAACAAGGGCACTTATTTTCTTTGGAATCGCAGCTTTAGAATTTATCCCAGTTGTTAATGTGCTTCCACTGTGGATTATTGATGTCGTTGCGGTTATAATTACAGTAAGAATGGAAGATAGGCTCGGTATGTCTACTGAACAAATTTTAAATGACCCAGGAAAGAGAAAAATTCTTCAGAAGGGAATAACAAAAGCAGTTAGTGTCGCAGCAAATCTAAACCCAGAAGTTAAGGCTGCGCTTGCCGCAACAAGATGGCCACAAAGAAATACAAATCAACTAAAGGGTGTTAGAAATCAAGACAATACACCGGATCAAATAAGGCAAAATAAAATAGCTGCACAACAACCAAATAAATCGAATGCGAACACTCAATCTTAAAACAACATATCTAAAAATTATCCTTGGGCTATTTGTATTTTTTTCATTTCAGAATATCGTCTTCGCGGAAAACATGACAATTCCGACTGAAATACCAGATCTCGAAGAGCAGATAGACGTCACTGTGGATCCCAAATATCCACAACCCAGTGATCCGGTCACGATCACACTTGATGCATACGGAGTTGATCTTAATAACTCTGATATTTCTTGGGCAAATGGCGGAAAAACTCTTCTTCAAGGAAAAGGCGAAAGAGTTTTGAAGACAACAGCTGGTAAAGCAGGGGAGATTGTTACCATTAGTGCAACAATTGCTCCGCCAAATAGCAGACAGTTAGTAAAAACGATCACAATCACTCCACAAAGTGTTGATATTCTCTGGGAAGCAAAGACATATACACCGCCTTTCTATAAAGGCAAAGCAATGTTTTCTCCACAAGAAGATTTGAAACTTGTTGCAATCCCAAACCAGATAAGTAGTTCAAATGCAATCTACAAGTGGACTCAAGATGGCGTAGTGTACGCAGATAGATCTGGATTTGGAGTAAACACATTCAAATATACAGGAGATATCATTTCAAAACCCACAGATTTTGTGGTGGATGTATCTGACGGAAATGGCAATACTGCTGAGAATTTTATGGCTATCGCACCAACTGATCCAGAAGTATATATTTATGAGAATAACCCTCGATACGGAATACTTTTTAATAAAGATCTTTCAAATCTTTTTGATCTTGGTACCAATCAAGAGGGAAATATCTCGATCTATCCATTCTTCTTTGGAGCAACCGACAGAGCAAGTAAAAATCTAGAGTACAAATGGATGATAAATAACGCAACTATCGAAGTGCCAACAGACCAAAACGATATGACTTTCAGAAATACACAGAATGTAGACGGTAAATCACAGATAGATATCACCGTGACAAACACTGATAATTTCCTAGAAGAGATACAAAAAACAACTTTGATCAACTTCCAGAAAAATAGCGGTGACGGATTCTCATTTTAAAAATGATACAGAAAAAAACTTTAATCGTACAAGCTCTAATCATCATACTGGTTTCTTTTGGCGTGCACGAATATGCGTTCGCAGCATCAGCGAGCTACACCCCACTCGCCCCCATCCCAGGTCTCACAGGAGGAACAACACTTGGAACAAATACAGCTCAATCAAGCCCTGGATTAAGTACATATTTAGCACAGCTTTACACTTGGACTGTAGCCGCTGC